>NZUK01000009.1 GCA_002701365.1 Flavobacteriales bacterium
CAATGATAATATCTGGGTTTGTCAAGTATTGAATTGTCTTCATTTTTAAAAGCTCCTTTACTACCCATTGATTCCAAATTGAATTAATTTCTCTTGAAGAATAAATTGATTTCAATTTGTTATTAAAATTTATCTTAATTGATTTTATGTTTAACATGAGAATAAAAAATATTAAATTTAAAATATGAAAAATCATGAAAAATTTATGAAAAAATGTTTAGATCTAGCAATTCTAGGCTTAAAAAAAACACTAACTAATCCACTTGTTGGTTGTGTTATTGTAAAGAATGGCAAAATTATTGCAACTGGATATCACGAAAAATATGGTGGTCCACATGCTGAAGTAAATGCAATTAAAAACTTAAAGAATCAATACCCAAAAAACTATAAACAAATCCTGTCAGATTCAAATCTATATGTTAATTTGGAACCATGTGCACATTTTGGAAAAACTCCACCCTGTGTTGAATTATTGCTAAAATATCAAATAAAAAAAGTTATTATTGGAACACTGGATCCTTTTAAAGAAGTAAAGGGGAAAAGTATTGAAAAATTAAAAAAACATACACAAGTTATTGTTGGAGTATTACCTGAAGAATGCAGGAAAATTAATTACAATTATTTTATTAACCATGAACACAAAAGACCCTATATCATTTTAAAATGGGCGGAATCAAAAGATGGATTTATCAATAATTTAAAAAAAGGAAGCACTAAAATAAGTTGTCCAGAAAGCACTATACTATCACATAAATGGAGAAGTCAAGTAGATGGTATTATGGTAGGAACAAATACTGTAACATGTGACAATCCAGAGCTTACCACCAGAAAATACCCTGGAAAAAATCCCATAAGAATTACTATTGACAGAAACAACAAACTAGACAGCAAAGATTGGAATATTAAAAACAAATTATCTAAAACAATTATATTAAACGAAAAAGAAAATAAAGTAGAAAAAAATATAACATATTTAAATTATTTAAATAACGGAATTTCTAATAACAGTACAAATACTGAGAAATTGAAAAATATGATGAATATGTTATATAAAAACGAAATAAAATCTATTCTAATTGAAGGAGGCGCTATAATAATTCAAAATATGATAACATTAAATCTATGGGATGAGGCACGTTGTTTTAGATCAGAAAAAAAAATAACCAAAGGCATAAAGGGTCCTGTTTTAAATTGTTTAAAAAATGCTAAAAAAATAAATTCAGGAAATGACGTTCTATTAATACTATATAATAATTTATTTATCAAGAATAATCATTCTAAAGGAAGGTCCTTAATTTAGTACTAAAAAAATTATAAAACAATAGTAAAAAAATTTTTTTTTAAACTTTTTTCTTCACACATTTACGACAAGTTTTATTTCAAAATATAAAAAGCACTTTACATTTATATTACTAACAAGAAACTAACATAAAAAAATAAACTATACTAAATGGAACTTACCCCCAGTCAAGTTTGGAACAACTGCTTATCTTTTATAAAAGATAACATCAATCAACAAAGTTTTGAAACTTGGTTTCTACCAATACGTCCAGTGAAATTTAAGAAATCTATATTGACAGTAGAAGTTCCTAGTAAGTTTTTTTACGAATGGATAGAAGAAAATTACATTGATTTAATCAAAACAGCGATAAAGAAAGAATTAGGAGAAGATGGAAAATTATTATACAACATTATATTAAACAATGACAATAATAAACCTTATTCTGTTCAGATACCAAGTATTAATACTAGAGTAAAATCTAACCCCAATCATTCTATTCCTATTCAAGCATTAGATCAAAAATTTAAAAACCCTTTTGTTATTCCTGGTTTAAAAAAAGTGCAAATAAATTCTCAATTAAACCCAAACTACTCTTTTGATAATTTCATAGAAGGTTCATGTAATAGGCTAGCAAGATCAGCAGGATACGCTGTAGCTCAAAAACCTGCTGGTACATCTTTCAATCCTCTATTAATTTATGGAGGAGTAGGGCTAGGAAAAACACATTTAGCTCATGCAATTGGACTAAAAGCTAAAGAACTACATCCTGAAAAAACTGTTCTTTATGTATCTGCAGAAAAATTTACGCAACAATTTATTGAATCAATTAGAAATAACACTAGAAATGATTTTTCACACTTCTATCAAATGGTAGATATATTAATTATTGACGACGTACAATTTTTCTCATCAAAAGAAAAGACTCAAGATATTTTCTTTCATATTTTTAATCATTTGCATCAAAATCATAAACAAATAATTTTAACTTCTGATAGAGCTCCTGTTGACTTAACAGGAATGGAACAAAGGTTATTATCTAGATTTAAATGGGGACTTTCAGCGGACCTACAACAACCCGACCTTGAAACTAGAATTGCTATCCTAAAAAAGAAAATGTACACTGATGGTATCGATATAGGAAATGATGTTTTAGAATATCTAGCCTATAGCATTTCAACAAATATCCGAGAATTAGAAGGTGCATTAATTTCACTATTAGCACAAGCATCATTAAATAAAAAAGAAATATCAATTTCTTTGGCACGTGAAATGATTGACAGATTTGTCAAAAATACAACAAGAGAAGTTTCTATTGACTACATTCAAAAAGTTATTTGCGACTACTTTGATCTATCCATTGACACACTTAAATCCAAAACTAGAAAAAGAAATATTGTTCAAGCTAGACAACTAGCCATGTACTTTTCAAAACAATTAACAAAATCATCACTTGCTAATATTGGTGCTAGATGTGGAGGCAAAGACCATGCAACAGTTTTACATGCATGTAAAACTGTCAACAACCTAGTCGATACTGATAAAGACTTTCGTCTATATGTACAAGAATTAGAAAAAAAATTTACTTTACCTTAGTAAGGCAAAAAAAAAGACTCTTTAAAAGAGTCTTTTTTTATCATTATAATTACTCTGAAAACTATTTTTCACCGTCCTTAACCTCTTCAAAATCAACATCTGTAACATCATCTCCTTCACTCTTAGCATCTGCCTTAGATGAGTCGCTAGCACCCTGTTGACTTTCATTAGATTGAGACTGAGTAGCTTTATACATTTCTTCTGATGCGTTCTGCCAAGATTTATTTAACTTCTCAACAGCAGAATCAATAGCCTCTAGATTTTTTTCACCATATGCTTTCTTCAACTCAGCTAAATCATTTTCAATCGCAGTCTTTTTTTCTGAAGGCAATTTTTCACCATGTTCTTTTAACTGTTTTTCAGTAGTAAAAATCAGTGTATCAGCAGTATTAATTTTATCTACCTCTTCTTTCATTTTTTTATCACTATCAGCATTAGCTTCTGCTTCTTTTTTCATTTTTTCAATCTCTGCGTCACTTAAACCTGATGAAGCTTCTATAACAATTTTTTGCTCCTTATTAGTAGCCTTATCTTTTGCTGTAACATTAATCATTCCATTAGCATCAATGTCAAATGCTACTTCAATTTGAGGAACCCCTCTTGGTGCAGGTGGAATATCTGAAAGCTGAAAACGCCCCATAGTTTTGTTGTCTTTAGCCATTGATCTTTCTCCCTGTAAGACATGAATATCTACAGCAGGCTGATTATCAGCAGCGGTTGAAAAAACCTCTGATTTTTTAGTTGGAATTGTTGTATTAGATTCTATTAACTTTGTAAAAACGCCTCCCATTGTTTCAATACCCAACGACAAAGGAGTCACATCTAATAATAATACATCTTTTACATCACCTGCTAAAACACCACCTTGAATAGCGGCACCAACAGCCACAACCTCATCCGGATTAACTCCTTTAGAAGGATCTTTTCCAAAAAAGTCCTTAACTATTTTTTGAATAGCTGGTATTCTAGTAGAACCGCCGACCAAGATAATTTCATCTATATCTGACGGAGTTAGTCCGGCATCTTTAACAGCTTTTTTACACGGTTCTAAAGATCTTTGAATTAAATCATCAGATAACTTCTCAAAACTAGATCTTGTTAATGTTTTAACTAAATGCTTTGGCCCAGAAGACGTAGCAGTTACGTAAGGCAAATTAATTTCTGTCTGAGAACTTGAAGATAATTCAATTTTAGCCTTCTCTGCAGCTTCTTTTAATCTTTGAAGAGCCATAGGGTCTTCTCTTAGATCTATAGATTCTTCTTTTTTAAAATCCTCTGCCAACCAATTAATAATAGCAAGATCAAAATCATCTCCTCCCAAATGGGTATCTCCATTAGTAGATTTAACTTCAAACACGCCATCACCCAATTCTAGAATAGAAATATCGAAAGTTCCTCCTCCTAAATCAAAAACTGCAATTTTTGAATCGGAAGTTTTCTTGTCTAGCCCATATGCCAAAGCAGCAGCAGTAGGCTCATTAATAATTCTTCTAACTTTTAATCCAGCAATCTCTCCTGCCTCTTTAGTTGCCTGTCTTTGTGAATCATTAAAGTATGCAGGAACAGTAATAACAGCTTCTGAAACTTGAGTACCTAAATGATCTTCTGCTGTTTTTTTCATTTTTTGTAATATAATAGCAGAAATTTCTTGCGGAGTATAATCTCTATCATCTATACTGACTCTTGCAATACCATTATCTCCCTTAACTAATTTATATGGGACAGACTTAATTTCTTTTTTTATACTATCATATCTTTCACCCATAAATCGCTTTACAGAATAAATTGTTTTTTCAGGATTGGTAATAGCTTGTCTTTTAGCAGGGTCACCAACTTTACGCTCACCGCCTTCAACAAAGGCCACTACAGATGGCGTCGTACGTTTTCCTTCACTATTTTGAATTACAACTGGCTCATTGCCTTCCATAACCGAAACACAAGAATTAGTAGTTCCTAAATCTATACCTATTATTTTACTCATAATTTAAATTTTAAATTGTTACATTGATTAATCTTCAAAGACTATACCAAAACAATTAAACAAACAAAATGTCATTTAATGCGACATGAAAACATGACAAATTCAAGGAAAGCATGACAAATTGACATTATTAATCACAGTACGGAGGAAAATTTAACTGAAGGTAAGATAATCCCAAATCCTTATAACATGCAAAATTTAAATCTTTGGTTATCTGACCAAAAGACAATGAGTCTCCTGAAGGTGCATCGATTCTAAGATTTTTTAAAGTTGCAATACTTCTTGAAGAAACATGACCAATTCCATTATTGATGTTATTATACTTAGGTCTTTCTTGATTGATGCCGAAACCTGGAAGACTAGCGTTATAATAAGTATATAACTCTGTATTAATAGCAACAATTTCAATATCAATACACCTATGATAAATGCCAGCAGGAAGAGGTGCTTCAGCATTATCTTGATAAAAAGTATACAAAGGATATCGATAATAATCTGGATTAGCCATATCCTGGTCTAAAATTTGATTTTTTAAATGATTAAAAAATGCTTGACCATAAAACATTTCTGAAACACGAGACCCAGTGCCATTAAGTTGATCTAAGTCATCTATAACCTTACCATCTAGCAACGTCCAAACAACAGACATAGTATCCACGTTAACCTTAGGCACGTGATAAGTTTGTCCTAAGCCATTTTGAACATCAATTTCATAGTCACTTTTATGTTGCTGCAAATACTTAAAGGTTAGTATTATTGAGTACATTTTAGCATTTCTAGAGGGCTCAACTTCAATTTCCACAGGAGAAGGTGAAGTTAAAGTTAAAACAGAAAATTGAGCTCTTGTTCTAGGCTTATAGACCTCTAAAGGCTGTACAATATTGGTTTCCGAACTTGCTTGAACACCAGTTATAGTATTGAGAAATGAAACTAAATAACTATTAGGCATATTCTCACACGCTTGATTCGATTGACAGCAACCACCACAAAGGTCATCAACTTGTGGTGAGGGCAACTTAAATAAATAAAAGTCTTCTGAGTTAAAATTATCATCTTCATCTTCTTCTTTCACAATTCCTATAGCCGCTAATTCCTCCCACTCTACCAAATCTAAAAATTGTGGAGGACTAACCTCACCAGTATTATTATTTACAAGATTTACCCACACATTTAATGGGTCATACTGATCAAGTACACCATCACCATCAAAATCATCACCAACAAAGTTGTTATTCAGTGTGTCATTAGAATAATAAATTGAATCATAAACACCTATGAAATTATCAGCTGGCTGACCTAGAAAGCTTTTTTGAATTCTTACAAAATTAACTCTATTAGTATCTGGAGTACTATCTCCATCTCTATTGAAATCGATCCAGTTCTCTTCAAGTTCAGTTTGGATATTTGCGAACATACTGCCATCTCCGTCCGTCCATGAGCCTGAATCAAAAATTGCATAAACCACAGGAATATCTTGCCACTCATCATTAATATCAATCTCATTATCACAAGACATAATTAAAAGAAAAGATATTAGAATTGGAATTCTCATAGAGCAAATATATAATTTTTGTAGATTTGACATATAAAAAGAACACTGTTTAATGATATTTTTTCGATTTATATTTTTACTCATAATCACCAGCCACATCTCCGTGGCTCAAGATAATGGAATAAAATCAAAGTTTTCTCAGAATGTTTTAAGAGAAGATTTTGATGAGCAAAATTTAATTTTCCCCACAACCACTGAGTCCAATGGCAAATACAGCATATTAATTGACAAAGATGGTTACTATGGTTTAGGAAGTGGAAATTCAGAATACCCCCTACTCATTCAATGGAAAAATGACTTAAATAACTTTGAATTAAAAACATCAATTCGGCTTAAAGATGAATCAGAATGGGAAACTGTACAGAAAATACAGGGCCAAACAGGGCAGATTTTTGGATTATTATTAAAATATAACCCGGACAACCAAGAAGCATTAATTTTTCAAATCAATGGAGTCAGGCAATATAGACTAAGTTATTTGAGAAATGAAAAAATGAGACATTTAAGTGAATGGAAGGACTCAAAACATATTAAAAGAAATGATGCCAATCAAATAAAAATCAGAACAAAAGACAATAACTATGAGTTCTACATTAACAATCAATTTGTGTTTAAAAAAAATTTGGAAAGATATAATGATGTCTTAACCAACGGAAATTTCGGATTTTACCTTGGAAAAAACACTCAAGCTATGATAGATTACATCTACATTTCAACTGAAAAAGAATATAATGGCATAAATAAATTATTAAACTTAAGTCAGTCTGATGCCGAAAAGATCATAGCCGAAAAAGAAAAATTTAAAATAGACCTTCAAAATAAAAAGAAAGAAGAAATAGAAGAACTAACAAATGTTATTAAAATTTTAGAAAATGAACTAAAAAATACACATCAAAAAATAGATTCTCTAAAATTTGAAAATCACCAATACGAACCATTTAAAAATATTATAAACGAAAATGGTGATTTCATGCTAACTCTAACTAAAGATCTTAAATACCAAATTGAACAAAACCAAATATTAAAAAACAATAATAGCAAGCTATTAGATTCTATAAGCATTTTAATTAACAAACAAGAAGAGTTTAAATTAGAATACCTTAATGTTTTAGATAGAATGATGCAAAATACTGACACAACAAATACAAAAAAAGATACAATAAGATGAAAAACCAAAAATCCTATACAAAAATAACAACCCATTCTCTACAAGAAATGAAGCATAGCAATGAAAAAATATCTATGTTGACAGCCTATGACTATTCGTTTGCAAAAATATTAGACATGGCAAATATTGATGTATTATTAGTTGGTGATTCAGCATCAAATGTTATGTCAGGACATGAAACAACTCTGCCAATAACATTAGACGAAATGATATATCACGCAAAATCTGTTGTTAGAGCAGTAAAAAGGTGTTTAATAGTCGTAGATCTGCCTTTTGGCTCCTATCAAGGTAACTCTAAGAAAGCATTAGATTCTGCAATACGTATAATGAAAGAATCTGGCGCACACGCAGTAAAACTTGAAGGAGGGTGTGAGATTGAAGAGTCAATAAAACGTATTATTGACTCCGGGGTTCCAGTCATGGGACACCTAGGACTAACTCCTCAGTCTATTTACAAATTTGGAACATATAGTGTTAGGGCCAAACAAAAAGAAGAAGCTGAAAAGTTAAAATCAGATGCTATCAAGCTCGAAAAAGCAGGTTGTTTTGCAATTGTAGCAGAGAAAATACCTGCAAAGTTAGCAGCTGAAATTACGAAATCAGTTAACATTCCTATAATTGGTATTGGCGCTGGATCCAAAGTTGACGGACAAGTTCTTGTAATGCATGATATGCTGGGTTTAAATAATGAATTTAATCCTAGGTTTTTAAGAAGATATGCTGATTTAACAAAAATTGTAAACACAGCCGTTTCTGAGTATATTCATGATGTAAAAAATAAAAAATTCCCAAACAAAAGTGAGGAATATAATTAAATTATGAAAAATTGGATATTATATGAAGATAATCATCTCATAATTGTTAACAAACCTCCCAAAATACCCGTCCAAGGCGATCGCACAGGTGACTTGTCATTAATTGATATAGCAAAAAAATACATAAAAGAACGAGATAAAAAGCCAGGTAATGTTTTTATGGGTTTGCCTCACCGAATTGACAGACCAACGAGTGGAATAGTTGTATTATCAAAAACTAGTAAATCCTTGTCTAGGATGACTAAAATATTTAAAGAAAGACGTGTCAAAAAAGTATACTGGGCTATTGTAAAAAAAAAATTACACAAAGATCAAGCAACTTTAATTAATTTTTTAAAAAAAAATCAAATTAAAAATAAATCATTTGCATCAAAAGATAAAAAAAACGGCTTTTTAAAATCAGAACTAAATTATCATTTTAAACAAAAAATAGATTCGTATTATCTATATGAAGTTGAATTAATTACTGGAAGACATCACCAGATTAGAGCTCAATTTTCATACGCAGGATCACCAATTAAAGGAGATGTCAAGTATGGTGCTAACGCACCAAATAAAAATGGAAGTATTCATTTGCATTCTAGGAATATTGAATTCAAGCACCCCGTAAATGATAAAACAATTAACATAACGGCAAGCCCACCGAAAAAAGAGATTATTTGGCGGAATTGCTTTAAGAATTAAAAATACTTTGGAAATCTATATTCCTATTGATAAATTTGAATAATATATGAAATCATCTCAAATATTTTTATTAGCATCTGAGTACTTTATCCTAAATAAAAATTTAATTAAAAAAATTGGTTTAGAGGCAACAACTACCCTATGTTCATTAGCTCAGATTGAAATGAACAATAATATAAAAAAAAATTTTTTCACAACAACCATACAAACATTGATTAATGACACTTCATTGTCAGAGTTTAAAATAAAAAATGCAATTAATAAATTGTATAAAATGAATATTATAGATGTTGTTGTTAAAAGCAATGATATAGATGTTAAAATTATGCATGATAATATTTTTCCACACATAAATATGAAAAATAAAACTGTTGATAATAAAAAAAATAAATCAAGAACTAAAATGCCAAATAAAAGGTTTAAAAAACCTACAAAAAAGGCCTTAGGTAATTATTTCAAAGAACTTGGATCAAGTCAAGAAGATAGCGAAATTATGTTTGATTATTATGAATCTAAAGGATGGAAAGTAGGGAAAAGTCCAATGAAATGTTGGAAAAGTGCCTCAAGAAATTGGGTTAGAAGAGAAAATAAAAAAACTGACTTTCCAAATTATTATGATAAAGCTTTTGAGTCAAAAATCTGTGACGATCCATTAAAATTATCAAAATACCATAATCACTTAAAAAATATTGGATGGGAATCAACATATTCACCATCTTCAGGATCAATCTGGAAACAAATAAAAAAGTAATTTATGAATTGGTTTGCAAATTGGTTTGATTCAGAATACTACCATATACTCTATAACAACAGAGACAAGCTTGAAGCAAATTTATTTATAGATAATATATTGAAAAAGTTTCAACCACCAGATAATGCTTTTTTTCTTGACTTAGCATGTGGTTCAGGAAGGCATTCAATATATCTAAATAAAAAAGGATATAACGTTGATGGAGTTGACTTATCAAAGAAAAGTTTACTGAAAGGGAAAAGCTATCAAAATGACACACTGAAATTTATTGCAGAAGATATTAGAAGTTATAAAAAACCTACTAAATATGATTTTATTCTTAACCTATTCACAAGCTTTGGCTACTTTGAAACAGAAAATGACGACATAAATGTTTTGAGAAATGTTAAAATATCACTTAAAAAAAATGGAATATTTATATTAGATTTTTTTAACGCAAACAAAGTTATTTTAGATTTAAAGTCCTATGAGGAGAAAAAAATTAATAATATTACATTTAAAATAAAGAAAACATATGATCAAGAGTTTGTTTATAAAGAAATATCTATCCAAGATCAAAAAAATAACTATATTTTTACAGAAAAAGTAAGATTAATTAAACTTGAAAAATTTAAAAAATACATGAGAAAATTGAACATGAATTTAATCAGTATTTTTGGAGACTATCAATTTAGAGAGTTCAACCCTGTCTCATCAGAGAGGTTAATATTAGTCATTAAAAAACAACTATAATTTACATATAATATGATGGAAAAACTTGCGCCATTTTTAGAATTATTTTTTTTAGGCAACCCTGTATTATCTTGGAGTTTATTTCTCTTGATAATACTATTATCATTTATTCTTAGAAAATTTATTTCTAGTTATATTATTAATTTAATTCTCAACTACATTGACAATAAGCAAAAGAATTATGCTGATTTACAAAAGGCTATAAATAATATTATTTTTATTACTTTCTTATATCTAGCATGCGGTCAATTAGAATACCCAAAATCGTGGAACCTAGGACCATCAAATGAATTTGGATTAAAAATGCTAGTTTATAAAGGCTACTTGCTAATTTTATATTTTTATGTTATTAAATTTTTTCTAAATCTAACTGAATATTTTGGAAATAATTTTAAAGAAAAAGCATCCAAAACATCATCCAAATTAGATGACCAACTGATACCATTTGCTATTGATTCAATTAAAGTCATTGTTGTCATTTTAGGATTATTTATGATTATAGGCAATGTATTTAATGTAAATATTACCGCACTAGCAGCAGGTTTAGGTGTAGGTGGTATTGCAATAGCTATGGCATCAAAAGAAAGTTTAGAGAACTTGTTTGGATCATTTACAATATTTTTAGATCGTCCCTTCACTGTTGGCGACATCGTAAACATAGGATCCATTACAGGTATTGTTGAAAAAGTTGGTTTTCGAAGCACAAGAATAAGAACATTCGACAGAAGCCTTGTGACAGTTCCAAATAAAAAAATGATTGATGCTGAACTTGACAATCTTGGACTAAGACCTGTCAGAAGAGCCAAATTCAACATAGGACTGACTTATGAAACTTCGTCTGAAAAAATTAAAACAATTGTAAAAGAGATTCAAAATCTAATTGACCAACATCCTAAAACAAACGATGATGGCAGAGTAAGATTTATGGAATTTGGAGACAGTTCACTGGACATTATGGTGATTTACTATGTCAACTCACCCGAGTGGGATGACTTTATCGACACAAGAGAAAATATTAATTATGGCATAATGAGTATTATTGAAAATAATGGTAGTAGTTTTGCATTTCCTTCAAGTAGTATATACATAGAAAAAAACAATGCCTAATAACGAATTACACACTCAAATTATTCCTAGTGACCTAACCTATAAAATTAGAAAAGAAGTTCTGTGGCCACATATAAAAAATGGGATTTACAGCCTTGATATTGATAGCCACAAACACACCTTTCATTTGGGGACATTTTTAAATGAAAAGATAGTTAGTGTTGGAACTTTCGTGAAACAAGAAAATAATAATTTTAATTGCAAAGAACAATACAGGTTAAGAGCCATGGCAACGGATGGAAAGTACAGAAAAAAAAACGCTGCAAAAACATTGTTTTTAAAAGCAATAGAAATTTTAAAAAACAAAAACACCAATTTACTTTGGTGTGATGCTAGAATAGGTGCAATTAAATTTTATCAATCAGTCAATATGAAAAGTTTGAAAGGCACGTATAATATACCTCACATTGGAGAACATAAAACAATGTATATTTATTTAAATTCATAATAAATTGAAAAAGATAAAGACTCATATCAATGGATTATTTGTAATAAAAAACCCTGTCTTCAAAGATGAAAGAGGTTTATTTATAGAGTCATGGAATAAAAGTAAATTTGACCATAAAGGACTAAATGACAACTTTAACCAAGACAACATTTCATTTTCAAAAAAAAATGTAATTAGAGGTCTCCATTTTCAAAACCAACCTTACGGTCAAACAAAATTTGTGAGGGTTTTACAAGGTAAAGTTATTGACATTGCTGTTGATATAAGAAAAAAATCAAAAACATTTGGAGAGCACTTTTCAATTGAATTGTCAGAAAAAAATAATGAAGCACTTTGGATACCATCAGGATTTGCACATGGATTTTTAACACTTGAAAAAAACAATGTATTTATATATAAATGCTCTGGAACATATAACCCCTCAGAAGAACACACAATTAAATGGGATGATCCAGACATAGGCATTAAGTGGAATATAAAAAACCCTGTAGTGTCAAAAAAAGATCAACAAGGTTTGTCCCTAAAAAAATATAAAGATTCAAAATTAATAAATGCATAAAGCCATACATAAAATACTACTCTTATTAATTGCTTCTCAAATTTCAATGTTATATAGTCAATTTGATATAAATGAAAATAAGTATAATATTTATGCGGTGAATTTGCCTGAAAAAATTTCATTTGCTAACGAAACAACTCCTTTGCATGATTATAAAATTAAAGAAAGACTTGATAAAGAGTTATTAATTAATACTTATTGGCAATCAAAAACTATACTTTTAATCAAGAGAGCTAATAAATATTTTCCAATTATTGAAAAAATTTTAATGAACCATAATATCCCTGATGACTTCAAGTATTTAGCTGTAGCAGAAAGTGGATTAGAAAACACTACTTCACCATCTGGGGCAAAAGGATTTTGGCAGTTTTTAAAAAAAACAGGCATAGAATACGAACTAGAAATTAATTCCGAAATAGATGAAAGATATCATTTAGAAAAATCAACTAAAGCAGCTTGTCAATATTTACAAGAAGCCTATGATCTTTTTGGAAGTTGGACATTAGCAGCAGCAGCATATAATATGGGTAAAAACGGACTACTAAAAAATATAAAAAAACAAAAAGTAAATAGTTATTATGACTTAATGTTAAATAGTGAAACTCATAGATACGTATTTAGAATTCTTGCTATAAAAGAAATTATAAGTAATCACCAAGAATATGGATTCATTATCAATGAAGACGACTACTATAATCAACCCGAATACTATACTGCAAATATAGATACAAGTATTACCAACATAGCAGACTTTGGGATAAAAATGGGATTGAATTACAAAAAAATAAAAGAACTAAACCCATGGATATTAGGCAATACAATAACCAATAAAGATAAAAAAAGATACCAGTTAAAAATTGTATCAAATACAAAACCAAAACAAAGCACAATCGACACAATCTACCATATGTGCCAAGCGAGAGAAAATATATTTGAAATATCAAGAAAATACAATGTAGATGTTAATAATATACTGCAGTGGAACAATTTATTGCCATCTAAAAAAATTAAAAAAAATCAAAAAATTATTATTCTAAAATCACATGAGTATTAAGATTATTGGAGCGAAAGAAAATAATTTAAAAAACATCAATATAGAAATACCATTGAATAAACTAATAGTATTTACTGGTGTTAGTGGAAGTGGTAAATCATCGTTAGCATTTGACACAATACATAAAGAAGGTCAAAGAAGGTATTTAGAAACATTCTCATCTTATGCAAGAAATTTTATTGGCAATTTTGAAAGACCAAATGTTGATCACATAAGTGGTTTAAGCCCTGTTATTTCAATTGAACAACAATCTTTTTCCAACAACCCCAGGTCTACTGTTGGAACAACAACAGAAATTTATGATTATTTAAGATTGTTATTCGCTAAAATAGCCGAGCCTGTTTCTTTTGTGACAGGTAAAAAAATGAAAAAACAAGCTCCTGAAGACATTATCAACAGTATTCAAAAGAGATACTTAAACAAGGAAGTTGTAATTCTTTCCCCTATTATTAGAGGCAGAAAAGGTCATTATGCAGAATTGTTTCAAATGTTCATAAAACAAGGCTACAGAAAAACAAGAATTAACAAAAAAATTACTAACCTTTCAAATAATATTAAGCTAAATAGGTATCAGAATCATGACATAGATATTCTTGTTGATAAATTATTGATAAATGATAAATCTAGACCTCGAATAAAGAACTCCATTAATATCGCACTTGAAGAAGGGAAAGGCTCTATTATTATTCAGGAAACAAGTAGTGATAAAGAGGATTACTTTAGTCAATACTTAACATGTGTACAATCCGGAATATCTTATCAAGAACCTCAACCCAATTCATTTTCATTTAATTCTCCTAAAGGATATTGCAACCAATGTAAAGGCTTGGGCAGAATTCATAAAATTAGTATTGATAAAATTATACCAGACAAATCAATAAGTATTCAAAATGGTGCAATTAAGCCAATTGGCGAGTATAAAGACAACTGGATTTTTCAACAAATTAAAATTATTTGCAAAAAATACAACTTTGATTTAAGTAGAAAAATTAAAGACATAAGCACTGAAAATCTTGATGCTATATTATACGGAATAAATGATCAGTTTAAAATAAAAAACAAAAATATTGGCATAACTAAAAAATACAATATTGACTTTGAAGGCATTGTTAATTTTATTGATTCAGAATTTAAAAATAATAAGTCCAAAAGAATACAAAGATGGGCAAATGACTTTTTTGAAGATGAAATATGTGACAAATGCAATGGTCAAAAATTAAAAAAAGAATCTTTACATTTTTTGATCAATAAAAAAAATATTTCTGAAATATCAAATTATGATATTTTTGAATTAAAAGAATGGACTAAAACTGTTTTAAAAAAAGTTAAAAAAAAACAATTGAAAATTGCTAATGAAGTTATTAAAGAATTATCTAAAAGATTAGATTTTTTAATAAATATTGGATTAGGATACATAACTGTTTCAAGGAAAACTGGGTCCTTGTCAGGAGGAGAAAGTCAAAGAATTAAAATAGCATCTCAGATAGGTTCTGAATTAACCAATGTGCTATACATATTAGATGAACCTAGTATAGGATTACATCCAATAGATAATGAACGTTTAATAAACTCATTATACAAATTAAAAAATTTAGGAAACACTGTAATTGTAGTTGAGCATGACAAAGCAATGATGGAAGCTGCAGACCACATTGTTGACATCGGCCCTGGAGCGGGGTCTAATGGAGGAAATATTACATTTTCTGGTGACTATAAAAAACTATTACAATCAAATTCACTAACCGGGCGACACCTATCCTCTGAAGGAGTATCTAATTATAAAAAGAAACCAAGAAAAAAAATAAATAAATTCATAGAGCTACAAGGAGCCTCTGGAAACAATTTGAAAAGTGTTAATATATCTATTCCTATTGCTAATCTAACTGTAGTTACTGGAGTGTCTGGATCAGGAAAGTCTACTTTAATCAACGGAACACTGCATCCCATTATAAGTCAAAAAATTTATAATTCTATAAAAAAACCATATAATTATCAACATATTAGTGGCCTAGATAATATAGATAAAGTAATAAATATTGATCAAAGTTCAATTGGTAGAACATCAAGATCAAATCCTTGCACATACACAGGCGTATACACAGATATTAGAAACTTATATGCGAATCTAAAGGAGTCAAAAATTAGGGGCTACAATTCTGGAAGATTTTCTTTTAACGTAAAAGCAGGCTGTTGCATTGAATGCGAAGGAAGTGGTAATATTATTGTTCAAATGAAATTATTGCCTGATATTGAAATACCTTGCAAACTATGTTCTGGAAAACGTTTTGACCCTGAAACACTCGAAATAAAATATAAAGAAAAAAATATTCACCAAGTATTAGAAATGCCTGTAGATGAAGCAATAAGTTTTTTTAAAAAAATACCAAAAATTACACAAAAAATTCAAGCATTACATGACGTAGGCATGGGTTATATAAAATTAGGGCAATCATCAACTAAATTATCTGGAGGAGAAGCTCAAAGAGTGAAACTAGCAACTGAGCTAGCTAAAAAATCAACTGGCAAAACTTTATACATACTGGATGAGCCAACAACAGGCCTACACTTTCATGATATTAAAATACTAATGAAGGCAATTAATTTACTAGTCGACAAAGGCAATACTATTATTATTATTGAACATAATACAGATGTTATTAAGGAAGCTGACTACATTATTGACCTGGGTCCAAAAGGGGGAAAAGAAGGCGGTGAAATTGTTTTTGAAGGCACATTAAATCAAATTTTAGATAATAAAACTAGTCAAACAGGATTATTTCTAAAAAAAGAAATATCTTCATAAAATGGTAAGTAAACAAAAAAGCTGGAAATCAAATAAAAATCAAAATACATGGAGTGTATTTAAAATTATGTCAGAGTTTGTTGAAGGTTTTGAAAAACTTTCTAACATAGGTCCATGTATATCTATTTTTGGATCAGCCAGAACCGACAAATCTAACCAATACTATAAAGACACTGTTATTCTATCAAGAAAATTAACTAAGAAAGGATATGGAATAATAACTGGAGGTGGACCCGGTATTATGGAAGCTGCAAATAAAGGTGCAAAAGAGGGAAAAGGAGATTCTGTAGGTCTCAACATAGAACTTCCATTTGAACAAACACCAAATCAATATATTGATAATGATAAAAGTATAGATTTTAATTATTTCTTTGTAAGAAAAGTAATGTTTGTCAAGTATGCACAAGCATTTGTTATTATGCCTGGAGGTGTGGGAACTTTAGATGAATTATTTGAAACAATAACATTAATTCAAACTGAAAAAATTCAAAAAATTCCAATCATTTTATATGGAAGTGAATACTGGATCGGATTGTTAGACTGGATGAAGAATATTGTTTTAGAGAAAGAAAATTGTATAAATAAATCTGATTTTGATAATTTCATTTTAGTTGATGACATAGATGAAGTTGTCGAAAAAATTGATGACTTTTATAAGGAGTCAAAATTTTCACCAAATTTTTAGCGTCAATAATTAATTTAATGATGAGAAAAATACTAATTACATTAATTTTATTTACAAGTATTCAAACTTTTTCACAACAAATAAGTGGACTTGTAACAGATGAGAAAACCGGAGAAGCCCTAATAGGCGCCAGTGTAATTAATTTAAATACAAATCAAGGAACCTCAACAGATTTTGATGGCCTTTTTACAATTGAGTATCAAACCTTACCTATAACAATTGAAGTGTCTTATATTGGATATGAAACATTAAAATTAAGTATTGAAGAAGTTCCACAAGAACAGTTGAAAATAGAATTATCTACAGACAAATTGATTCTAGACTTAATTACAATAACGGACTCTAGGTTAACAAAAAAATTAAAAGAATCTCCATTAACTGTCGAAGCAATGGATGTCACAGCAATTATTGAAGCACCGTCATCGACATTTTATGAGAGTATTGGGAATTTAAAAGGTGTTGACATAACTTCTGCCAGTCTAGGTTTTAAAATCATTAACACAAGAGGGTTTAATAGTACTTCCCCTGTCAGATCTTTGCAAATTATTGATGGTGTAGACAATCAATCACCAGGTTTAAATTTTTCTTTAGGAAATTTCCTTGGAACTACCGAACTTGACACCAAAGGTGTAGAAATTGTGGTAGGAGCCAATTCTGCTTTATATGGACCGAATGCTTTTAATGGTGTAATTGATATGACCACAAAAGATCCGTTCATGTTCCCAGGAACAAGCTATCAAATAAAAATGGGCGAAAGATCATTAATTGAAAATTGTTTTAGGCATGCAGATAGTACTCTTCTAAAAAATGACTTGGAATTTGGGTACAAATTCAACATTCAGCACATGAAGGCAAATGATTGGGAAGCTAGTAATATGAATGTAGCTTATGATAGTCCATCTAATCTAGATAACCCTGGTGGATATGACGCTGTTAATATTTACGGAGATGAATGGTTTAGAGAGTATGGTTTTTCACAGAATAAACCCGGATTAGGCACAGTACATAGAACTGGCTACCTAGATTCAGATCTCGTTGATTATAATACCAATAATTTAAAATTTAACACTTCATTACATTTAAGAAAAAATGACAATGAATTTATTTACTCATTAAATTATGGGAATGGTACTACGATCTATCATGGAGACAATAGAATTAGTTTGAAAAATATTCAATTTTTACAAAATAGAATTGAATTTAGAAGAAAAGATAATTTTTTTATAAGACTATACGCAACCCATGAAGATGCTGGAGATTCATATGATGCAGTAGCTACTGCATCATCAATTGTAAACGAGGGAGCAGAAGGAAAAGAGTGGATGTTAAAATACAGTAACTTTTGGAGTACAGAAATTCGTGACTTAATGGAAAACAACACCGACTGGAACTACATCTCATTTAACAACTGGGAGGGAAATGATGAATACTCCCCTGATTTAATTGGTTGGGAAACATATATTGACAATCTCTTTGAACAATATCCTGAAATTTTAGCAGAATATCATGCATTAGCAAGAGATTATGCTGATACCTACTCACTCAATCCAAACGGATTAATGGCACCTTTTATTTCTCCAAACTCTGCTGAGTTTGATAGTCTATTTCAATACTACACATCGAATACAAGATTTGATGAATATGGCAATTTTGTAGGGGGATCAAGATTTTATGATAAATCAAGTTTGTATCACCTTCAAATAGAAAAACAAATAAATACTTCGTTAGGAAATTTTATAATAGGAGGAAATTCAAGACTATATAGGCCAGATTCAAATGGATCAATTTTTAATGACGGCTACGTAAGGTTACCCAATGGAATTGCTACTGACCAAAACGGCGATACTATTTATACAACGGAGTCTAGTGTCACATATGATCCAGTTACAGGTCAGACGTATACACAAATTGACTCTGTTGCAGTAATTGATAGTATAACTCAAAAACTTTCTATTCAAAATTATGAGTTTGGGTTATATTTAGGATATAACAACAAAATTGTCGATGAAAAAATATTAATTAATGCAACTGCTAGAATAGATAAAAATGAAAATTTTGATTACCTATTCTCCCCTGCTGCATCACTAGTATTTAAACCAAACAAAAGAGATGTATTTAGAGTATCTCTGTCATCTGCTATTAGAAACCCAACACTAACTGATCAGTATTTTGATTATGATCAAGGTATAGCTACTTTAAAAGGAAACATAAATGGTTTTGGATATGATGAATACTTTGTACAAATTGATTCCTTAATTGCTTATTTTGATGGTGATTATTATAATCCAGAGGCTTTAAGAGGTAGCTTTATGCAAGTAGATCCGATTCAACCTGAACAAGTAAAAACCCTCGAAACTGGTTTTAGAACAACATTGTTTGAAAAACTATATATCGATGCTAGTTATTACTATTCCAGATATAAAAATTTTATTGGATATCAAATTGGAGCAACGTACGAAGATAAAAGCGAAGCATTTACAGATGAAAACGGTAACATTATACAATTAATAGCTACTCAAGCAGATGTTGATGATGGATTTGCTGACTTTGTTGGTCAAGAGATAGATAATCATTTAAATCCAGCAGAAGGAACTATAGATATATATAGAATAGCAGCAAATGCTCAAGGAATAGTAACTTCACAAGGATTTACTATTGGTCTTAATTATTACATGAATGAAAAAACTGTACTAAATGGTAATTACTCATGGAATAAATTAATTAATGAAGATAGTAAAGATCCTATTGTTCCTGCTTACAACACACCCGAACATAAATTTAACTTAGGTATATCTCATAAATTGCTAATTGCCAACAATGAGTTTAATATTTCATGTAACTATAAATGGCAACAAGAATTTATTTTTGAAGGATCACCTCAATTTACTGGATTAATTCCAAGCTATGGCCTTGTTGATGCACAAATTAATAAAAGTATTAAACTTAAAAACACATCTCCCACTTCTAATATGATGATTAAAATAGGAGCATCTAATCTACTTAACAATAAAATATACCAAACCTATGGTGGACCTGAAATTGGAAGATTAGGGTATATCTCTTTCACTTTTGACTTTTAAATAATATTTGCATTAATTAATTGGTTGCATCATTAGATATTATGTTTATCTTCGTTGTAATTTAATTTAACCTAAAATAAATATGAAAAAATTACTACTATTATTTACGTTTTTATTGGTTCTTTCATTCAACCAATATATTTCAGCGCAAGAAAGATACTTAGACAATATCTTTGAAGAAGTTGATGTTCAATCTGACATAGTATATGGAAACAATGTAACTGTGTTTCCAACCCTACTTGGTCAATCTCCAACAACACAAGATTTACTAATGGATATTTATACACCAAGTGGTGATACTGAGACTAATCGACCTGCTGTTGTTTTAATTCACACTGGTAGCTTTTTACCAGCAATATTAAATGGTCAAGCTACAGGTAGCAAGACTGATAATTCAATTGTTGAACAGTGTATGCAATTTGCAAAAAAAGGATATGTTGCAGTTGCTATTTCATATAGACTTGGATGGAATGCTACGTCAAGTAGTGAAGATGTAAGAAGAAGAACACTAATACAAGCTGCGCTAAGAGGATTACAAGATACGCGAACTGCTGTTAGATTTTTACGAAAATCAGTTGAAGAAGGTAATCCATATGGTCTTTCTTGTCAAGTTGCTGTTGGGGGACTTGGTACTGGAGCTTATGTTTCTCTAGCTGCTGCCACCTTAAATGATTATGACACAGAGCTAACACTGCCAAAATTTATGGATACATCAATGGATATAGATGGCGACGGAGTAAATGATGCAGTTCCGTATATTAATACAGACTGGCTCGGTGATTTAAATGGTACATCTATGGGTGTATTACCTGCATTAGATCTAGATGGAGATGGAACTCCTGAAGCAACTGATGTTACAATGTGTTTGCCTAACCATGTTGGTTATAGCTCATCAATTGATATGGCATTTAATATAGGCGGGGCATTACCTGATAGTTCTTGGATCAACCCAGGAGAAGCGCCAATTGCAAGTATGCATTGTTATTTAGATGAATTTGGACCATATGAAATTGGAGACATTATCGTGCCTACAACAAATGAATTTGTTTTAGAAGCTCATGGATCACAAGTTGTTCAAAGAATTTCTACAGAAAATGGTAATAATAATGCTTTTGAAGGATTAAGTATGGTTGTCAATGACACTTGGTATGAAAATGGTGATGGTGCGGCAAATTCTGCACTTCAAGTTCAGGCTAACAATCAGTTTGGAAGCCCGTTGTTTGATGATGAAGGGAACCCAGTTTGGTTATTTGAAGGTCATGATGTATATCCAGGATTATTTCCTATCGTAGCTCCTAGAGGAGATGAGTTAACTGCAGATGATTGTGATAATTGTGGACAAAGTGCTACTTCTTGCTTATTACCGTGGGCACAGCAAGGCTCTCCATGGGACTGGTGGAACAATGATCCTACCGATCCTGCTGGATACCCTCAGTTAGCTACAGGAAATCCATTAGCTCCTGAAGGAATAACTGCTGAAACATACGCATGTACAGCAACTGATGATAATCCCGACATGTCAGAAGAAAAGGGATTAGCCTTTGCTAATATGATACAAGAATTTATTTGTCCAAGAATACATGCCGCACTTGACTTAGATTCTGAATCAAATACCTGCGGTATAAATGACAATAAATTAAATAGACAAGTAATAAAAACTGTTGATATAACAGGTAGAAGCATTGATGCTAATTCAAATAATACAGTTACTTTTTTCTTATATGATGACGGTAGTATTGAAAAAAAATGTCTAATTAAATAAGTTGAAAAAATTATTAAAAATAATATTATTAACATCTTCAATAGGGTTCTCACAAAATTGTGAGAACTCTATTTTAGATGAGATATCAATTAATGAAAATGTTAATCAATATTTTCAAATTGCACTATCATTAAATCTGGATGACTTAAGCTTTCTAGATGATTGTGATGGTGATATAAATTATACAATGTTTGCACCGGGTGTTGATGTTCCTACTGCATCAGTGGCTCCATTGGTAGGTTCTACAACAGATATGATAGATTTAATACTGCATTATATACATGAAGAAGAATTAGACTTTCAAACTACAAATATTACTGGTGATTTTATTATGTTGGATGAAAATTATATCAATATAGACAGTGATCCGTTAGCAGGATTTATTAACGACAATGTAAGTATATTAAACCATTTATCACCTATTTGTGCATGTAATGGTGTGATTTACACAATTGATAACTTAATTTGGCCACCTAACATAGGATTAGATGATGAATTAGATCAAAAGATCTCCATATATCCAGTTCCAACTAAACATGTCTTAAATGTATCCGGATATGACCATGGTGGAATTTTAAAAATAATCAACAACCATGGAGTAACTATTTATTCACAAAGAATAGAAAATCATATAGAAATAGATATATCTAACTACCGTTCTGGACTATACTTTATTGATTTTAAATCTAAACATTCTCACTTTACTGAATCTGTAATTATTAATTAAAGATTTAATTGTCTGTGTCTAGATTTTTTCTATAAGTCACATTACCATTTTCATTATAAGATTCAAAAGTTAAAATTCTATTATTTCTTTGTCCAGAAATTTTTATTAATGAATAGGAATTATCTGAAATTGATGGAAAGTTAAATTCACTAATTAATTGAGTACCACCATTAGTGTGATTAGTAAAATCATATATATTCATTTTTGTTAAAGGTTCATTCATATTGACATCTTCTCCAAGATCAATATTATTGTTAAACGAACTGCTAACAAGAATTAAACCATCAATTTGTGCTATACTAAGTTTATTTAAAAAATAATTAAATTCATCTTGATAATTTAAAAATGAATCATCTGAACTAAAAGTAAAAGGAACTGGACTGGCAATTATTTTAAAACTAGAATTAGTTGTTTTTATGTCTTGAAACAGTCTATCGATCTGCTTGTGACCATAAAGCGTAGTATCCGTGATAAATGTTCTTGAATCTAACAAGAATAAATCTACATCATTATAATTAAATTTTTGATAAGTTCCATAATCAAAATATGTATAATTATAAGTTTTCTTTAAAGAGTTTGGCCAAAATAGATCAAAAACAAAATGTGCAGAATCTTTTAAAGAAAAGTTAGAAGTTGAAGAAAAGCCACAATCAGAGACTCCCCAAGTAGCAATCTGAGGAGTTGAAGTCATAAAATCATTTAAATCAGTTTTCTTTCTAATATTGATATAATTATCAATCATATTATCAATAGATGTCGATGAAGAAAAAGAGGTATATCCACCTAACCAAACCATAAAATCAGATTTAGTATTTGTCATATGCTTAAATATACCATTAGAAAAACCCATATTTGAACCAAGTAAAAACTGGATGTCATCTAAATGCGGTCTACTAGTGAATAAATCAATTTCTTTTACAAATACATCATCAACAAAAACTGAAATTAAATACTCCATATTAGAAACTAAGTCATCTAAAATAATTTTAAAAGGAAACTCGTTTAAATCATGGACATTGACAACATCAAAATTATATTCTAATAAATTATCATTATTATAATCTCTTATATCTAAATGTATATTAGTAGCACTTGAATCTAGTAAAAACCAAATTTGTGTGCCATAAGAATCTACATATGTACAAAATGGACCAGAGAGAACTTTATTAGATTGAGAAAAGGCACATACATTGGTCAATAATAAGCTAGCTAAAATATAGTTTTGAAGAGACTTCATTAAAATTTTATTAATTATAAAATATCAACTAGTTCAACATCAAAAATTAATATTGATCCAGGAGGAATTGGTCCGACAGCTCTATCACCATAAGCTAAATCAGGTGGTATTATTAATTTAGCCTTTCCTCCAACCTTAAGTAAACTTATTCCTTCGTCCCAGCCTTTAATTACTCGACCTTGACCGATAGGAAAAGTAATCGGCTCTCCTCTATCATGAGAAGAATCAAATTTAGTTCCATTAAGTAAATATCCAGTATAGTGAACAGATACATTTTTACCTGGTGAAGGATTTTCCCCACTACCCTCTTTTTCGATAATATATTGTAAACCACTAGATGTTGTTTTGGCACCTGAAGTTATTTCTTTTAATTGTTCGATAATTAAAGCTTTTTTCTCTTCTTCAGCTTTTTTACTCTCATTCATTTTGGCATTAAATACTTCAAGAGCATTAAACTTTTTTGCTGCAGAACCTTCTCTAATAATTATCACCTTTTGAATCATATCATCTTGAACAATTGAATTAATAACACTTTGGCTACTCTCATTGGCAACCTTGCCAAAAACAGAGTGTTTACCATCTAACCAAGGTGTTTCTTTGTGTGTGATAAAGAATTGAGAGCCGTTAGTGTTTGGCCCCGAATTTGCCATAGATAGAATACCAGGACCATCATGTTTTAAGTCAGGGTGGAATTCATCGGCAAATTTATAACCAGGATCACCTGTACCATTACCCAGAGGACAACCTCCTTGGATCATAAAATCATCGATAACACGATGAAATTTTAAATCATCATAAAAAGGTTTTTTTGACTCTGGAATTAGACCTTCTGCCAAACATATAAAGTTTGCAACAGTCAGAGGTGTTTTATCATAAAAAAGATTAATCATGATGTCACCTTTATTTGTAGTTATTTTTGCATACATACCATCATTTAATTTTGTTCCTGTGCAAGATATAAACAAAAAACTTAAAACAATAGTAATTGTATTTATAAGAGCTATTTTTTTCATTCTTTAATTTTTAATAATTGAACATTTAATAATAACGTGGAATAAGGAGGAACTATTTTACCATATCCTGACATTCCAAAACCTAAGTACGAAGGTATTACAATCTTTGCTTTATCACCAGTTTTCATACGTTTTATTGCATAATTAAGTCCTCTCATTTGTTTTGAATAACCTATTTGAAACGAGATTGTGTCAATTAAAATATCATCATTAATAAGATTATGATCTTCAAATAGCACGCAATTGTAGGCTACTAATACGTTATCACCATCTTTAGGTTTATTGTCAATTTCTTGACTGTATGGATCAATGAATAATCTTATTCCACTTGAATCTTTAATAAAAAAATTAGTAGATTGTGTTAACATTGAATCTATTTTATTTTCTTCGTTTTGAATAATAGTTCTATTTGCCTCTATAAATACATCTTTAGAAGCATCATATTCATGCATAACTCTAGATTGATATCGTTTTGTACAAGAAAATAAAACAATAATAAATAAAAATATGGATATTCTAGACATTTGAAAAATCATTGAAAACATGTTCTAACATAATCAAGAGCTTTATCTATGTTTCGATAATTCAAAAAACCACCAGCAGCATTCTTATGCCCTCCTCCATTAAAATATTTTTTTGCAAACATATTAACATCAAAATCACTTTGTGATCTGAACGATAATTTAATTCCATCTTTAAATTCAACTAAAAAAATGGAAATAGTAATATTTTTTAAACTTAAGGGAAAATTAACAAACCCTTCTGAGTCGCCTTTTTGATAATTGAATTCAATTAAATCTTTTTCCTTTAAAAAAATAATTGCAGCATTCTTTTCTTTTATCAATGTTAAATTATTCAAACAAACTCTTAATAAATCAAATCTTGATTTATTTTGATTGTCAAATAAATTATTATGAATAAGTGTATGATTAATGTCAAATTTCATCAAATAACTAATGACTTCATGTGTTTTCGAAGTGACGCCTGAGTATTTAAAACTACCAGTATCTGTCACAATACCTGTGTACAAGCAAGTTGCTATTTCTTGATTAAATCTACAATCTATTTCTTTTAAAAAGTCATGTATCAACTCTGCTGTAGATGCAATATTACTGTTCGATAAAACTTGATCGCAAAAATCATCTGGGTCTTGGTGGTGATCAATCATAATTTTATATGATTGATTTTTTTGCAACACTACTTCCATAGTATCAACTCTATAAACTTTATTAAAATCTAAACAAAAAATGATATCAGATTGATTTATTAGCTTATCAGATTCTTGCTCATTACCCTCGTAAATAAAAACATTATTATTGCCGGGTAACCATTTTAAATAATGTGGATAATCATTTGGGACTATAACACTTACATCATGAAAAGAAGATAATGCATGGAACAAGGCTAAAGAAGATCCTAACGCATCACCGTCAGGCGATTTGTGGGTAGTAATAATAATATTTCTTCTTTGAGATAATTTTTTTTTAATAAGAGGATAATCAAAACTAAACATAAAACAAAAATAATATAAATTATGATATTGCTAGATCGTCTTTTTTTAATTAAATTCGATCAAAATTTATTAACATGAGAAAAAATAGAACATTTACTATGATTAAACCTGATGCCATGGAGAATGGATATGCAGGATTAATAATAGCACATATTGAAAAAGCAGGATTTAAATTGATTGCAATGAAGCTGACACAACTAGATAAAGATTCTGCAGAAAAATTTTATGAAATCCACAAAGGAAAAGTTTTTTTTAACGACTTAATTCAATACATCACTTCAGGACCTATCATAGCTGCTATTTTAGAAAAAGAAAATGCAGTAGAAGACTTTAGAAAACTTATAGGTAATACAAATCCTGAAGAAGCAGATGAGGGAACTATTCGAAACATGTATGCAAAATCAATTGACGCAAATGCAATACATGGTTCCGATAGTGATGAAAATGCTCAGATAGAAGGAGATTTTCATTTTTCTAATTAATTCTTTATTTAATAACAAGACTAGAAATACGTGGATTAAAACGTTGTATTTTTTGCAACAATTCCCGTTTTTGAAGAATTAATGTATTTTTTACTTTAGGGTCAGTAATAATAATACATAAAGTATTATTATTTAAACTAATGTTTTGAGTTGCAATCAAGATATTGTAGCCAACTACATTTTCCCATATTGAAGACAATGTCTTTTCTCGATGATGATTATGTTTTTTTTGTCGAATAAAATCATCAAATAGATCAGAAAATCTTTTAGTTTTTAAACTTCTTCTCATATAAACCTTTTTTATTAAACATGAAGTATTTGCACTGGATATTAACTTTATTCATAATTAAATCAATACGCTGAAAATTAGTATCAGTAATGAAAATTTGTCCAAATTGATTATTATTTAAAATTTTAATTATTTGCTCAACTCTATCGTTATCTAATTTATCAAAAATATCATCCAACAATAGCAAAGGTAGAATATTGGAAATACTCTTTAATAAATCAAAGTAAGCAAATTTTAGTGCAATAATAAAAGTTTTTTGTTGTCCCTGAGAGCCTGATTTTCTAAGACTTTGAGAATTTATACTAAAAATAAAGTCATCTCTATGAACTCCAGAACTTGTATATGTTAAAATTTGATCTTTTTTTCGATTTTGATTTAATAAATCTATAAATGAAAATTGCTCTAATTCTGATTTATAAACAACTTGAATTTGTTCATCATTTTGTGAAATTATATCATAATATTTTTGAATATCACCTGCCAACTGAGCTGTATAATCTTTTCTTCTTAAATAAATTCTAGTACCTAACTCCGACAACTTACTATCATATGTTGCTAGTAGATCACTATTAACTGAATTTATGATAAATTTCTTTAACAATGTATTTCGCTGTCTTAAAATTTTATTGTACGAAATTAAATTAACTAAATAATTATTATCTATCTGAGAAAGAGTTTTATCAACAAATCTTCTTCGCTCATCTGCACCACCTAAAACAAGTTTACTATCTAGTGGTGTAATTATAACTGACGGAAATCTACCTATATGATCAGATAATTTAACATAGTTTTTATTGTTAAATTTTACTTTTTTTTTATTATTTAAAAAAGAGCATGTAACTTCCGAATCCACTTCATTGTCGCTCATAAATAAACCTTTAATCATAAAGAAGTCTTCACCATTTTTTACGTTATCTAGCTCTAAGGAATTATAGTAACTTTTAGAAAAAGATAAATAATAAATTGCGTCTAATAAATTAGTTTTGCCAACACCATTATTTCCTAAGAAACAATTTACTTCATTTATAAAGTCTACCTTTAAATTTCCATGGTTTTTAAAGTTTAACAATGAAATAAATTTTAAAATCATAATTATTTATATAAAATAATACCATAAAATAACTTAATTTTGCCGCAAAATAAATTTTTTATGAAAAAAAAAGAGACAACAGAAAAACAATTTGCAAATATAGAAGAGGGGCTAAGTAAGACTGAACAATTTATTGAAGATAATAGTAAGTTAATATCTGCAGTAATAACTGGAATTATAGTAATTTTCCTTGCTTATTATGGAATAAACAATCTATATCTTAATCCACTAAACAATAAAGCACAAAAACAATTATTTATCGCTGAACAGTATTTTGAAAAAGATTCGTTTCAATTAGCTTTAAACGGAAATGACAATTTTGAAGGACTATTAGATATAATCGATAACTACTCCAAAACAAAATCTGGAAAACTAGCGAAATACTATGCTGGAATCTGCTATCTAAATACTGGTGAATATGCAAATGCAATTAAAATACTTGATAAGTACAAAACTGATGATTTATTACTATTATCTATTTCTAAAGCAGCTATCGGGGATGCTTTTTCTGAGATAAATCAACCAAAAGAAGCTATTGAATATTACAAAGAGTCGATTGAGATTAACAAAAATATGCTAACAACGCCTATTACATTAATAAAGTGTGCTAGATTATATGAGGTACAAGAAGATTATAGTAACGCAGTTAAATGTTATCAAACTATTCAAAAAGATTATCCAGAATCTACCAGCGCAAAAAATATAGAAAAGTACATTAAAAAAATTGAGAACCAAACTTCAAAATAATCAATGAAAAACTCATCTGATAAGATTCGCGTCAACAATCATTCAATTAAAGGAAAAAAAATCGGATTAGTAAAATCTCAATGGAACATAGAGATTACTGAAAAACTCTATAATGGTTGTTATCAAACATTAGAAAGCCACGGAGCAAAAAAAAAGGACATCTACACATTAGAAGTTCCTGGAAGTTTTGAATTAATTTTTGGAGCAAAAAAAATATTAAATAAGGCTGAATTAGATGCAGTTATTGTTATTGGGAGTATTATAAAAGGAGAAACTCCTCATTTTGATTTTATTTCTAACGCAGTATGTCATGGAATCAAAGATTTAAATATTTTATTTGATATACCTTTTATTTTATGTGTTCTAACTGACTTAAATCATCAACAAGCTTACGACAGATCAGGGGGAAAGATGGGTAACAAAGGTGTTGATTGTGCAATAGCAACTATTGAATTAATCAAAAATATCTCTTGATTTATTATATGAATTTTCTAACGCTAATAGATCTAAAGAGTGTTCAAGATTGTTTTTTGCTAAAAAATTTAATAATTGTTGGGTAGAAATATTACCAACAAGTTGATCTTGAGCAAATGGACAACCACCATACCCACTAATTGCAACATCAAAACGCCTGCAACCTGATTGCCAAGCAGATTGTATTTTGTTAAAAGAATCACTAGGATGCGAATGCAAATGCAACCCAATATCTAAATCTGTAAAATTGACTGCACAGGAGTAGAAAATGTCACGTATTGAATTGGTGTCTGAATTGCCAATTGTATCTGCTAAGGAAATAAGATTAACTCCTTTGTTTTTTATTTGATTAATGTAATTTAACAAAATTGACTTATCCCATACTTCATTATAAGGATTGCCAAAAGCCATAGAAAAATATATCAAAGGCTTTTTGTTATTTTGATAACATATTTCAATAATTTGATCAACAACATGTAGTGACTCCTTAATACTTTTATTAGAATTCTTTTTTTGAAATATTTCAGAAATTGAAAAAGGATATCCTAGTATTTTAATCTCATCAAATGAAGCTGCGACTTCTGCACCTTTTTTATTTAAAACAACTGCAAGTAAAGAGGTATTGGAATCAATATTTAATAATTTCAGAACATCAATAGTATCAGACATTTGAGGAACAATTTTAGATGAAACAAAACTTCCAAAATCAATATATTCAAAGCCTACTTTAATTAACGAATTAATGTACTCAGCCTTAAGCTTTGTCGGAACAATTTGGTTTAAACCTTGCATTGCATCCCTTGGGCATTCTACAATTTTAACTTTTTTATTCATATGAACCTATTACTTTAACTTCTGTTCGTCTATTCTGTAATCTTGCCTCATCAGATTTATTATCAAATATCGGATCCGAGTAACCATATCCTTTAAACGTTAATTGATTCGATGAAACTCCATAATTAATTAATGCGTCGTATACAGATTTTGCTCTTTTTTTAGATAATGTATTATTATAACTCTCTGATCCTACATCATCTGTATGTCCACCAATTTCAACTTTTAAATTAGAATTTACAATTAAATAAGTAGCAAATCTTTTAATTTCAAGTAAAGAAGACGCTTTAAGTGAGTAATCGTCAAAATCATAATATATATTGTCTAAACTAATTTTATTGCCAATATTTAACCTATTCAATACAATCTTAATATTTTTATTTAACTCATCGGGGTCAAGTATATAATTTGATGAAAAAAAATCATATCCACCACATAAAACACTGATTGTAAAATTTGATGCAACAGGTAGAGAGCAAGAAAACAACCCTTGCTGACTAGATCTAATACTGGAAGATCTACTATGATCTACTTGATTAATTAAAATCTCAGTTTCAATCCCAATGCGACTAATAGAGTCAATAACTTGACCATGAATTGTTGCAACACGATTAGATCGGAATTCAAGAGGCAATTCAAAAGAATATATATCTAAATTTTTATTTTTATTAGTATTATAATATGCTGTTAACCCATCTTTAGAGACTATTAAACCAGATTCATCATAATGAGAATTAATTGGATATCCTAAATTAGTAACATCATGAATATCATCTAAACTATCAATGTGAGCGATATATAAATCAAAACCTCCTAAGCCTTTATGACCTTTGGAAGCAAAATAAAATGTTTTATTATCAAAATGTAAAAACGGTGTTGACTCGTCAGAAGAAGTGTTAACAGAGGGCCCTAAATTAATTGGTATAGACCACGAATTATCATGTTTTCTAGTCATCCAAATATCTTTACCACCATAACCGCCATGTCTATTACTTACAAAAAATAATAAATTACCATCTGCAGAAATTGATGGTTGAGATTCCCAGTATTTAGTATTTATAATACTACCCAAATTATAAGCAGGAGACCATAAAGTATCATTAATGAGTGAGGAATAATATATATCGCAACCACCATAACTATCAGGCCTATGACAGGAGGCAAAAAAAACATTGCAACCATCTAAACTAACTGATAATGCCCCTTCACTATATTCACTATTAATATTTTCACCTAAACGAATTGGTGAATTCCAGGTATTGAATTCTTTTCGTGATATATAAAAATCTTCATCGGGAAATTCTTTAATTTGATTTCTATATGTGTAAATTAAAATATCCGAATTAATTGGCATTGAAGGAAAATACTCATCAGCAAAGGAATTAATATCTAACGACCGAGTCTTTATTTTAAGATCTTTTCTTTTAGATTCAAATGCAAAATTATTTTGACTTATCAAGTCATGTATTTGCGTATAATTACTAGCATTAAAATTAGGATCTGATATAACATCATTAAATGTCGAATAATACCCTCTTTTATATGAGGAAGTTAGGAAATTTGCAACTGACATTCTATTTGTGTTAACTAAACCATGGATGGTGTAATTTTTAAAATAAAACATATAAGCATTTTCTAAATCACTTAACGAATAGTAAATATCTCCAACAGAATTTAAAAAATCAGACTCATTACATTTTAATTGAATAACTGACAATAATTCAATGGATTTATTAATTTCACCAGCAAGTAGATACTTTTCTACCTTACTGATTTTTTTTTTAGACGATCTACATTTATTTTGGCTATATACTACACTAATATTCAATAATAAAAACAATGCTAATAGTCTCATTTTATATTTAAATATTTATGCATTTGTAAAGACAACTTCCACCTTGGATTTTGAGATATAAATTTAATGATTTCTGGTTGCATGCTTTTAAGTTTACTCCATTCAGGCTGAAGATATAATAAACAAGAAGGAGGAACTTTTTTTTCTTGATCAAGTGCCCATTCAAAATCATGATGATTATAAACCACGACTTTTAACTCTGAAGCCATTGGATAAATTTCTGGAAGAGGATGCTTAATTTTTTTTGGGGAAAGTGTAATCCAATCCCATTTCCCACTTAACTTGTATGCTCCTGATGTTTCCAAATGCATTTGATAACCTTGGCGAGAAAAAACATCAACCACATTAGTTAAGTCATGCATGAGTGGTTCGCCTCCTGTAAAAATCACAATATTAGTTTTAAAATCATTCAGTTCAGACAATAATTCTGAAGCTGTTTTATTAATTCCTTTATTTAAACTCCAAGAGTTTGGCTCATCACACCAATGACAACCAATATCGCAACCCTGAGTTCTAATAAAAAAAGATGCATAGCCTGCATAATAGCCCTCTCCCTGAATAGACAAAAATGTTTCTTTAATTGGTATCATTTGATATTAATAATTTGATAAAAATAAATAAAATGTAAATTAGTAATAATGAAAAATGAAAAAATAATAATTAGTGGACCTCCAGGTAGTGGAAAAACGACTATTATTAATGAGCTAAAAAAGATAGGATACACTTGTTTTTCTGAAATAAGACCTCTAAATATCGATCTTCAGATCACGGGGAATAAATTATTAATCAGCAAACATATTTTTAAATCAAGAAAAGAACAATTCAATATTAATTGCCAAAAAGTAGCTTTTTATGACAGAAGTTTAATAGATGTTATTGCATATATGAAATATTGGAATGAAAAATATCCTGTTTCATGGGAAAAGGATATTCATCAATATAGATATTATAGTAAAGTTTTTTACACTAATCCATGGCAAAAGATTTATAAGCAAACAAACAATAGAAAAGAAACGTTTGAGGAAGCAAAAAAAATTGACAAATTTTTACGAAAAACATATTTGAATTTAAAATATAAAATCATAGATATTCCTCAAGAATCAATCTCAAAAAGACTTAAATTTATAATTAATAGTATATAATGAAAAATATTTTATTTTGTGGAACACCTCATTTTGCTACTGCCTCATTAGAAGCAATTTATAAATATCAAAAAGAATTAAACTATAAATTAGTAGGCCTTGTAACTATTCAAGATAGAATATCTGGAAGAGGACAAAAAAAACAAGAGTCAGATGTTAAAAAATTAGGAAAAAAGTTGAATCTCAAAATATTTACCCCAACTGAATTAAGTGATACAATATTTATAGAAAAAATAACCAAATTAAACCTAGATTTAATTATAGTCGTTGCATTTAAAAAATTGCCAGAAATTTTATTTAAAATACCAAAACATGGGACAATCAATTTACATGCATCCTTATTACCTAAATATAGAGGTGCTGCACCTATAAATTGGGCGATCATAAATGGTGAAAAAGAAACAGGATTAACAACTTTTTATATAAATGATAAAATTGACACAGGAGATATCATACATCAATCAAAAGTCAAGATTAAACCAAATTGTCACCTGGATGAATTATATAATATACTAATGCAAGAAAGTGATCAAATTATTTTTCAAACTATAAAAAGTATTTTTAACAACACATGTAATCGACAACAACAACAAGACACATCAGAAAGACAACACAAATATGCTCGTAAAATTAAAAAATCAGATCTTCAATTAGACGCTAAATTCTGGGAATCAAAAACCATAAAAGAGATGTATGATTTTATAAGAGGCATGTCTCCCCCTGGCGTAAAAACAACAATAAAAATAAACCAAAACCAAACAATGAAAATTATTATTACAAAAGTGAATAATTTTCAAGAAAAAGTAAATGATTTATCTAAAAATACCGCCAAAGACATTCAAATTAAATTCTTAGATAAAGAAAACTTAATTGTAACAAATGGTTCACAAATATTTAATATTGAAAAAATTAAAACTGAAAATGGCAAAGAAATTACAGCGCAAGAATTTTATAATGGATTTATTAGCAATAAAAAAGTTGAATCTACTTTTGATATTATATACTAGTTGTACTAAGGGCACAATCTATTAACAATCCACTTATAACCTTTTTTTTGATATAGAAATCTGTCGTGCATCCTGTCTGGCCTCCCCTGCCAAAATTCAATAGAAAAAGGCTTGACTTTATATCCTCCCCAAAACTTTGGCTTTGGAATATCAATAGACTGAAATTGACTGTACATTTCTGTAAACTTTTCTTCTAATTTTTTTCTATTAACAACAACGGAACTTTGATCAGAAATCCAAGCAGCAATTTGAGATTGTTTAGGGCGTTGTTTAAAATAGGATTTTGAAATTCTTTCAGATAATTTAAATGCAAGACCTTGTACACGGACTTGACGCTGAAATTGAGGCCAAAAAAAACAAAGAGAAACATTGTTATTTTGACTAATTTGTCGTGCTTTTAAACTATTGTAATTGGTATAAAACACAAAGCCATCTTTCTTAATATCTTTTAATAAAACTATTCTACTTTGAACACCATTTTCCTTACTATATGTTGACAATGTAGTTGAATTAAAATCACTACAGTATTCTAGTTGACTAAACCAAAGTTTAAACTGTTCTATTGGAGAATAATGTAAACTATCTTTAGTCATTTTATATAGATTATAATTTGTTCTTATATTTTGAATTTTTTTCATACGAATAATGTATTATAGCATAAATTTAGTATAAAATATTTTATATATTAACATTATGAAAAATGAAATTAAAAGCGGCACAATTCTAATTTCTAAACCTTTTATGGAAGATTCAAGATTTGAAAAAACTATAATTCTTATTGTTGAATCCAACAAAGAAGGCACAATGGGTTTTATCCTAAACAAATCAACTAACTCTTCAATAGATTTAATAATTAAAGAAATAGGTAGTGAACATTGCTTCAACTATGGCGGTCCTGTAGATACTAATCATATGTTTTTTATCCATAAAAATTCTGATTTAATCTCAAATAGTACACATATAATAAATGATCTTTATTATGGAGGTGATTTGGAGGATGTTATAACATTATTACAATCAAATAAAATCAAGGATAATGAAATTTTATTTCTTTTGGGATATACAGGCTGGGAAAAGAATCAATTAAACAATGAGATAAAAGAGGGCTCATGGCTTATTCACGAAATGGAACTGAAAGATATCAAACAAAATCTTGAATGGTCAAATTTATTAATTAACATAAACCAAGAATATAGCGTATGGGCAACTGCCCCTAATGATTTTCACTTAAATTAAACAAAGTACTTCTTGTTTAAGAAGTCTAAAATTTCTGTAGATTTATAATTAACAAAATCTGTATTTTTTATACTAGAGACCCAGGACACACCTTGGATTACATTAGTAAAAAAAACTTCCTGAGCATTTAGAATATCTAAAAAAGTTATAATTTCTTCTTTTATATTGAATTCATGTTCATTTAAGAGTACTTTTCTTATTATACCATCAATGCAACCTTCACTTAAAAGAGGTGTTTTTATATTATCATCGGAGACAATAAATATATTTCCTGAAGTAGACTCTACAATATTTTTTTCGTTATTAAGCAGTAAACAATCATCGAAACCATTATCTTGAGCATAAATTGATGCAAGAACATTAAGTGCTTTATTTGTAGTTTTAATATTACTTAGACTATGTTTTGAAATAAAATTATCTTTATACGAACCTACCCTTAAACCCGATTTATTTAATTTATATAATGTATCTGCTATCTTCTCAGATTCAATCAAAACACTAACACTATGATCTTTTGGAGAATAATAACCACCTGAATTTCTAAAAAAAGTGATTTTAACTCTTGAGGAAGAAGATGCTAAATTGTTTTTTAATAGTAGATTTTTAACAATAGATTTTAATTTTTTCATTTCAAAATCATCAGGAGGAGACATTTTCATTATGTAAAATGAAGCTGCAATACGAAAATAATGTGCCTCCCAAAATAAAGGAGAACCTTTATGACACCTAATGGTATCAAAAAAAGCATCTCCATACTGAAAGGCTCTATTTGAATACAAAATAGAAAATTTACTTTTTTTGCAAAAAGTTCCATTGAAGTATACATTATCCATGTCTTATCATTTTAATATGAGGAATATTATCTTCTAAATACTCATTCCCAACTTTTTCAAAATTATATTTTTCGTAGAAATTAATTAAATATGATTGAGCCGAAAGAACAATAACTTTTTTAAATTTTGCAAAATGACTTAGTGCTTGTTCTATAAGAGACTGACCAATGCCAAGTTTTCTATATTCTTTAATAACTAAGATCCTTCCAAAAGACATGTTTTCATATATATATCCTTCACGCACAATACGCATATATGCTACTAGTTTATTTTTTTTAAAACCCATTAAATGATAAGAAAACTGGTCAAAATCATCTGCGTCTAAATAATTACATTTTTGTTCAATAATAAAAACCTCTTGTCTTACCTTTAGAATTTGATACAATAAATCCGTACTCAATTCACTATAATATTTGATTTTCCAAATAATCATAGTACTTTATTTATTAGTTTTTCGCATATCATATCATAACATTTCTTATTCAATTTGAATGGGTCTTCATTACCTATTACATGAATAGCGTCAAAAACATATACAAACAGTTTACCTGGAATAATTCTCATAGTTTTAGAAGAAAATTTTTCACCAGCATTTAACAAAGCAATAGGAATAATTGGCACTTTTGTTTCGATAGCTAATCGAAAAGCTCCATTTCTAAATGGATTTAGCATACTATTTGTTTCATAACCATAAGGATTTGGGTAGTTTTCATCTCCATTATTTCGCCATCCACCCTCTGGGAATAAAACAATTGAGAATCCTTCGCCTAAAGATTGTTTCATTGACTCATATGCTTTATTTCTAGATTGTTTATCTTCTCTTTGAACAGGAATTTGACCAGAGTATTTAGCAAAAAATCCAAATAAAGGCCATTTAAAAACTTCTGCTTTGCCTAAATATTTAATATTCTGACTAACTAATGATGCAATAATAATCACGTCTAAATATGATTTATGATTTGCTATATATATACAAGGTTGTTTATTACTGATTGGAAAATGGCCTTTTACAACTTTAATCATGCCATATAGAAATAAAAGTATTTTACCAATGTAGTGGTGATAACGGACAAAAATATCTCTACCATATTGTCCTAAACAAAATACTAAAACTAAATTTAAAGGCAAGAAAAAAAGATATACTAAAAAAGTAATAAAAAAACACCAAAACGTCCACACAAAATATAAAACACCCATAAAATAAAATTATATTTTTTTTCAAATATAAAGTATCTGTAATATTATATTTAATATTCTATTATTTTATATTTGCAGAACATGAATATAGCATTTCACACATTAGGCTGTAAATTAAATTTTTCAGAGACTTCTTTCATTGCTGATGAAGTGAAAAAATTTGGCTACAAAGAAGTTGATTTTAATAAAAATGCTGACATCTATGTCATAAACACTTGTACTGTAACAGAAAATGCAAATAAAGAATGTCAGTACTTAGTTAGAAAAGCTCTTAAAAAAAATCCATATGCAAAAACTGTTGTAATGGGATGTTATGCACAATTAAAACCTAAAGAAATTGCACAAATTAAAGGTGTTGATTTGATTTTAGGTAATAATGAGAAATTTAAACTAAAAAAATACTTAGAAAGATTAGAAAAACGTGAAACGGCAGAAATTATAATAAAAAAATCTAGCAAATTAGATAGCTTTAAAGCCTCATTTTCTTTCGGTAACAGGACAAGATCTTTTTTAAAAGTACAAGATGGATGCAACTATAAGTGCACATTTTGCACGATACCACTTGCGAGAGGTAAAAGCAGAAGTGATAATATTGAAAATATAATTCGGCGAATTATTAAATTAAAAGAAGATGGAATAAAAGAAGTAGTTTTAACAGGAATTAATTTAGGAGATTTTAAAACCATTCAGAGCAAAAAACTAATAGATTTATTAGAAGAAATAAATAAAATAGAGCAAATTAGAGTTCGCATATCATCTATTGAACCAAATTTACTTGATAGAAAAATTATTAATCTTATAAGAAAATCTAAAGTTTTACTTCCTCACTTCCATATCCCATTACAATCAGGAAGTGATGAAGTTTTAAAATTAATGAAAAGAAGATATTTAACTAAACATTATCGAGATTTAATAAATACAATCAACAAAACAATACCAAATGCCTGTATCGGGGTAGATGTAATAGTTGGTTTTCCTGGAGAAACAGATCGTCATTTCAATGAAACTGTGAATTTTATAAAATCACTAAAAGTTTCATATTTACATGTTTTTTCTTACTCTGAGAGAGAAAATACTGAGGCAAAAAATATGACTGGTCATATTGATGTCAATATAAAAAAAATTAGAAGTCAAATCCTAAGAAATCTTTCTGACAAAAAAAGACAATCATTTTATCAAAATAATATAGGAAAAACTCATAGCGTTCTATTTGAAAATCAAGATAAATATGGATACATATATGGGTTTACTGAAAACTATATCAAAATAAAATCAAAGTATGAGCTAAATATGCAAAACTCATTAAAGAAAGTGAAAATTAATAAAATAGAATATAACAATTTGACCTATGCTTCCGGTCAAATAATTAATACTGAACAATGACATATCCTACAATTAGCCATTTTATTGAAAGTTTAACAGGAATCTTTGTACCGCTACCGATACAAACTTTTGGATTTTTTATTGTTCTAGCTTTTGGTCTAGGAGGTTACTTTATATACAAAAGTTTTTTGCAATTAGAATTAAATGGTGTATTAAAAACAATTACGATTGATAGAAAAAGACAAGTACGCGGTTTAGTCGTTGATTATATTTTTAATGGAATAATGAGTTTTTTAGTTGGGTATAAAATTCTTTATATCATAAAAAATTATTCATTATTTACCCAAGTTCCTCAAAAAATACTTATTTCCTCAGAAGGAAATTTTTTTTTAGGATTATTATTTTTTATTATAACAAGTATTTATACTTATTACGCTAATTATCACAACAAAAAATTCACAAATTTACATGTTAAACCATCGCAACTAACATGGAATTTTATATTAGTAGCTGCAATAAGCGGAATAATCGGAGCAAAATTATTTGCAGTTTTTGAAAACATAGACTATTTATTACAAGACCCCATCTCAGCTCTATTGTCGTTTAGTGGTTTAACTTTTTATGGCGGTTTTATTTTTGGAACTATTTTTGTTATTCTTTATGCAAAAAGTAATAATATTAAAGTTTTTGACCTTTCTGATGTATTTGCACCATCATTGATTTTAGCATATGGCGTCGGTCGTCTAGGCTGTCATTTTTCAGGAGATGGTGATTGGGGTATTATCGCTAACGCAAATAACAAACCTATTTTTTTTCCTGACTGGTTATGGGGCTATAAATTTCCTAGAAACGTCATTGAATTTCAAGGTGATGGCTCAGGACTACCTCCTTTTGGAGAACTCATCGAAGGTTGTGTCGGTAAATATTGTTATCAACTCTCGCACACTGTACATCCAACCTCATTATATGAGGCAATATTTTGTATTATTGCGTTTATATTTTTATGGAATATTAGAAAATATATTAACAAGTCTGGAACAGTATTTTGTATTTACTTAATAATAAACGGAATAGAAAGATTTTTGATAGAAATAATAAGAGTAACTGAAAAGTATACAATTTTACATAGTAACTCTATTTTTCCTTATCACATTGAACTAACTCAGGCACAAATTATTGCAATAATCATTATTATAATTGGCTGTAGTGGAATAATCTATTTAAATAAAAAAACTTATGAACCTATCAAAGAATAATAGTCTTGTTCTTTTACATATAATTATTGTCATCTGGGGTTTCACGGGTATTTTAGGCAAATTAATTGACTTAAATTCAATAGCTTTAGTGTGGAATCGAATGACGATAGCCTTTATAGCATTACTCACCGTAAATCAATTTAGAAAATTAAATACTAAACTTAACTCAAAACACATTGCATATTATTGTTTTATTGGTTTAATAATCGCCTTACATTGGATATGTTTTTTTGAAGCGATAAAACTATCAACTGTTTCACTTGCTTTAATTTGTTTATCTAGTATATCATTATTCACAGCTATCTTAGAACCAATAATTCAAAAAAAAAAAATTTTAACCTATGAAATTGGGTTATCTATACTAGTAATTATTGGTATAGCAATTGTTTTTAAATATGAAAGAAATTTTAGCGAAGCTATTTTTCTTTCTATTATCTCTGCATTTTTTGCCGCTCTTTTTACAGTTTTAAACCACGAATTAATTCAAAAAAAAACATCAAGCACTTTCAATAACTACCTGGGAAATGTTTGGCGGAGCATTTGCAATAACTATTTACCTTGTGTCAAGAGGACAATTTGACACCTCTGTATTACCTAACAAAAATGACATTATTTATATTGCTATACTCGCATTAATTTGTACAGCATTTGCATTTTATGCTAGTATTGAAGTTATGAAAAAAATAACACCATTTACTGTGAATTTAAGTGTGAATTTAGAACCTATATACTCAATTATTCTAGCAATAATTGTCTTTGGAGAAGAAGAGAAAATGTCTATAGAGTTTTATGTTGGATCTATAATTATAATTTCTAGTATTTTAGTAAATACTATTATTAAAGAACGTATTCCATTAAAGGAGTTAAAGTAAGACATAATATATTTCATTATCTTTACCTTTAAAATTTAAAAAAATCTTCAAAAAATGAAAAAGTTCCTATTAATTATTATTTTATTTTCTGTAACGCAATTGAGCGCTCAATGTATCTCAGGTAATTGTAATAACGGATATGGTGCTCAAAAGTACAAAGATGGTACTCTGTATATAGGAAATTGGTGGAACGGTGTCCCTAGTGGAAAAGGTACTTTGGTCTGGGATGATGGGACAATATATGTTGGAGACTTTGTCAAAGGTCTATATGATGGAGAAGGCACTCTTTTTTCTAGAGAAAATCTTTACATAGGAGAGTTTGATAAAAACGCACCTGATGGTAGTGGTACATTGTTTATGAAATCGGGGGAAATGTATGTTGGAGGATTTCAAGAAGGTTACATGACTGGTCAAGGTTTTTTACATCATCAAAATGGAACTCTTGAAGAAGCACTATGGAAAAAAGGAGTCCCCGAAGGTAAAATTGTACAAAAAAATTCACAACACATATTAAGAAAATAAGTATTATTTCACTACAATGACTTTTTTATTAAAAACACTGTTTTGAGCTACAATAAAACAATTGTAGACTCCACTATTTAATGACTCAATATTCAAATTTATAGCCCCATTTTTAAAATTACAATAATCTATATCATGAATTATCTTTCCATTAAGATCAGTGAGTAAAACTGAAACATCTGATTGATCAATAAGTTCTAATTCTATAAAAAGAGTATTATTAGCAGGATTAGGATATATCTCTACAAATGGTGATGAAAACGTATTATAATTTAAACCTATTGAGTAGTCTCCTATTCTAAAGTAATCAGTCAATTCTGTTCCAAAATCATCTTCATAATACTTGAAAAATCCACCAGGTAAATTTTTTAATCTAGCATACCCTGAACCATCATTATTGGCCCACCATGACAAACCATCTTCATTGGTGTATTGGTTACCTCCTGTATCTAATATCTGGAATTTATAACATCCTGGATCTAGATCAAAGGTATCCTTGTAAATTGTATTTGCAGACATACCACTTCTAGAAAACAATAAATTACCATCATTATCTCTTAGCTCATAAGAACTTTCATTGGGAACATTGTTTGTTTTAAACCACATTGCAAATGTACTTGGGTATTCTTCTATGAATTCATAGTCTGAATACAGTAGATCATTAACGTTATATTCATCAACACTACTATTAGGAGCTTCTACTCTAGCATAAAAAGGAACTTTTTCTTCCCATGAATACCAATTTATTGGAGGCAGCTCTACTTTCTCAGTCTCCCCTATTTCTAAACTTCCTAACCAAGAATATGAGTTTTGTGTATATCCTTCAAAACCATATATAATCTCAACACTAGTTAATGTCTGTGATCCTTGATTTTTTATTTTAACTATTGGATTAGAGCATGAAGGATTAAATCTAAAGTGTTCTTGTTTTGTAGAAGGTGCTATAATATCCTCCATAACAGCGTCTAAAGAGAAATTTGGCTCCTCATATGTGATTAACTGAACATCATATATATAACTAGCTTCTGCGGGATTCCAATTAGATTTATAAATATCAAAATCTAATAAATTATCTTGACCTGTTGTCAAATAAGAAGTTAACTCATGTTTTCTAGTAGTTGCCTTATCCCCTGGACACCAATTAGCTCTATCATAAACCCATGTTCCACCTTGTGGATATAGTGCAACTTCGCCACAATCATCTCTCCATATTTCCTGAGTATACAGATTATTATTGTCTAATTTAAGATAGTAATTTACTCCATCTGTAAATTCGCCATCTTGGCCGTGACCACTAATGGTAACACGCATAGCAGAGTTTTTAGCTTCTTGAGGAATAAAAATAGATGTATCTGGTAATACTTCTACCATGCTTGAATAAGAATTACTTCCAGACCATAGATTTTGAACATTTAATACATTTCTTGGTGGTGTTCCCTCTATAAATTCAAAATTTAATGTAACATTAAATCCTGTTGACCAACCTCCGTAGAAAGCTCTCATTTTGACAGAGTCAACTAATAAATGAGCAAAATCTGTTACATCATAGGTATATCTTTGAACCCAGTTAGGAGAAAACCCCTCTGATCCACTACCTTGCATATATGTCCCATATGGTGTAACAACATTTGCTAATGTTTGATCATTAATAAAAGTTAGATTTCCTTCTTCATCAAGATTATCTTCTTTTAAAATGATAATTTTTGTTGTATAATCCCAGCCACTACAACCACTTGAAGAACAACGCATATCATAATGCATTAAAATCTTTCTGTAAGATGTTGTGCCATCAGGAAAAAAGCCCCACGCGTCATAATTTCCATTCCAATCTAAATCAACATAATTATGCGCCTGAACAAATGTTGTGTCCTCTTGAGATATTATTTCTCCAAAAGTGAAAATTGAAATTAAAATAAGTATATATTTATTCATATAGAATTATTTAAAGTGATTTAAATGTATTAAATTATATGTTTATGATAAATATAATGGATTATAAATTAACAACCCATGTCAAAAAAAATAAATAATTTTTCTGCACTTATTACACTTGTGACCGTATTTTTCTTTTGGGGTTTTATTGCAGCTTCAAATGGTGTATTTATACCATTTTGCAAAGATTATTTTAGTTTAAATCAATTTCAGTCACAATTAATTGACTCAGCATTTTATGGAGCATATTATATTGGAGGATTCTTTCTTTTTATGTATTCATCATACCATAAAAAAGACTTAATTAATAATTGGGGATATAAAAAATCTATTATATATGGATTATTAATATCAGTAATTGGGGCACTATTAATGATTCCAGCAATTAATATAGGATCTTTTGAATTAATTCTCTTAGCATTATTTATTCTAGCTAGCGGATTTTGCCTACAACAAACGTCCGCAAATCCATTTACAATTTCACTAGGACCTAAAGAAACTGGTTCTCATAGGTTAAATTTTGCAGGAGGAATAAATTCTCTGGGGACAACAATTGGCCCCATTGTCCTAAGTTTATTATTATTTGGAGGTATTCATAGCTCAAAGACTGATATTTACAACATTAATTTACTATACCTTTTTGTTGCTATATTATTTATATTGATTGCTATTTTTTTGCATTATTCTAAAAACTTACCAAATACAGTGGCAAATAGTCAGGTAGCCAATACTAGCAAAACAAATAAATTATTTATAACACTAACATTCTCAATACTAATTTTTACAATTTTAAGTCTAAATAATAATATTAAGAATAGTGATTATTTAAGTACTATTACATTGATTTTAATGTTGTTTTTTATTTTATACATAATCAGCAAACCTCTTTTTATAAAAAATAAAAATTTGCAAAACTGGGGTGCAATGAAATACCCACAATTAATTCTTGGAATGATTGCAATATTTTGCTACGTAGGAGTTGAAGTAACTATTCAAAGTAATTTAGGTGCACTATTAAAAACATCCGAATTTGGAAATATAAGTGAATCTAAAAACTCGCACTTTATAGCAATGTACTGGGGTAGTTTGATGATTGGAAGATGGCTAGGCGCCATTACAATATTCAATCCCTCAAAGCTTTTTAAAAATATTTTATTTGTAATTATTCCTTATATAGCATTTATGATTGTTTTATTTTTTATTGATCTGAGAGGCAGTGAAATAGATTCTTTAAAATTATTTTCAATATGTATTTTAATTCAAATTCTTGGTTTCTTACTAGGAAAAGAACAACCAATTAAGACATTGTTAATATTTAGTATACTTGCAATTATTGCTATGCTATATGGTATTTTTACTACAGGAATCGTAAGTATTTATGCATTTTTAAGCGGCGGTTTATTTTGCTCAATAATGTGGCCGTGTATATTTTCTTTAAGTATAGCTGGTCTAAAAAATTACACTTCTCAAGGTTCATCTTTTTTAATTATGATGATTTTAGGGGGAGCAGTTATTCCACCTTTACAGGGAAAAATAGCAGACATATGGAGTATACACAACTCTTACATAATCACCGTTTTTTGTTTTCTATATATTGTGTTTTTTGCAATTAAAATCAAATCTGTACTTAAACATCAAGGCATTAATTATGAAATTAAATTAAATTAAAAAATAATGAAATATATCATTATTATAGTATTTATACCTTACATACTAATTGGACAATTAACAGTGGTCAATCCAGGCTTAGAAGGACCTACAGGCTGGGGAATTACACCTGAACCATGGCAAAATTGTATGCCATTTGGATTTTTTGTCCCTGGATACGGTGATTATGCCACACCTGATACTCAACCAGGAACCTTTTATGTAACATTACCACCAAGTGAAGGCAGTAGCTATATAGGTTTTGGACATATCACCCCATATACTAGTCAACCTGGATTAAGTGAATTTCAAGAAGGATTTGGACAAGAACTAAGTAGTCCTATGTCTGCAAATGGTTGTCCATACAGTTTTACAATTGACTTAGCAAATGGACTAACTCCTGACATTTGGGCTGACCCACCACCAATTGAAACAACAATAGGAGAGGTGAAGGTCTTTGGCGGATTTGACCTATGCTCAGAACAAGAATTATTGTGGTCATCAGGCCCTGTCACTAATGAGGATTGGGAAACCTACACTGTAGAATTTACACCAAGTGATAATTACTCTCATATTACATTTGCATGTTTTAAAGCAGATGAAGATGCAGAATGTGGATATGTTTTAGCAGATAACATAACCCCAATTATAAATTCTGCACCAACCTCTAATGCTGGCGAAAATCAAGAAATATGTGATGATTATACTACATTATCAGCTAATTCATTACTAGACGGAGAAACAGGAATGTGGTCAATTATATCTGGAAACGGAGATTTTACAGAATTAAATTCTCCAATTACAGAAGTGAATTCATTAAGTCCTGGAGAAAATATTTTTCAATGGACAGTTTCAGCAATATGCACTGATGAAATTGGGACAAGCCAAGTAATTATCACATTTGAAGAAGAACCATTTGTTGATGCAGGTAATAATCAATTAGTATGTGAAAATTATACAACTTTAAACAGTAACAACACACAAAATAATGAAACAGGTTTTTGGAGTATCATATCAGGAGGTGGAATTATCAATAATATTAATGACCCAAATACAATAGTTAGTGACTTAAACGAAGGTGAGAATATTTTTCAATGGACAATATCACCAATCTTATGCGAAGATGTATCTGATCAAGTTTCTATTAATTACATTAACTCTACCCTTATTTCAAATGCGGGCCAAAACACAGATGTTTGTGAAAATTATTTTGAATTAAATGGAAATACTCCTAATTACAATGAAACTGGATACTGGAACATTATTACTGGAACTGGTGTATTAGAAGATCCAAGTAATCCGAATACTATAGTCAATAATTTAAGTATTGGTTCCAATACAATTGAATGGATAATATCTGATCCATGTGCTGCAGTTTCCAGTTACATTAATATAAACTTTCAAAACCTGGAAGTTACAATTAACGATATTTCAAATTATAATGGATATAATTTATCGTGCAATAATGTATATGATGGTTTTATTTCTTTATCTTCATTAGGTGGATATCCTCCATACAATTATAATTGGACTGGCCCAAATAACTTTTCTAGTATTAGCGAAGATATCTCCAATTTATCGCCAGGAGAATACGAGTGTATTATCACAGATGGCTTACAATGTCAAAATATAATATCCATTATTTTAGAAGAACCTCCTGAAATAAATCTTGAATTCATAAGTTTTAACGACATGGATTGTTTCAATAATGCATATATTGATTTTAATGCAGACGGAGGCACAGGAACACTGCAAGGTTTAGTTACAACATCCTGGGGAGAAGTAACATCATTTATATGGAATGAAAATGATCAATGGTACTTTCAATATGAAAATTTTGAACAATGGGACGGATTAATAACTGTTAGTGCATACGATATTAATGGTTGTGAAATTATTTCAGAAGAAGTTCTAGTACAAACCTGGGATGATCCAATTGCTGAATTTGAAACATCAACATATAATACTGAGATACTACAATTAGTTGATTTTACAGATTTTTCAAATTATGAGGCATCTATAATAAATTGGTATTGGGATTTTGATGATGGCAATATGTCAAATCTTCAAAATCCATCTCACATATACGAACAAGATGGACAATATACTGTCTGTTTAACAATAGAAGATAACAACGGATGTACATCTGAAACATGTCAAATAATTCATATTTATAGTAATACTGAAGCCTATATACCTAATATCTTTACTATCAATCAAGATGATATAAATGAAGTATTTCAGCCTGTTATTAACGGTTTTATTGAAGATTCTTATGAAATGTTAATTTATGATAGATGGGGTAAACTATTGTTTTCAACAAATGATTATCAAACAGGATGGGATGGAACATATCAAAATAATATAGTTACACAAGATGTTTATTCCTATAGAGTAACATTTTTGACAATAACGGGAGAATCGAAAGAATATATAGGAAAAGTATCTCTTGTAAAATAAAAACCCACATAAGAGTTTAAAAGAAATTCAAAAAGATACGATAACTCAGTTGTTATAATTCAGTAATTCTGCAATCTAAACTAGACCAGACCCGCCTTAGCTATAACAAACAAAAAGTAAATAATATTGGTGTTAATTTCTCAAACATATCCTACGTGGGCGTCTAAATTTAATAAATTTTAACTAAAAAAACCATAATTATTAAACAAGAAAAATAGTTTTTATATTAGCAAAAAAAAAAAGATGACTGAAAAAGAGAAAATACAAGAATTAGTAGATTTATTAAAATTCATTAAAGAAAATCTTGATCATCTTTGTTGTCAATCTCTAATGGATGCTGATAGCATATCACAAAAAATTGAAGAAAAATTAAATAAAATTCAAGAGAGCTAAATTTAATCTTGAGGGCTGTTACCTCCACCTTTTAAGAAAAATTCTTCAACAAAAGTTACTTTTTGTTCGTCAGATAAACCCATTAATTTTTTCATTGCCATACTTTTTTTATCCATCTCTAACTGATAATAAATCTGCTTCAGTGTTTCAATTATAGATTCGTCAGTAGGCTGTAAAAAAAGCACTTTTTCTAAATAAGGTAATGCCTTCAATCTAAGTGTCTTTATTTTACTTGACAAACTATTATACTTTTTTGATGAAGCACTTAGTGGCAATGCATCTTTTTGTTCTATAAACGTATTAGCTTCCTCAAGGTAGATAGCAGCTATATTGTTGTGTGCATCCACATAATCCGGATCAATTTCCAGTACTCTCTCGTAAGATAATTTTGCTTTTGTATAGTCTCCCAAACTACTATAAGTCTGACCTAAAACAGCATGAAGAATCGGGTTTTCTGGATCAGAATTAACAGCTTTATCCAAACTTTTTAATAAAAGTTCATTATTCTCAATTGAGATATAGTAATTAACTTCTTCTAATATAATATTCTTCGAATTGGGGATACTTTTTCTTGCATTATTAATAGCCTCAATTTGACCTTCTATATCACCTTTTTCTTTATATGAAGCAATTAACCTCAAATGATATTTTTCTTCTAAAGGATTTACAACTATCAGCTTATTAGACCAATTAATACACTTATCAAAATCTTCTGCAAGAAAAGATGTTACAGCAGCATAAAACATATTGAGTGTATCTATTAAGTTAATAGACAAAGTTGTATTTATACCAACCGCCCTAGCGAATTTATCTTCTGAAGATACATAATTTTTATTTTCATATTCAGAATAGCCTGCATCTTGATATAACAATGCACATCTTTGTAATTTTGAATTGGATTCTTTAGAATTATTTCCTTCATTTTCAATATCCTGAGTAAATGAAATAGATGCAATAGATAAAAAATCAAAATCTACAGTGACTCCATCATCAAACCATGTTTTTTCAAATAATGATAAGTAAATACTCCCCCTACTATGAAAATACTTTGATAATTGCTTCGACTTTAATACAGCTCCTTTGTCAATTTTTATTGTTGCTTGATCACTTGCTTCACGTGCATTATATAAATCATTCACATCTTGTTTTTTTAAAAAATCTTCATAATATAATAATGAGTTAGTAACATCTGTTTTTTGACCAAAAAGACTACAGCAAAACACCATAGTAATTAAGAATACAATATTTTTCATCATAAATAATTTTAATAAATAAATTTAGTGTTCTAATTAACAACATCACCTGCCTGTATATCATCAGAATGATGTGATGAATCAGGGCTATTTTCATCTGATTCATTAGAGGAATTATTAATTATTTGATTTATATTTTCTTCCTCATTTGAATTAATGTCTTCTGTCTCATCATCACTACTAATCTCAACCTTGGCTACAGATGATATTTGATCGGAATCCTTCAAGTTAATTAACTTAACTCCTTGTGTAGCACGCCCCATTACACGCATTGACTCCACCTTCATTCTAATCATTACGCCACTTTTATTAATAATCATCAAACCATCTTCGTCAATTACATTTTTTATAGCAATCAACTTCCCTGTTTTAGATGTGATATTAATTGTTTTAACACCTTTTCCTCCTCTATTAGTTACTCTATATGAATCTATGTCAGACCTTTTACCATAGCCATTCTCAGACACAACTAATACATGAGACTCTAAATTATTTACACATATCATGCCAACGACACTATCTTTATCTGATAACATAATACCTCTTACACCAGATGCACCTCTTCCCATTGATCGAACTTTTGACTCGTGAAATCTAATTGCTTTACCAGAATTAGCTGCGATCATTACATCACTATCTCCATTTGTTAATTTTGCTTCTAACAAACTATCACCTTCTCTAATACCAATTGCATTAATTCCATTTTGTCTTGGTCTAGAATATGCTTCTAAGCATGTTTTCTTAACAATACCCTTAGCAGTACACATAATAACATAATGATTATTCAAATAATCCTGATCTTTAAGATCTTTCACATTCAAATAAGCCATAACCTTGTCATCAGATGGCAAATTGATTAAGTTTTGAATAGCTCTGCCTTTTGATGTTTTTGATCCTTCTGGTATTTGATACACTCTCATCCAAAAACATTTTCCAGCTTGTGTAAAAAATAACATATAGTTATGATTTGTTGCAACAAAAATGTGTTCAACAAAATCATCATCTCTAGTAGTAACTCCTCTGTGCCCAACACCTCCTCTATTTTGAATACGATATTCAGACAATGGCGTTCTTTTAACATACCCAAAATGTGAAATAGTAATTACCACTTTTTCATCAGGAATCATATCTTCTATTGTTAGATCACCACCCGCGTAATCAATAGTTGTTCTTCTATTATCAGCATACTTTTCTTTAACTTCTAATAATTCATCTTTAATGATGTTCATCCTCAAAACTTTATCTGATAATAAAGTTTTTAAATCAGAAATTAACTTCATTAATTCTGCATGTTCGTCCTTAAGTTTAGTAACTTCTAAACCAGTTAATTTTTGTAATCTTAAATCTAAGATGGCCTTACTCTGAATTTCTGTCAATTCAAATTTTGAGATCAACCCATTTTTTGCCTCTTCAGGTGTTTTTGAATTTCGAATTAAACTAATAACCTCGTCCAGATTATCCAAAGCAATCAATAGTCCTTCTAAAATATGAGCTCTCTTTTCAGCTTGCTTTAATTCATACTTTGTCCTTCTAACCACAACATCATGTCTATGTTCAATAAAGTATTCTACTAATTGTTTTACATTTAATAACATTGGTCGTCCCTTTACTAAGGCAATATTATTGACACTAAAAGAAGTTTGAAGTTGTGTATATTTATATAACTGATTTAAAACAATATTAGGAATAGCATCTCTTTTTAAAACATAAACTATTCTCATCCCATTTCGATCAGATTCATCTCTTATATCTGAAATTCCTTCTATTTTTTTTGAGTTAACTAAATCTGCGGTTTTAATTATCATATCTGCCTTATTAACTTGATAAGGTAGTTCATTCACAATAATTAAATCTTTACCATTTTTTTCTTCGAATGAAACTTTAGCTCTCATGACAACTCTACCCCTACCCGTTTCTAAAGCATCCTTAACACCCGAATAACCATAAATGATACCTCCAGTTGGGAAGTCAGGAGCCTTAATAAATTGTATTAATTCTGAAATGCTTATCTCTGGATTATCAATACATGCACATACTCCATCAACCACTTCTGTTAAATTATGAGGAGGCATATTGGTAGCCATCCCAACAGCTATACCAGAAGCACCATTGACAAGTAAATTTGGAATTCGAGTTGGTAAAACAGTAGGTTCATTCAAAGTGTCATCAAAATTTAACTGAAAATCAACTGTATCTTTGTCAATATCTGATAACATTTCCTCACTCACCTTTCTTAATCTAGCTTCAGTATATCTCATAGCAGCTGGACTATCTCCATCAATGGATCCAAAATTTCCTTGTCCATCAACAAGCTGATACCTTAATGACCAATCTTGTGCCATACGGACCATTGAATCATAAACAGAAGTGTCACCATGTGGATGATACTTACCTAAAACCTCTCCAACAATTCTAGCAGATTTTTTATACGAACGATTTGACAAGACCCCTAGCTCATACATTCCAAACAAAACTCTTCTATGAACCGGTTTAAAGCCGTCCCTCACATCAGGCAAGGCTCTTGACACGATGACACTCATTGAATAGTCAATGTAAGAAGACTTCATTTCATTTTCAATGTTTATTTTGATGATTTTTTCTCTTTCAGACATGTTTTTTTTATGTTTTTTATAGTTAGATACAAGATAATGTTATTCTGAATAATTTTAAACATAAATCATAAACTTTTTTAAAAAAAAATAATGACAATTAATGATAAGAATAAAATGTAATATTATCTTATATTTGAAAATAGATGTTATATTAAATTAATATGGAAGAAAACTTCTCAGCAAATATAAAAGATGTTATTGGTTTTAGCCGAGATGAAGCTTTACGTTTATCTAATAATTGTATTGGAACAGAACATTTTATTTTAGGTATTATTAGATTAAAAAATTCTAGCGCAATTAATTTATTAAACTCACTTGGAGTCAATATAGAAACCTTGCGAACTGAAATTGAAAACTTTGCTGTCAGTAGATCTAGCAATGACACTATTAAAAAAGCTCAAATTCCACTAAAAAAAGAAGCTGAAAAAGCGTTAAAAACAACGTTTTTAGAAGCTCGAGTCTTCAACTCTGGAATGATTGGAACTACACATCTTTTATTATGTATTTTGAGAAACAATGATGATCCAACAACAAAATTTTTAAGAAATTATCATATCACATACGAAAAAATAAAAGAATTATTTATTAATAAATTAGAAGAAAAAGACGAATCACAAGATAAACACCTTGCTGAAAAACATACAAAAGCTTCGATTTCTGAACATGACAAAGGTGAAGAAATGTCAAAGAGCAGTGAAAAGTTTTCTGGCAATATTGGTTCTAAAAAAACTAGATCGAACACACCAGTTTTAGATAATTTTGGTAGAGACCTGACACAATATGCTGAAGATGGTAAATTAGACCCAGTTATAGGCAGAACCAAAGAAATTGAGAGAGTTTCACAGATTCTTTCAAGAAGAAAAAAAAATAACCCTCTACTTATTGGTGAACCTGGTGTAGGAAAATCCGCAATAGCTGAGGGATTAGCTACTCGAATTATACAGAAAAAAGTGTCACGTGTATTATTTAATAAGCGAGTTATAGCACTTGACCTAGCATCATTAGTAGCAGGGACAAAATATAGAGGGCAATTCGAAGAACGAATGAAAGCTGTAATGGGTGAATTAGAAAAAAACCCAAATATTATACTATTTATTGACGAAATACATACTATCGTAGGTGCAGGAGGATCTACAGGATCTTTAGATGCTTCTAACATGTTTAAACCTGCTCTAGCGAGAGGTGACCTGCAATGTATTGGAGCTACAACACTAGATGAATATAGACAACACATTGAAAAAGACGGGGCTCTTGAGAGAAGATTTCAAAAAGTAATAATTGAACCAACATCAATTTCTGAAACTATACAGATATTAAACAATATCAAAGAAAGATATGAAGATCATCATAATGTGACATATTCTGAAGATGCAATCAATGCATGTGTTGCATTAACAGATCGATATATTAGTGATCGTTTTCTACCTGACAAAGCTATTGACGCACTAGACGAAGCAGGCTCTAGAGTTCATATTACCAATATTAATGTTCCTAAAGAAATTGTAGAGCTTGAAGATAAATTACAATTGATTCAAGAAGAAAAAAAAGAGGTTGTTAAAAAACAAAAATATGAAGAAGCTGCCAAGTTAAGAGATACAGAAAAAGAAACAGAATCTATTTTAATTAAAGAACAAATTAAATGGGAAGAAAGCATAAAAGAAAATAGAGAAATTGTTTCAGAAGACAATGTTTCAGAAGTAATATCGATGATGACAGGCATTCCGGTTCAAAGAATTGCTCAAACTGAAAGTATGAGATTGTCAAAAATGGAAGACGATTTAAATAATAAAATCATTGGACAGGATGAAGCAATCAAAAAAATTGTCACTGCAATTCAAAGAAATCGAGCAGGGCTCAAAGACCCAAATAAACCCATTGGATCATTTATATTTCTTGGGCCTACTGGTGTAGGAAAAACACAACTTGCCAAAGAATTAGCGAACTATCTATTTGATTCTGAAAACAACTTAATCAGAGTTGACATGAGTGAGTATATGGAGAAGTTTGCGATATCAAGACTCGTTGGCGCACCTCCGGGTTATGTTGGATACGAAGAAGGGGGACAACTAACAGAAAAGGTGAGAAGAAAACCATATTCAATTATTTTATTAGATGAAATTGAAAAAGCTCATCCAGATGTTTTTAATTTATTACTTCAGGTAATGGATGATGGAATCATGACAGATGGACTGGGACGAAAAATTGATTTTAAAAATACTATTATTATCATGACTTCTAATTTAGGTACTCGAAAATTAAAAACTATTGGCAAAGGATTAGGTTTTAGTACAACAGCACGCAAAGAAAATCTAGGTCAACAAACTAAAAGTGTAATTGAAAAGTCGTTACAAAAAGCATTTGCACCAGAATTTTTAAACAGATTAGATGATGTGATATTATTTAATCATTTAAATCAAAATGACATTAATCAAATTATTGAAATTGAATTAACTAAGGTCATTAATAGGATTAATAAATTAAATTACAAGATTACATTATCAGCAAAAGCAAAAGAATACCTATCACAAAAGGGATTTGATGAAAAATTTGGAGCTAGACCTCTAAAACGTGTTATACAAAAATATATTGAAGACATTTTAGCTGAATACATTATTTCTGGAAAAATTAAAGAGGGAGATAAAATAAATATCGACCTGAAAAATGATAAAATAATTATTAAAAAGAAAACAAAATAAACTCTCAGTTATTTATTTCTTTTCCATCATATCTATTATTTCCTGAGAAACACCAGTACTTGAAAAACCACCATCATGAAACAAATTTTGCATGGTAACCATACGTGTATAGTCAGAAAATAAAGACACGCAATATTTTGCACAATCCTCTGCACTCGCATTACCCATAGGAGAAATCTTATTAGCATACTCAAAAAAAGCATCAAAACCTAACACGCCACTTCCTGCAGTTGTTAATGTAGGCGATTGTGAAATGGTATTAACTCGAATATTATGATTCTTACCATAATGATAGCCAAAACTTCGAGCAACAGATTCTAAATATGATTTATTTTCAGCCATATCATTATAATCTGGAAAAGTTCGCTGAGCAGCAATATATGATAATGCTAAAATTGACCCATAATCATTAATTGCATTTAACTTATAGGCTACCTGTAGCATTTTATGAAAAGAAATTGCTGACACATCTAAACCTTTTATTAAAAAATCATAATTCAAATCAGTATAAGCACGTTTCTTTCGAACATTTACAGACATCCCTATCGAATGTAATACAAAATCAATTTTTCCGTCAAAATCAACCATGGCTGTATTAAATAAGTTTTCTAAATCATTAATTGAAGTGGCATCAGCAGCAATAACTTTTGAGTTGCATTTTTTTGCTAGTTCATGAATAGACCCCATTCTTAATGCAATTGGAGCATTTGTTAAAATAATATCAGCTCCATTGCTAACTGCTTCTTCTGCGACCTTCCAAGCAATAGACTTTTCATCTAAAGCCCCAAAAATTATCCCTTTTTTGCCTTTTAATAAATTATTTCCCATAAGTTTTTAAATTTTATCAAATATCTAGCATTTTTTTGGCATTAGCAATAGCCTCATCATTTACTTCGTCGCCACTTAACATCCTTGCAATCTCTAAAACTCTATCATGTGACATAATTTCACTAATAATAGTCTGAGAAGAATCATCGTTATCAATTTTAGAAACACGGTAATGATATTTGCCAATGGATGCAATTTGAGGCAAATGTGTTATACAAATAACCTGACCATTAATAGCAATATTTTGTAAGATACGTCCCATTTTTCTGCCAATTTCACCCGAAACACCAGAATCAATTTCATCAAAAATAATAGTTGAAAAAGTATTTATTGAAAAAAGCTGTTTCTTAAGGCATAACATTAAACGAGCAATTTCTCCGCCAGAAGCAATTTGACCTAATGGTTTTAATGCATAACCTTTATTTGATGAAAACAATATACTTATGTTATCAGAACCGTTAAAGAAGAACTGATCTCCCCTTGTAATTTCAAATTTAATACTTGGATTTTTTATACCTATCTGAAACAAGTCGTTCTCTATTTTATGAGTTAATTTTGAAGCCGCTTGATTTCTTATAGAGTTAATTTGAATAGACAAATCGGACATCTGCGTATGGATAGATTTTTTTTCTGATTGCAACATCTCGATTTCATTCGAAATTTTACCCAATGAAATAATCTCATTACTCCAGGAATCTCTTTTATTTAAAATTTCTTTAATACTAAAAACATTTAATTCTTTTTCAAGAGAATTGATACTATTAATTCTATCTTCTATGGATTCCATGTTTTCAGAATTAATACTTAACTCCTGATTCAATGAATGAAACTCCATATTGATATCTCTTAAATCAATTTCATTCTGTTTTATTCTAACTAACAAATCCTGTAATTTTGAATCATATTGAGTTAATTCTAATAATTTTGAACTAACTAAATTTAGTTGAGTTAAAATAGAAGTTTCTGTGTCATCTAATAGTAGAATTATTTCTGAAAAAAACTCTTTAATTTTATGAATATTTTTTATTTTATTATACTGGCTTTCTAATTTACTTTTCTCACCAACTACCAAGTTTAATTTATTAATTGTATCAATTATTTTTTTCTTATACTCTAAGTCAATACTCTGATTTAAAAGTTTTTCTATTGATTGGATTCTGTTGTTAACGATAATAAAATCTTGAAATAAATCAGAATAACTTTTTTTAATTGTTTTAAATGCTGGAAAATTTTTAATAGCGTATTGATCAATGAGGTTAATTTGAAACTGATCATTGTTTATTAATAAATTTTCATGTTGAGAATGAATATCAACTAAATACACACCTATTTTTTTTAGCAAATCTAATTTAACAGGAGAATCATTGACAAATGACCTTGACTTTCCATCAGCAGAAAATTCTCTTCTAATAATCAGACTATCATCATAGTCGAGATTATGGTCTTGAAAAAATAATTGAAGATTGAGGTGAGAAATATTAAAGATGCCCTCGATAATTGCTTTTTTAGATTTTTCTTTAAAATTAATAGAATCAAACCTATTGCCTAACAACAAGTTCAATGCACCTAAAATAATTGACTTACCCGCACCTGTCTCACCAGTAATAATAGTGAAACCTGGTGAAAAATCTACTTCAAGATGATCGATAATTGCATAATTACTAATCAGTATTTTATTAATCATAAATCACTGTTTACTTAGAATTTTCTGCCATTTATCAGCATTAGTAATTGACATCTGGTTTAATAAAGTTATAAGATCATCTACTTGCATCAAATTTCCTTGCGAAAAAATATTTACTATTTCATCTGTTTTAGTATCAAAAAAAATCTGTAATAAATATCCCCTAGGTCTTTGATTGTGCACCTCTCTAAGAGACATTATAGCTTCAGCAATATATTCTCTTACAAAATCTGGTTTTTCTGTAAATTTATCCAAACCCTCTCGATGATACTTATAATTAAATAATCTCATATTTGAAAAATCTGAACTTAATAAATTTTCTATCAACCAATATCTGTTAGCTAACCCTTCAAATGACTTCCAACCAGAGGCATTATTGTCAGACTGAGCATTTGCAACAATTTTTTCAGCTTTTTTAAAAAAAACATCCCCACCTTTAGATGCAAAGGTATCATAATCTACTCCTATAATTAGGTAAGCATAATATGCTAAAACAGAAGTTAAATTAGAAAGATGTGTATTCTCATTGAACTCAAGAGTTTCAAATTCTACGTATCTAAATCTAAACTGATTATCTAAAATATTTAACATAGGACTGTTATAAAGTGTTTTATATACAGGTCTTGATGATTGTATAGACATTGAACCCGAATACTCATCTGTAGATAGTTGCTGATCTATTCTTATTAAAATTGTACAATCTATGCGCTCTTCATTATTAAAGTTATCATTAGTCCAGTTTGTATTATTCATAAACTCATATATACTTTGACGCATAGAATTAAACATCTCTCTATTAGGACTAGGTATAGAAGAATAGTTAATACTAATCTTACAATTTAATTCTTGTGTAAATACTAGTATCGGAAACAAACAAAAAATCACTAAAAATCTCATAATATTATAATGCATTTGATTGATGAATTTCACTTTTATGAAATAAAACTTCATCTAAAATAACTTTTGCAACTTCACTTTTCTTCATCAATGGATATTTTTTAATATTTAAATCATTATCTATGATCGTAATTTTATTTGTATCAAAACCAAAACCTGATTGGTTGTCTCGAAGTGAATTTAAAATAATTAAATCCATATTTTTATTCTTCATTTTTTTTACCGCATTAGACTCCTCGTTTTGAGTTTCTAAAGCAAACCCAACTATAAATTGACTTATCTTATCAGATGATAATGTTTTTACAATATCAATATTAGGCTCAGTTTCAATAATAATAGATTTTGTATTTATTTTTTCCTTTTTTATAGAACTTGGTTTAAAATCTGAAACAGCAGATGCAAAAAAAGCAATATCACAATCAATAAATTTAGACTCACATGCTTTGAACATTTGCTGAGCAGTTTGAATATTAAAAATGGTAATTCTGGGATGACTTAAACTTTCTGAAGAAGGACCTAGTATCAAGTCAACAGAGGCACCAAGATTAGCAGCTTGTTTGGCTAACTCACAACCCATTTTACCTGAAGAAAAATTACCAATAAAACGAACAGGATCGATTTGCTCATATGTTGGTCCCGCTGTAATAAGTATTTTCTTTTCAAAAAGAGGCAATGATTGTAAAAAAAAATTAGCCATTTCTAAAAACAAAGAATTAACATCTTTCATTCTTCCTAACCCATGCAAACCACTAGCTAATTCACCTTCATCAACATTAAAAATGTATATGTTACGTTTTTTTAAAAGACTTAAGTTTTTAGAATTCGCTCTATTTAAATACATGTCTCGATCCATGGCGGGAGAACAAAAAATCGGGCATGTACATGATAAAAATGTTGCAAGCAAAATATTGTCACACAACCCTGTTGCCATTTTAGACAACGTATTTGCTGTGGCAGGTGCTATTAAAAAAACATCTGCCCATAAACCTAATTCAACATGATTATGCCATTCCATTTTGTCCTCAGTAACAAAATCTGAAATCACCTTATTTTTAGAAAGTGTAGATAAAACTAAAGGACTAACAAAACTACAAGCATCATTTGATAAAATAATTTTCACCTCAGCTCCATTTTTTACAAATAACCTAACCAACTCAGGTATTTTATAGGCTGCAATACTACCCGTGACTCCAATCAATATTTTTTTCCCAAAGAAAACAGACTGAGAATCATTTTTTTTCATAAAATTGAAGAATAAAGTATATAGATTTAGCTATCGGCTTCTTCCGATTTCACTGCACTTGAATCTGATTTTTCATCATCAATAACTTCTTGATTTTCATCACTTAAATCTATTAATGAATCTTCAGTATTTAAGTCTAGAGATTCTTTTTTAACTTTTTCCCTAACATAGATTTGATCATCCATTAATTCTTGAATAGCAATTAAGGTAGCCTTAGGTAATCTTTCATAAAATCTAGAGATTTCCGTTTGTTCTTGGTTCTCAAAAACTTCCTCTAAAGTATCAGAGTGTGTAGCAAATTCATCAAGCTTTGCAAGTAACTCTTCCTTAATTTCAACTCCAATTTGATTAGATCTTTGTTGTAAAATTGATATTAATTCATAAACATTACCGCCAACACTATTAGCTAAATCTTGAAGATCACGAGAAACAGTTGTTCTCGCTGCATTTGTTTTTTTATAATCCATTTTGTATTTCTTTTAATTTTTCATAAATAGACTCTATTTCCTGAGCATAATTCCCCGAAGGAAAAGCTAACAAAAAATTATTACATGCAAATATAGCATCTTTTATTCTTTGAGCTTTCTTTTCTTCTACACTATTAACTCCTAATTCATAATAAGATTGTGTTTGAATAAAAAACACATCTTCTTTATTTAATGTCTCTGGAAAACGATTTAAAAAATCATCAACAGAGGTAATCGAAGCCATATACTTTCCTGTGTCAAAGTATAGTTTTACAATTTCAAACTCTTTTTTTTCAAGTTTTAAATTTAAATTAATAATAAGTTGTGTTGCATCTTTTATTCTACTACTATTAGGATAACTATCAATGAACGCTTCTAGTTTGATTATTGCATCGTATGTATTAGTTTGATCTAAATTATATCTGGGAGCTTGTAGATAGTAGCAGTATGCAGACATATAGGACATTTCTTCTTTTTTAGATGAGGAAGGAAATTTTAAGGCAAAATTATTAAAATGATATGCCGCAGAAACATAATCTTTGATATAAAAAGTGGCATATATATAATGGTAATAAACTTCTTCTGATTTTTGACGATCATTAAAATTAGTCAAAACAGTTTCTAACAATTGTAAAGATTTTAGGTAATCTGCAGTATTATAATATTCTAGCGCCTTAGTATATTTATACTCTATATTGTCACTTTTTAAAACTTTTTGATACTCACTACAAGAAAAAAAGAAAAAAATAGATGATATTATGCAAAAAAACCTCATGAGAGCAAATATAATATAATTAGCTAATACTATTATTAATAACTTAATTATTATTAAAATCGTATTTTTGCGATAATTCAATAAAGTTTCTTATGGATTTATTTGAAAAAATTAAAAAAAATCGAGGTCCTCTAGGCCAACATGCTAAAGATGCGCATGGCTACTTTACATTTCCAAAACTTGAAGGAGAAATTGCAAGTAAAATGATTTTCAATAATAAAGAAGTAATTTGCTGGAGCATTAATAATTATCTTGGATTATCAAATCATCCTGAAGTTCGTAAAGCAGATGCCGATGCTGCTAAAAAATTCGGTCTTGGTACACCAATGGGTTCTCGAATGATGTCTGGTGATTCATTATTTCATGAGCAACTAGAAAAAGAATTAGCTGAGTTCTCTCAAAAAGAAGATGCAATATTATTAAATTTTGGTTATCAAGGCATGCACTCTGCGATTGACGCACTCGTTGATAGACAAGATGTAATTGTATATGACTCTGAATCACACGCATGCATTTTGGACGGTGTAAGACTACATTTAGGAAAAAGATACCAATATCCCCATAATAATATTGAGAAGCTAAAAAAGCAACTAGAAAGAGCCACTAACATCATAAATGAGACAGGTGGATCAATCCTTGTTATTACTGAAGGAGTGTTTGGCATGGCGGGAGACTTAGGAAAATTAAAAGAAATATGTGCGCTTAAACAAGAATTTTCTTTTAGATTATTTGTTGATGACGCACACGGTGTTGGAACAATGGGACATAACGGTATTGGAACAGGAGAACACTTTGGCGTTCAAGATCAGATAGATGTATATTTCGGAACATTTGCAAAAAGCTTTGCTAGTATTGGTGCATTTATTAGCTCTAATAAAGATGTTATTGAATATCTTAAGTATAATACCCGTTCTCAAATTTTTGCAAAATCACTACCGATGCCAATTGTTGTAGGTGCATTAAAAAGACTAGAAATAATTAGAAGAGATAATAGCTTGAAGAAAAAGCTGTGGGCTATCACTGATCAACTTCAAAATGGCTTGAGAGAAAATGGATTTAATTTAGGTGACACTCAAAGTTGTGTCACACCAGTATTTTTATCAGGTGGAGTTGGTGAAGCAACTAATTTAACTGTGGACTTAAGAGAAAATTATGGTATCTTTTGCTCAATAGTGACGTATCCTGTTGTACCAAAAGGAGTAATAATGTTAAGATTAATTCCAACTGCGACACATACTAATGATGATGTAAAAGTTACAATAAATGCTTTCAAAGAAGTGAAAGAAAAATTGTTTTCTGGGACATATGTATCAGATAAGATAGCGCAATTTTAAAATCTATATTTTTTAATAAATGTTTGGTCACTAAAGATCTGAACACTAAAGCCAGCATGTGAGCTAGATTTAATTTCTCTGCCATATAAATCGAACTCTTTTATTAAAGATTTTTTCTGTTCATGATCACTTAAATCAGTAGAAAAACAAGAAGATAAGTTAGAGTCAATATCCCACGCATCAAATATGACGCTCTCAAGAGACGCAAAACCATTAGTAGTATAAGTACTTGTAAAAGGAGGGTCATTAGACATAACTACTGTTGAATAGTCTGAATAAATCGTAGTGAGGCCATTAATACATAAGGCAAAATAATAGGATTCGCCCTCCATGAAACCATCTATCTCAGAAGTTGTTGAATCATCCCCCCACGCAGCAAGACCAATATTAGCCGAACTGTTCCACTGAGTATAACCAAAAAAGTTATTAGGATTAGAATCAGAAATTACACCAATCCACATTGGACAATCTATTTCAGTAAGTGGAATTGTTGCAGTTGGAGTTTGAATTACTATATTTTCAAAATTCGATTCTTGAATAGCTATAGTAGCATTACTAGCTGTAAACACTAAATCCCATTCACAGGGGGGTTGAACAATTATTGTTCCTGTCATGCCATTTATCGCATGACTTCCAACAGAACAATCATAATTATATGTTCCAGGGATCATGAATTCATGAGTATAAATCACTGCACCTACGGTACTAATTGGTGAAGAATTGAACGATTCAGGGTTATTAAAAGAGACATTATTTACAGAGTTAATATCACCGTTAACATCGTGCAAACCTCCGTCATTTATCCATTGTACTATATCACCGGCGTTTATAGTAAGTTGGCTAGGGTTGTAGTAATAAGAACCTGCGTTTATAGTGTGAGTAGTTTGAGAGATTGTTATACTAAAGATATACAGCAATAAGTAAAGTGTGTTTTTTTTCATTTTAATTTATTCTATAACAAGTTGCTTGACAAATAATTGGTCATTTATCATAATATTGACAAAGTAAACACCACTGCCATACGTACTTATATCAATTTCTTTATATAAGTCTTTCATGTAGTCATTCTCTTTCATCAAAGATTGACCAAGAACATTATTTATCGAAATTGAGACGTCGGAATTATTATTCAATTCAAGCTTCAAAGCAACCTGGTAAGATGCAGGATTTGGATACATAGCAATAGAAATTCCGTCATAATTAACCACATTTATACCTTGACATGATTCAGTGTCATTAATCATAATAACATTTTCATAATCTTGATTAACAACATCAATTATAGATTCAATACAAGTATTTGACTCTATAGATGAGTAATAAATTCTACATAATGGAGCTGGCTCATAATTCTTCATAATTAGTGAATCCTGATAAGAAATACCCAAAACCATTCCTGCTGGATTAAAATTAATATCAACCTGATAATCAGAAACTAAATTTTCAATAGATGAAATTGAAATATTTCCCATTATAAATTGATAACCTAAAACTTCATTATTTGGGTTTAAAATATGAATGTCAACGTAGCCATCTTCTAAGTTAAGCTCTCCAATGCTAAAAGTAACAGTATCATTTGGATTAGTAATTTCCAATCCAAACTCACATGGTTCTGACTGATTATCTCTTGTAATTTCTTCTGAATTTTCTATACAATTAACAAGTAATGCAACATCGGTAACAGTTATATTACCATCCATATCTAAATCGTTGCAAGAATTGGCATCTATATCTTCTGCAACAATATTTAAAGAATATTCTTCAAGATCATATATATCCAAAGAAGTATCTAAATTTAAATCTCCAGGCATTGATTCGCCTCCACAAATACCGTTACAATCATACTGAGCATTTCCAAATTCGACCCCAAAACAATCAGTATACACAGGGCAATCAGATAAACCATACGCTAGGTTGTCCACATCATTTAATAATCCATCACCATCAATATCATCATCAGAACTATTCATAATACCATCACCATCCACATCAGGATCATTTATATTAGAAATACCATCACTATCAATATCTATAGCCATATAATAACCTTTAGTTCCATCATCATTTGTAAATACTCCAATACATGTTTGTTCCCAATTATTTTCATAACTAAGCTCTATGTTTCCTAAAGCATCTGGATCTTGATCCCAATTAGTCCTAACCACAAAAGTATATTCACCATCAGGCACATTAGTAATATCAATCCACTGACACGAAAGACCAGATCCATAGATATCACCACAACCAGCTGAAATACCCATTATACTACATCCATATGTATAATTTCCGGCAGGAACTCCTAATTCTTCATCACCACTACACTCTAAATCCATAACACAAAAACCATTTTTAAACCCAACAGGAAGAATTTGACCATCAGAATCAAATAAAACATATTCAGCATATCCTTTGTAATGCCAGTGATTATGACATTCATCCCACTCAAATTGACTAGTTTCTTCATTATCCGAAACAGAACCAATAAAATAATCTAAATTACCTACGTTTTTAATCCAAGTATCGAATCTAATGATGGACCTATCTCCGTAACCAGTAAGACAACCTTCTTCAATTGCACAACCATCTTCGTTACTATAGTTTTGTAAATACATACTATTTTCAAAAGGCATAACAAGAAGATCAGGACCATTTACACAATCAGGATTTCCTGGGTAAATACATGAATTATCATCTATCTCTGCAATAGGATTAAAATTACATGCAGATGGATCTATACATCCTGAAACGGGACCTACATAGTTTAACTCCCAATCAATATTATTGCAGTCGGCTTTGATTCTAATATAATAAGTTTCACCAGCTGACATTAATGGGAATACCTGAGATTGAACTCCACATAGATCATCGTTATAATATATTGTAGCATCATTTGCCTCTGTTGGCAAAAGACCAGTGCAATAATCATATACATATATTATTGTATTGCAATTAGATGAACATGTATTGATATCATATTGACCATTAGATTCGGGAGTAAATACATACCAATAATCACTTGTCTCTGTTACATAATTTCCAACGCCTATTTCAATAGCAGTATTACAATCATAACCAGGTGGACAGTTCATCGTTATAGAACTATTATAATTGAAATTTGGGTTTTCTAAAACAAGATTATCTTGATAAAAAACCTGAGCACCTCCACTAGAAAAAAGCCCATCGCCATAACTATCATATAAATTAAAAACATAACATCCATCGATTGGTAAACAGTATTGAAAAGGATAAGCAGTGTAAGAATCCTGAAAAACCTCATTTTCTGTAGCCCATAATACTCCTTGATTATCATTAATAGTAAACGAGGTTTCATATGGATATGGATCTGTATTAATCAATACATCTATTTGAATTTCATCTTCCGAACATTCTAAAGAATATAAGCAAGATCCATCATCAAAAGTAGCTTCAGGGTTAAAGTTAATAACTTCTGAATCAGTACAACCATATAGATCTAATTCATCACAAATTCCATTTGCATTTAAATCATTTATACAATTTCCTATGCAATCATAGTATTGAGGAGGATATAAACAATTAGATTCATATTGAGCAGTACCATCATAATTACAAGCTGCTTCATCCATACAACCATACAAATCACAATTTTCTGAACCAATAAATATATCTTCTACCTGACCATAACCGCCCGGAGCAGTTTCATTGTTATTAGCAAGTATTACTCCCCCATCGCACATACTTAACTCATACAAGCCACCATCGTTCCAGCCATCACCATAAGAATCATACGAATTAAAAGTATATGTATTTTCAAAATCTAAACAAACATAAGTTGTATAAATTTGATAATCTGAATAATATGAATTTAGAGGCGGGCTATTTGCCACCAATTGAGTTGTAAGAGAATCAGATGTGTTCAGAATTTCCCATGTTATTTCGCTTGACCAAGAACCAATTATTATGTCAATCATAATTAACTGTTGATCATCATTACAATCACTTGGATACTCACATGATTCAGGATCTGAAATATCATTATCTTCACTAAAATTTAAAGCAGCAATATCCATACATCCAGTAGTATATTGGCAAGATTCATCATCAAGCAAACAATAATCACAATAATTTTCAGCAGAAGGATCTGTACAACCTTGTATATTACAGTAAAGAGTTAATACAAAATCGCCCTCATAACTTCCATAGCCACTTACATATATATAATAGTCATAATTTGAACTAGCGTAAAATGAGACTTCAGAATGTAAATAGCTACTTTCATCCTCTTCACACACATATCCATCATCGTTACCTGTAACGCACGAAATATTAAATCCATCATCTTGAAAAACATGCAGTTTAGTGTCAAAAGAAGATCCACACATACGAAGCACGTAATCAGCATCATCACCCTCGATATAATACCAAACACCTGCGGAATCGTCAACAGATGTTCCGCAATCATTCACACCCCATTCTGTTAATTGAGTTTGATCTGAATTGGCACCAATGGTAGTTGAAGATACCGGAGATTCACAGTTAATTAATAATGCATTTGTTATTTCATCGTTGTTTTGTGCAAAAACACACGAAAATGAGAAAAAAAATATAGTTAGAAAATAATTTAAATTCATAAATTTTACGTCAATTAAAAATTAGTATAGTTATATAAATATAATCATATAATGTGATATAATTTTATTTGAAATTGGTTTTTAAAAAACACAAAACAAAAAAATATAAAATAGGATTGCATAATTTTTAATAAATTTGAAAAAAATGATCAATATTTAAATATGCTAAACAGAAGAAATATCTTAATAATTAGTTTTATATTATTAGGTGTTATTACACGTATTATTCCACACCCTCCTAATTTTACTGCGCTAGGTGCTATTGCGATTTTTGGAGGAGCATTTTTAAAAGATAAAAAACTAGCTATCACAATTCCAATGTGTATTATGTTGATGTCTGACTTAATGTTAGGCTACAGTTTAGTCCCGTCTGTTTACATAAGTTTTGTAATCATGGTTTTTTTAGGATCTTATTTAAAAGAAAAACAAACTGGATTAAGAATTATCAATATTGCTTTTTTAGGTAGTTTACTATTTTTTTTAATTACAAATTTTAATGTTTTTCTATTTTCATCTTTATATCCCAAAAATATAATTGGATTAATTGAATGTTACACACTAGCAATCCCATTTTTCACCAACACGTTGCTATCAAATATCACATATTCTTTAATTATGTTTTATGGATTTAATGTAATTCATAATAAAATTGCAACTACAACATAGCATGAAACAAATCATTATTTTAGGTGGCGGAAGAGTCGGTAGTGCAATGGCGCATGACTTATCTAAGAATTACTCTGTCACTGTAGTCGATATTAATAAAATTTTACTACAAAAACTAAAGAAAAAAAATCAACGTCTACAAATTATTACTCAAAACCTATCAGATTTAGAAAAAATACAAAAACTAATCAAACCATATGATGTAGTTGTATGCGCTGTACCAGGCTTTATGGGCTTTCAAACTTTAAAAACTATTATACAAGCAAAAAAGCACGTTGTTGACATATCCTTTTTTCCAGAAAATGCGCTTGAATTAAATGATTTAGCAATTAAAAATAAAGTAACTGCATTGGTAGATTTTGGCGTAGCTCCTGGCTTAGGCAATATCTTATTTGGACATTACGATCAAACTATGGATATTGATAGCTATGAATGCTATGTTGGTGGACTACCTAAAAAAAAAGAATTACCATTTGAGTATAAAGCGCCTTTCTCTCCTATTGATGTAATTGAAGAATACATTAGACCAGCTAGAATATTTGCAAATAGTAAAATAGTTACTAAAGAAGCACTAACTGAATTAGAAACAATATCCTTTGATCAAACAGGCGACTTAGAAGCATTTAACACCGATGGACTGAGAAGTTTATTATACACAATGTCTCATGTGCCAAACATGATAGAAAAAACTCTAAGATACCCTGGACATGTGCAAAAAATACAATTACTTAAAGACATAGGGTTCTTTGATCAAAAAATAAGAACAGTGAATAATCAAAACTACACACCTCTTGAAATAACTGCTGATATTTTAAAAGAAAAATGGTTTTTAAAAGATAAAGAACAAGAGTTTACTGTGATGCGAATAATAATGAACGATAAAAATAAAAAAGTTCAGATTGACCTATATGACGAATACGATCATTCCACTGACACTACATCTATGGCAAGAACTACAGGATACACATGTACAGCTGGAGTTAATCTAGTGATCAATAATTTATTTACGGATTATGGCATATTTCCTCCTGAAATTATTGGTCAAAAACATGAGTGCTATAATTTCATTATTCAATATCTAGAAGAACGCAACATTATTTTAGAAACAAAGACTAATTAAAAAGATAAATTTCAAGTATATTTACATTTTTTCTGAATCACTAAATAAATCATTTATGACCAATAACATGCCATTAAATAACAATTACTCAGTCCTTGCTTTATGTATATCATTTCTAGTACTTGGTCTATTAATTGGCAACTGGACAGGAAGTTGTTCAAAAAAAAACAATTATAACAATATGAAAAAATGCAAGTCTTATAACGTAGATGGAGAAGCTGGCAGTACTTGTACATGGGAAAATAAAAAAAATAGATATAAAAAAGAATGTAAAAAAGATTCTTTATAGTTATATAACTTTTAAAATAATAAAAATTGAAAACACATAAAATACTCATATACTCTCTTACGATGTTATTCTTTTTATCATGCAATAACATAAACAGCGAAAAACAAGATAAATTTCAGTATCTAACTGAACAATTTGCGGATTTAAAAATGATTAGGTACAAAGTGCCAGGGTTTGAAAATCTTGAATTAAGGCAAAAGAAATTAATTTATTTTTTATCACAAGCATCTTTGAGTGGTCGAGATATAATATTTGACCAAAATTACAGACACAATTTAAGAGTTCGAAGAACATTGGAAACTATAGTTTCCAATTATCCAGGAGATAGAGAAACTGAAGAATTTAATTATTTTATGGAATATACAAAAAGAGTATGGTTCTCAGGGGGAATTCACCACCACTATGCATCTAAAAAAATGGAACCAAAATTTTCATCTGAGTATTTTATTAATGAATTAATTAATGAAACTAACTCATCCCAAGACTATGCCTTTCCTTTATTAGAAGGCGAAGACAAAATGGATCTTGCGAGAGATTTAGATGATATTATTTTTAATTCCAAAAAAGATTCTAAGAGAGTTAATAGAGACGCTGGCATAGATATAATACTTAATTCTGCAAATAATTACTACGCTCCTAACATTACTGAAAATGATGTTAACACATTTTATCAAAGAGGGATTGAAGATAGGGCTCCAGAATATGGTTTGAATTCTAAACTTAATAAAGATAATGAAGGCAATATTTATGAACAAACCTACAAAATAGGTGGCATGTATAGTGATGCTTTACAAGAAATGATTTATTGGATTGAAAAAGCGAAAGATGTAGCAGAGAATGAGGAACAAAAAAAATCTTTTGAATTACTAATCGAATACTATACAACTGGAGATATAAAAAAATGGGATCAGTACTGTGTGCAATGGGTTAAAACACAAACAGATATAGACTGGATTAATGGTTTTGTAGAAGTATATGGAGATGCTGCAGGAAGAAAAGGTGCTTATGAGTCAATTGTACAGATTAAAGACATGGAAGCCTCAAAAACAACAGAAGTGATTAATGAATACGTACAGTGGTTTGAAGACAACTCTAGTATTATGAATGAACACAAAAAAGAAAATGTGGTTGGAGTAAGTTATAAAGTTGTTACTGTCGCTATGGAATCAGGTGACGCATCACCTTCTTCACCAATTGGAGTAAATTTGCCGAACAATAATTGGATTCGGACAGAACAGGGCTCCAAATCTGTAAGTCTGGGAAATTTAATTGCAGCATATAGTGGAGCCGCTACCGGATCAGGTTTCTTAAATGAATTTTGTTATTCACAGGAAGAAATTGATCGTGCACAAAAATATGGAGAGACTGCTGATAAACTGGGAACACTATTACATGAGGTTGTTGGTCATGCTTCAGGAAAAATAAATGAAGGAGTTGGAACACCAAAAGAAACATTAAAAAACTATAAATCAACATTAGAAGAAGCTAGAGCTGACTTGGTTGCATTATATTATATTATGAATGATAAACTGGTAGAGATTGGATTAATGGAATCTCTAGAATGCGGTAAAGCAGAATATGAATCCTACATCCGGAATGGATTAATGCTTCAATTGAGGAGGATTGAAGTAGGGCAAAATATTGAGCAAGACCATATGAGAAACAGACAACTTGTCTCATCCTGGGCTTATAAAAAAGGACTATCTGATAATGTCATTGAAAAAAAGACTAAAAATGAAAAAACATTCTTTGTTGTTAATGATTACAAAAAATTGCAAAATATTTTTGGTCAGTTATTACGAGAAATCCAACGTATTACATCTGAAGGAGATTTTGAAGCAGGACAAGCTTTAGTTGAAGATTATGGTGTACAGGTTGATTTAGACATACACAAAGAGGTATTAGAAAGATCTAAGCAATTTAATAGTGCACCATATGGAGGTTTTATTAACCCAAAGTACACTTTAATAACAAATAGCAATGGAGAAATTAATGATGTAAAAATTAATTACCCTGACGATTTTACAACGCAGATGATGGAATATGCTAAAACATATTCATTCCTGCCCCATGTTAATTAACTTTTAATAAATTCTATGCCCTCTTTTTCTAAATTTTTTAAAATTGGTTGATAAATTTCTTCATATATAGGTATTCGAACACCTTTTAGAGAAATTTTATCTTCAAGAATCAACTTACAAGCAAAAAAAACAGGCAGCCCAACAGTTTTAGCCATACCGGTTTGAATGCTATCATCACCTTGAACGACCATTGATAAATTCATTTTTTTATAATTACTATTTATTTCATAACCAAATTGATGCTGCATAACAATCATATCTTTATCATCAGGCTCTAGTGCCCACTTGTCTTTTAAAACAGATAACAAATACTCAGATGGACTATTATAATTAGAAATCTGGCTATTGAATAAGTTTAAATACTCCATTTTAAGATTTAATTCTTTATTACTTAAACCTTTTAGATATTTTAAAAATTTATCCTTAGAAACAATTTTTGTATTTTTTTCAGATGTCATTCCTAGTTGAACAAATATATTCCAAGCTTGTGAAAATCCTTTTTTTCGCAATGTTCCTCTTACAATAGTATCAGCATTTAATAAATTATATTTAGATTGATAGTGTAAGGAATCTCTATTGGCATAAGATTCAAATTCTCCAAAGTGAGGAATTCTAACCTTTTCAATATGAGTAAAAACTTCTTTATAGCTTAATTTCTTAATTAACCCATTTTTTAAATAAGTAGCACCCGAAGATCCAGCTAAAATAACATTCTTAGGATTCCATGTAAATTTATAACCCCAAGGGTTATTGTCATATTCTGGAGCTATTAATCCCCCACAGAACGACTTAAAAGTCTTAATTTCAGCACCTTCTTTCTTTAATTTGTCGATAACTTCCATAGCAGAAAGATGATCGATACCTGGATCAAGTCCTATTTCGTTTAAAATTAAAATATTAGCTTTTTTGGCTTCATTATCTAATTGTTGAATTTCATTTGAAACATAAGAGGCGGTAATTAAATTTTTTTTAAAAAAAATACAATCTTTTGCTACCAAAAAGTGAAACTGAGGAGGTAGCATAGATATTACTAAATCTGATTGAGATATTATATCTCTACGATTTTGATCATTGTTAACATCTAATGAAACAAACGAACAAAGATTCTGGTCAATAAAAGGAACAATAAAATCATTTTTTTTTTGATCCGCAATAAATATTTGAATATTGAGTTCATTTTGATACTCTACTAAATACTTAATAAGTGTGTGTGTAGATCTTCCTACACCTAATAATAATACTCTTTTCATAATTTTTAAAAAAATAATAATTTTATTTGACAACTAAATGAAATAATTACATAAATTAGTTAGATGTTAATTTTTAAATCTTAATCAAGATGAAAAAACTATTGTTATATTTTAGTATTGCACTTTTTATGCCATCTGATATGGTTGCAAATGATTGCAACTATGTCATGGACGATTACCAATTGGAGAAAATTATTGAATCTATGAATAATCAATCTGAAGATGAAAAAAAACTAAATATTATAAAAATGTATCTTCAAAGACTATGCATCAACACAGATCAAATGCTATCTATTAATAAAGTCTTTAAATCAAAAAATATCCAACGTGATTTTTTTATATACTCAGAAGATTATATTACTGACTTAGAAAATTACAAAAAAGTAAAAATAAAATAATTTAAGATCTAATAATCTTGATAAACATGAATACAATTGGAACAAAAAAGCCGGTTGACATAGAAGATTTTTTTCAAAATCATCCTAATATACTTTGGGATCTAAAACCAGAAGAACTTATTAGGGAATCTTTAGACATGAAAATGGGGCATTTATCCAATAATAATGTTCTTGCCATTGATACTGGAAAATTTACAGGAAGAGCGCCTAAAGATCGTTTTATTGTAAGAGATTCTATTACTAAAAATACTGTTGATTGGGGGATTATAAATCAACCAATAGAAAATAAATTTTATCTAAAACTAAAAGAAGGGATAATTGACCACTTAAGTAAAAAAACTATTTTTGGAAGGCATTCTTATGCTTGCGCTGACTTAGAATATAAATTAAATATTACACTGATCACTGAATACCCTTGGTCAAGTCTATTTGGTTACAATATGTTTTTAAGGCCAAGTTTACAAGAAATAAATAATTTCAAAACAGATTGGACAATATTATGTGCACCAAGTTTTAAAATTAATGAGCCAAAAAAAAACGGTCTAAATAAAGATAATTTTTCTATCATTAATTTTGAAGACAAAACTATTATAATAGGAGGAACTGGATATACTGGTGAAATAAAAAAAGGTGTTTTTTCAGTTCTAAATTATATTTTACCAACAGAAAATTCAGTTTTACCAATGCATTGTTCTGCTAATATTGGACATACAAATGACACCTCTCTTTTTTTTGGCCTTTCAGGTACAGGAAAAACCACTCTTTCTGCAGACTCAAGCAGAAAACTAATTGGTGATGATGAACACGGATGGGCAAAAAATTCAATATTTAATTTTGAAGGAGGATGTTATGCAAAATGCATAAACTTATCTGCAGAAACAGAACCGGATATTTTTGCAGCTATAAAACCTGGAGCTTTATTAGAAAATATTTGTTTCAAAGAGAATAATGAAATAGATTTTAAAGATTCATCTAAAACACAAAACACTAGAGTTAGCTACCCTATATTTCATATAAAAAATATTGCAGAACCATCGGTTGGAAAATCACCAAAAAATATATTTTTCCTAACTGCTGATGCCTTTGGAGTACTACCTCCAATATCTAAATTAACAAACAACCAAGCAATGTACCACTTTATATCCGGATACACATCAAAAGTAGCTGGAACGGAAGAAGGAATAATAGAGCCTGAAGCAACATTTTCAGCGTGTTTTGGAGCACCATTTATGCCTCTACATCCAACTAAATATGCTAAAATGCTAGGAGATAAAATCAAAACCGAAAAAGTCAATGTATGGCTTATCAATACAGGTTGGTCTGGTGGATCATATGGAGTTGGTGAAAGAATTCGCTTAAAATACACAAGAGCTATGATTACTGCAGTTATGGAACAAAAACTGACAAACAGTAAATATATCCAACATAGTATTTTTGGATTACACATGTTGACAGAATGCCCAAATGTTCCTGATGAAATACTTAACCCTATTAACACGTGGGAAAATAAAGATAATTATAACAAAACCGCTCACAAACTAGCTTCACTATTTCATCAAAATTTTAATAAAATATCAAAGTCAATCAATGAACACTCAGTGATCCAGAAAGATAATTTAGATAAAATATGCTTAGGTGGACCAAACTAAATCATATTTCTCTAATAAAATGAATCTTTTTTATTCAAAAAATATATTTTTAAAACCTCAAAAATTATCTAAAGAAGAAAGCCTACATTGTATTCGTGTTTTAAGGAAAAAAGAAAATGATGAATTATTTATAACTGAGGGAAAAGGAATCATATACATCGCTAAAATTACTACAATAAAAAATGATTTAGTTAATTACAGTGAACTAACAATACATAGCAAATTTAATCGAAAAACTAATACTCATATTTTTATTTCACTACCAAAAAAAAGATCAAGATTTGAGTGGTTTTTAGAAAAAGTTACAGAAATTGGAGTTGATACTATTTCTCCATTAGTTTGCAAAAACTCAGAAAGAGAAAAAATTAATTTTAACAGATGTCAAAGAATACTAATTGCAGCAATTAAACAATCGAAAAACCATATACTGCCACAATTAACAGAACCTATATTATTTAAAGAAGCTATTAAAAATCAAGTAGGCCACGCTTATTTAGCACATTGTTATTCAAGTGAAAAAAAAATATTTAAAGAAGTTCTATTGGAATCTAAAAATCCAAAAAAAATTAGTCTTTTTATTGGTCCTGAAGGTGACTTTAGTAAAAAAGAACTTAATTTTGCTAATGCTGAAAGTATTATTCCCATAAGCTTAGGGCAAAATATTTTAAGAACTGAAACTGCAGGAATAGTTGGTTGTAATATGATTAATTTATTAACGTAAATGAAAACATTAATTTTAATTGTTATTTTGATTTTATCGAATATTGGGTTCTCTCAAAATAGCTATCAATTAGCAGTTTTAAAATACAAAGGTGGTGGGGATTGGTATGCAAATCCAAGTTCACTAAAAAACTTAGCCAATTTCTGCAACACACACCTAAATACAAATATACAATCGGACTATGCAATTATTGAAGCAGATAGTCCAAATTTATTTGACTATCCTTTTATACATATGACAGGACACGGCAATGTGCTATTTAGTCAAAGTGAGGCAGAAAATCTTAGAAACTACTTAACAGGAGGAGGTTTTTTGCACATTGATGATAATTACGGTATGAATAAATATATACGATTAGAAATAAAAAAAATCTTTCCAGATCTAGATTTTATTGAAATACCACATAATCACTATATTTATAATAATATTTATAACTTTGAAAATGGATTGCCAAAAATTCATGAACATGATAATAATCCGCCACAAGGTTTAGCTTTAATTTACAATGGAAGAATAGTGTGCTTTTACTCATATGAATCAGACCTTGGAGATGGATGGGAAGATTCAAATGTACATAATGATCCTGCACATATAAGACAAGAAGCATTAAAAATGGGAGCAAATATTATAGCATACGCAATGAATAAAAAAAGATGAAGAAGTCAATAGGAAATATTATAATTTTAAGTCTAATTGTAATGTCACTTTTTCTTATCTCTAAGATACAATTATTAATTATTTATTTATTTATCTCAATAGTACTATCAATTACAATTAATCCCTTGAACAATAGGTTATGTAATATTAAATTCAAAAATAACAGGTTAAATAAAAATATTGCAGCCTTAATATGTTTAATGACTATTGCATTTTTTACTACAATACTTGGATATATTCTATCACCTTTAATAATAGAAGTTAGTTCACTAGATTTAAAAGATACTATATGTATCTTAACAAGAGAAATTAATGACAATTTTAATATTAATATTGATGCGGCTTTTGGGTCGATACAATGTGACAATTTAAATTCTTATGAAACAACTATTAATCAAATAAATAACAATAAAATAACTTCTTTTAATAGCTTAGATAAGATATTTAATTTTTCTTCCTTAAATAATATGTTTCAATCTATGTTTGAAATTCTTGGAAATATGTTATTTGCAATTTTTTCAATCCTGTTTATTTCTTTTTTCTTAATTAGAGATAAAGATTTATTCAAAATAAAAGCAATCAATACAATCAACTTGTTAATTCCAAATGCAAAACAAAAAATAAATACCATTATTTATTTTATTAGAAGATACTTTATAGGTTTATGTACTCAAACTCTACTGTTATTTGTATTATTTGGCATTGGAATGTCTATTATAAAAATTCCTCATGCATGGACATTAGCAGTATTTGCAGCTGTAATCAATATAATACCTTATTTTGGACCATTAATTGGTTTTGCATTTACCACAACTGTTCTAGGAGCTGTCTGTAGTAATCAGCCTGAAATGCTTGAATTATTTTTACCGCTAACTATAAAATCTTTTATATTATTTGGAACCGTTCAATCAATCGACAATTTTATTGTACAACCATCAATATATTCTAAAGCATTTAATACCCACCCACTGGAAATATTTTTTATTGCCATGACAGCAGGATTAATTGGTGGTATTATGTGGATGATAATAGCAATGCCTGTATATACAATTATTAGGGTACTTTTTGCTGAATTAATTACCAATATTCAAAAAACTTAATACATCAAATTCACTTACAAAGCCTCTTATTAAGTCAATTTCTTTTCGTACAGGATTATCATCTGTTTGATCAAGCTTAGGAAAACAGTTCGCATCTTGCATATGTGACATTAAATGACTTATAGTAACAGAAGTGTTTTTAAAAGATTTTTTAAAATACATAGCTTGAATAGCGTTAAACAATTCTATTGCCATAATAGTATGAACATTAGTAATCACTTTATATAATTTTGTTGCGGCATTTGCCCCCATACTTACATGATCTTCTTGCCCATTAGAAGAAACAATACTATCAACAGAAGATGGAGAACAATACTGCTTATTCTGGCTTACAATTGATGCAGCAGTATACTGTGTAATCATAGAACCTGATTTTAGACCAGGATTAGACGTTAAGTATAGTGGTAAACCTCGTTCACCAGAAATTAATTTAAAAATTCTTCTTTCTGAAATACTACCTATTTCAGAAATAGCAATTGCAAGATAATCCATAGCCATAGCCAATGGTTGACCATGAAAATTTCCAGCAGAAAGAATACTATCTTCTTCTGAAAACACTAAAGGATTATCCGTGACTGAATCGACTTCAATTTGGAAAATTGACTCTACATGATTAATAACATCTAATGATGCACCATGAACTTGAGGAATACATCTAAATGAGTAAGGATCTTGTACATACTCATCATTTGAAAAAAAAGTCTTACTGCCATTAAGAATTCTTAAAATTTCTTCAGATGTATTTTTTTGACCGAAATGACTTCTAATTTTAGAAACAAGTGGATCAAAAGACTCTTTTCTACAAGAAAAAGATTCTAAAGAAATAGATGCAATTAAATTTGCCAAGTGATATATTTTACGAGCCTCAACTATACAATATAGTCCATATGCAGACATGAATTGCGTGCCATTTAATAAAGCAAGTCCCTCTTTAAAAGATAGTTTTAAAGGAGTTTGATGATGCTTAGCATTAAAAGATTTAGAAATTAACATATCAGCAACACTTGCTAATGGAGCAAGGTCACCAGAAGCGCCTAAGGATCCTTGTTCTTTAATAATTGGCAGTGCATTTTTGTTATAGAATTTAATTAATCTATCAATCACTTCCAATCTAACACCAGAGTAACCAAAACATAAAGATCGGATTTTAAGTAACAATATTAATTTAGTAATAAATTCTGGTACTACATCACCTACTCCTGCATTATGTGAATTAACTAAATTCCTCTGTAGCTCCTCAATTTGATCTTCATTAATTGGAAAAGAACATAGTGATCCAAAGCCTGTATTAACACCATAAATTAATTTATTATTAGATTTGACCTTATGTTCTAAATAATTTCGAGATTTATTAATTATATTAATGGATTCCTTAGATATATAAATATCAGAATCACTTTTTGCTATTTTAAAAATTGTTAATAAACTAAGCTTTGATTGAGCTATATTAATTTTTCTTTTCACCAAACTCCATTTTTTTAATTAATGTTTCAAAACTAATTAATTCTTGACTGCCATCTATCATATTCTTAACAGACAATTGTTGTTTCTTAGCCTCCTCTTCTCCAATCATAATTACAAATTTGACGCCTCTTTTATTCGCATATGATAATTGCTTATTGATTTTTACAGCTTCTGGATATATTTCGACAGATGCACCAAGCATACGAAGTTTTTGCATATAATACTGCGACAAACTTACTGTTTCTTCTCCAAAATTTATAAACATATAATCTAATGAAAATGCTATTTTATTAGGAAATAGATTAAATTCATCCAATAAAATACATAAGCGATCAAGACCAAAAGACATACCTACTCCACTGATATTATTTATATTAAACTTCTCTGTTAACTGATCATACCTGCCACCACCACATATACTTCCAAAATTATTATCAGAAGAAACTACTTCAAAAATAGAGCCTGTGTAATAATCTAAACCTCTTGCTAGTGAAAAATCTAAATTTATGTGAGTTTTTAACTTCAGTGCATCTATTTGAGAAAATATAAATGAAATCTCATCAAACCCTAGCTTTAAATTTTTATTATTAAAATTAGATAAAACATAAGTTTTCTTGTCCTGATACGTACCTTCAAATGAAAATATATTTTTGATTAATTTTACCTGACTAACAGGTAGACCATGAGATGATAACAAGTCACAAACTTTATTTAAACCTATTTTATCTAATTTATCTATTGTCGTAGAGAATTGTGAAAAATTTAAATTAATACTCAAAGATTGAAAAATGCCTTCTAAAATTTTTCTATTGCTAATTTTAATAACCATATTATTCAACTTCAAAGAAGTTAAAACCGAATCAATAAGGCTTATTAAATCTACTTCTAATAATAAAGATTTACTACCAATAATATCAGCGTCACATTGAGTAAATTGACGCAATCGACCTTTTTGCGGTCTGTCTGCTCTAAAAACAGGACCAATTTCATACCTTCTAAAAGGTAAATTAATATCTGATTGATTTTGAGAAAAGAATCTTGCAAATGAGACTGTCAAGTCGTATCTAAGCGCCTTGTCACTAATATTTTCAGAAAGCTCATTAGATGTAATCTTTTTTAGGTCACAATTAGTTTTACTAAGATAATCACCGCTTTTTAGTATTTGGAAAATTAATTTTTCACCATCTTCACCATAACTACCAAATAAATTCGACCTTTTTTCAATTAATGCTGTAGAGATGGGTGAAAAGCCAAAAGCAATAAAATGTTTTTTAATTATAGATAAAACATAGTCCCTCTTCTGAATATCAAATGAAGAAAAATCAGGAATGCCACTTAATGAAAAATTTGTTTTCATGTTTTAAAAATACGAACAATGCTGCCAAAAAAAAAAGAATCTCTAATAGCAATAGTTATTTATATGTTAATTTTGTAAAAAAAACCAGAAATGCGAAAAATATTTTATCTATTATTAATAATGTCTTGTACAATTATATCTGCTCAACAATCTAATATGGAAGCAAAAAATATTGTCAGTGATTACATAGAAAGATTAGGAGGTGAAAAGAAATTAAAAAAAATAAAAACTCTCAAAAAAATAATAAACACAACAATTGAAAATGTACCCGACTTCAATATGTTAAACGAAGTGATTTATAAAGAGCCAAATTTATATTCATCTGAAGTAACAATTGATAAAATAGGACAAATAGAATTAGTTAAATACGATGGTCAAAATTGTTTTATTATACGTAACCATAATAATGAAAAAATTAAAAAGCCAATAGAAGGCGCACTACTTGAAGAAAAAAAAAGAGATTTTGCACCTTTTCCAATATTAAATTTAATAAATCAAGATACCAAATTTGAATTGATTGATATAATAGAAATTGACAATAAACCAACCTATAAGATTAAAGTAAAGGATACTAACAAAACATTAGTGTTTTTTTTCGACAAAGAAAATAAATTACTAATAAAGAAAAAAATCATAGATATTAAGACAATAAAAACAACCAAGTATTTTGATTATAAAAAAGTTAAAGGTGTCATGTTTCCATTTAAAACAATATCAATAACTGAAATGAATAATAAGATTATACAACAAACTACAAGTGAAACTCAAGAAATTATTATTAATTTAAATATCTCAACAAATGATTTTCAATAAAAAAAGGGCCATAAATGACCCTTTTTTAAAATCAATAAATTTATTATTTATGCTTTTTTTACTAACGGCAATCCCGTTCTAGCGCTTTCAACAACTTGTTTTCCAGCTGGTAAATCGCATGCATTTGATCTTTGATCTCCTGCAAAATAATAAATTGTTTGAGTTCTGCCACCTCTTAAGGTAACATCTTTTGAGTGTAACCAGTAAGTTTTTCCCTTACTATTTTTGTGTGAATAAGCCATAATACTTAATATTTTGATTAAAAATTCAGACTCAATATAGTAATTATTGTCGAATTCTTATCTAAAAAATTGTTTTTTTTTACTACAAAATTTGTTTTTTTTATTAGTTGCATTTTTTTTTTTTTTATTTCTATAAATAATTAAAGAAAAAAAAGTTAAAAAAACTAAATAATATTACATTGGTATTGAATTATATATGAAACCTATGAGATTACATGATAAAATGATTAAAAACGGCCACCTCTTATTTAAATACCGAGGTCAATTTCCATTATTATTACTATTCGCATCGATTATAATTATATACAATACCGATTGTTGCCAAGCACCAGATAACACAAAAATTACAATACAAATTCTTGCAATAATAATTGCTCTTTTAGGTTTAATTCTAAGATACTTTACGATTGGAACAACACCAGAGGGCACCTCAGGCAGGAACAGAGATGAACAAATTGCAAAACAATTGAATACAACAGGCATCTATTCAATTGTAAGAAATCCTCTTTACCTTGCAAACTATATTATATGGATAAGTATTGCAATATATTCGTTAAATGTAATACTCATGATATTAATATCATTAGTGTTTTTTATTTATTATGAACGTATAATTTTAACTGAAGAAGAATACTTATTGCAGAAATTTAAAAATAAGTACATCGCATTTTGCCAAAAAGTACCTGTATTTATACCCTACTTTAAGAATTATCAAAAATCACAACACCCATTGTCTGTCAAGAAAATACTAAAACAAGAGTACTCAACTACAATAAGTACTATTATTGTGTTCTTATATATTGACGGAGTTATACATTATTTCTGTAATAGCACTATATATATAAAACCTATTTATATTCAAATTTTAATAATAAGCTTAGGGCTAACAGTATTACTAAAAATCATTAAAACTTATTCAGATATTCTAGAGAATTAAAATCAAGTTAAACTATCTAATAAGTAGATTTTTTAGAACTTGAAATCATAAATAATAATCCACATGTTATAATAGCATTGACAATAATTAAATCAGGTCCAAAATTAAATCCATTTAGCATATAAGTATCATAAGTATATAATAAATATGATAAACAAGGAGCAACTAAAACGACAATGGGAACAAAACGGTCAATCACTTTCCTTTGAGTAAATAAACCAAAAACAAATAAACCTAGCAATGGACCATAAGTAAAACTAGCTAGCAAAAATAATGTAGCAATTATACTGTCATTATTTAAATAATTGACAAGTAAAATAACTAAAAAAAGCAAAAGAGATATAAGGACATGAACCAAATTTCTTTGAGAAAAAAAATTAGTAGATGTATCCTTTTGTTTCATATCTAAAAAATCTATACAAAAACAAGTAGTTAAAGAAGTTAATGCAGAATCTGCACTAGAGTAAGCTGCAGACATGAGGCCTAAAAAAAAGAGAACAAATACAAATACACCTAATTCACCATATTTAATAATATCAACAAATAAATTATCACCTGATGAAGCTATATTATTGAAGTCTGCATATTGGTATAATAACGCCCCTAGATAAAGAAAAAAAATATTAACAAATACCAAAACTAAACTAAACCAAATCATATTTTTTTGAGCTTCTTTCAAATTTTTACAAGATAAGTTTTTCTGCATCATATCTTGATCCAGTCCAGTCATAGCAATAGCGATAAACATTCCGGAAAAAAATGAACGAAAAAAATGTGAGCTATTATTAAAATCATCAAAAGAAAAAAGTCTAAATTTTAAAGTATTATGCTGAAGACTATCACCAATTGATATAAAGTTTAAATCATTATAAATTAAAAAAATACATGTTATAACAGTGACAAGCATAAATGTTGTCTGCAATGTGTCAGTCCATATAATTGTCCTAATACCACCTCTGTAAGTATATATCCAAATTAATAAAATTGTAATGCAAGTAGTAATGTAAAAAGGTACACCTATTTGATCAAACAACAAAGACTGAAGCACTAATGCAACTAGATACAATCTCAAAGAAGCACCCAATAATCTAGAGAGAAAAAAATAAGACGCTCCTGATCTATGCGAATAGTATCCAAAACGTTTTTTTAAATACTCATATATTGAATATACATTGAGTTTATAATACATTGGTAAAAGAATATATGCTACAAATAAATAACCAGGCACATATCCAAAAACCATTTGCATATAAAAAAACTCTGATTCACCAACCCAACCTGGAACAGACAAGAAGGTAATACCAGAAAGTGTTGCTCCAATCATTCCATAAGAGACTATATACCAAGGTGATTTTCTTTTACCAATAAAAAATGATTCATTACTTGCATCCCCTCTAGTTTTATAGGCTACAAAAATCAATAAACCGAAGTATCCAAATAGAATTAAAAATATTAATAATGGTGACAACATTTAACAAAGAAAAAAAATACTTCATAAAATCTATCATATTTTTCTATTTTTGACATGTGAATTTTCCTTCTTCTCTAATAAAAGATGCTGTTGAAGCAATATCAAATTTTCCTGGAATAGGTAAAAAAAGTGCTTTAAGGCTAGCTATTTATTTGCTTAAAAATCAAAAACAAGCATATAACATATCTGATTCAATAAAAAAAATGGTCGAATTAACAAAATATTGTCAAAATTGTCACAACATTTCAAAAAATGAATTATGTGATATATGTAGTAATCACAATAGAACAAAAGAAACTATTTGTATTGTTGAGGACATAAGAGATATTATTGCAATTGAACAGACCATGCAGTATAAAGGACATTATCACGTTTTAAATGGACTAATATCACCAATTGAAGGAATTGGACCATCAGATTTGAATTTAAATAGCTTAATTCAAAAAATTTCTAGCAATACTATTAAGGAGATAATTTTTGCATTGTGTGCAAGTATAGAGGGTGAAACAACAAGTTATTTTATTTTTAAAAAAATAAGAGCATTTGATGTTAAAATAACTACAATCTCAAAAGGAATTTCAATTGGAAGTGAATTAGAGTATACAGATCAAGTAACTTTAGGAAGGGCTTTATTAAACAGATATTCATTTGAAAAAACTCTGAAACAATGACTCTTTCAATAATTATAGTCAATTATAATGTTAAATATTTTTTACACCAATGTTTAAAATCAATACAATCTGCAAAAAAAAATATTGAATTAGAAGTCATTGTAGTTGACAATAACTCTGTCGACAACTCTATTGATATGTTGAAAAATAATTTTCCTTATGTGAAACTTATTCCAAATAAAATTAACATCGGATTTTCAAAAGCAAATAATCAAGCAATTAAGATCGCACAAGGCGAATATGTTTTATTACTTAATCCAGACACTGTTATTCAAGAAAATACCTTATTGGAATGTATAAGTTTTTTAAAAAACAATAATAACGTTGGCGCATTAGGAGTAAGGATGATTGATGGTAATGGTATATTTTTACCTGAATCAAAAAGGTCCTTACCAAGCCCAAGTAGTGCTTTTTATAAAATTTTTGGATTAAGTTATTTATTTCCTAAATCAAAGAAATTTGGAGAGTATCACCTCAATTATTTACATGAAGATCAAACAAGTGAAGTTGATGTTCTTTCTGGTGCTTTTTTAATGACCAGAAAAAAAGTTTTAGATCAAGTTGGATTATTAGATGAAAATTTTTTCATGTATGGAGAAGACATTGATTTGTCTTATAGAATACAAAAAGCAGGCTACCAAAATATGTATTTCCCAAAAACTACTATTATTCACTACAAAGGAGAAAGTACAAAAAAAACTAGTATCAATTATATAGTCATTTTTTACAAAGCGATGATACTATTTGTCAAAAAACATTACTCAAATAAAAATGCAAAAACTCTTATTTTATTAATTAAGCTAGCAATTTTATTTCGCGCCTCTATATCAATAATTAAAAGGATATTTGTAAAAATCATTCAACCTGTTTTCGATTCTTTCGTTATGTTTTGCGGCATGTTTTTTATAAAAAATTTATGGGAAAAAATTTACTTTTTAAATGACGACTATTTTCCAAATTCATACTTAAACTATATAGTCCCAATATATATCATATTTTGGCTAATAGGAATCCAAGTAAACCAAGGTTATAAAAGACCATATGAATTAAAAAATGTTCCAAAAGGAGTTCTTGCTGGCACAATAGCAATGTTACTTATATATGCATTAATTCCTGAAGAATTACGATTTTCAAGAGCATTAATTATATTAGGTGCTACCTGGAGTATACTTAGCATAGTTACAACGCGTTATTTACTCAGTTATTCTAAAGTAAATATTTTTAAAATTCTAAAAAATGAAAATAAAAGAATTGCCGTAATATCTGATAATAGTGAATATGAACGAATTGGTAAAATAATTAATAAAAATCAATCTAAGATGGGCTTTATTGGTCAAATACACGTGCAAGAACATGCTAACAAATCCCTAGGGCATATTTCTCAATTTAATGAAATAATTAAAATTTATAAAATAAATGAAATAATATTTTCATCCAAAGACATGCATGCAAATACTATAATAAAAATGATATCAAACATAAGCTCTAATATACAAGTCAAGATAGCTCCATCGGAAAGTACATTTATTATTGGCAGTAACTCGAACGTTTATAAAGACGAATTATATAACTTCAATCATATAAAAACTAAAAAGGATGTTATAAAGACTTTTTTTAAAAAATATATAGACTTTTTTAGTTAGATTTGTCAAGTGTAATTTTAGCATATTCAAAATAGATTTTTATGGCAAAAGTTAATATCATTATGCCTAAAATGGGTGAAAGTGTTGCTGAAGCAACTATTATTAAGTGGGTTAAAAATACTGGAGATAGTATTGAAGTCGATGAAACAATAGTAGAAATAGCTACTGATAAGGTTGATTCTGAAATACCTTCAATAACTAAAGGAATTTTACTCGAAAAACTATACCAGGAAGATGACGTTGTAAAAGTAGGTGAAATTATCGCAGTTATAGACGATGGTAGTAACGATACCGTTAATGTCAATGATAGTCTCAAAGAAACTCAAAAAAATGAAACACAATCAGACACTATAAATCATCAAACTTCTGAATTAGAGAAAAATGCAAAACATGCCAAAAAATTACAAGAACAAGATTCTCAACTAAATAATTTAACTACTCAAAAGACTGATACACATAATACGGAAAATATATTTTTTTCACCACTAGTCAAAAGCATAGCAAAGAAAGAAAACATATCTCAATTAGAATTAGAAAAAATATCTGGAACTGGGAAGAATGGACGCGTCACAAAAAATGATATTTTAAATTATGTGGAAAATAAAAGAACAACTAAACCCATCCAAAATATTGATAAAAATTCTATTGATGATCAAAATCGTTTAACAAAATCACAATCAATAAATCCATTAAAATATAAAAATGCTGAAATGGTGGAAATGGATAGAATGAGAATTCTGATTGCCAAACATATGATCGATAGCAAGGCAACTTCTGCTCACGTCACTTCGTTCGCTGAGGCAGATGTGTCTAAAATTGTAGAATGGAGAAATAGGGTTAAAAATAAATTTTTTGAGCGTGAAAATCAAAAAATAACATATACTCCAATAATATTTGAGTCCGTCATTAAAGCAATTCAAGATTTTCCACTAATTAATATATCTGTTGATGGCAATTATATTGTAAAACATAAAAACATACATTTAGGTATGGCAACTGCCCTACCAACAGGTAACCTGATTGTACCTGTAATTAAAAACTCTCAAGAAAAAAACATACTAGGATTAACTAATTCTGTAAATGATTTAGCAAAAAGAGCACGTGAAAATAAATTACAGCCCGATGAAATTAGTGGAGGAACCTTTACAATAACAAATGTTGGGTCATTTGGAAGTGTCATGGGTACGCCAATAATAAATCAACCACAAGTAGCAATACTTGCATTGGGTAAAATTCAAAAAAAACCAACCGTCATTGAAACAGAATTTGGTGATACGATTGGCATAAGATCAAAAATGTTTTTGTCGCTATCATATGACCACAGAGTTGTTGACGGAGCATTAGGAGGACAATTTTTGCAACGAATTTGTCACTACATGGAATCATTTGATACTTCTAAAGAAATATGAAAATTATTTGTATTGGGCGAAATTATAAAAATCACATAATGGAATTAAATAGTTCTACCCCAAAAGAAATGATATTTTTCTTAAAACCTGAAACTGCTATTCCCCTGAAAAATCAACCATTTTTTATACCTGACTTCTCTGAAGAAATTCATCATGAAATTGAAGTAGTTATAAAAATTTGTAAGACTGGAAAACATATAGAGCCTAAGTTTGCACATACGTATTTTGATGAATTTACATTAGGTATTGATTTTACCGCTAGAGATATTCAAAATAATATTAAAAAAAATGGAGAACCATGGGAAAAAGCAAAAGCATTTGATGGTTCAGCCCCTATAGGATTTTTCTTAAAAAAGAGTTCCGTGAACGATATACAAAATATAAATTTTAAACTTTTTATAAATAAAGCAGAAAAACAATGTGGAAATACTAAAAACATGATTCACAAGATTGATCATATTATATCTTATGTATCTAAATATATTACATTAAAAAAAGGTGATTTAATATTTACTGGAACTCCATCCGGTGTAAGTAAGGTAATGAAAAATGATTATCTTGAAGGATATATAGAAAATCAACGAATTCTCGACATATTAATAAAGTAAGATTAAAGTAAATCAAATAAATTTCGAGACCCTAGATATCTGTTAGTCAAAAAGCCCTCGGCATAGTCAACAGATATAAAACGCCCCAAGTCAGCACATCTATTTTTAACCAAATCTAAAAAAGATTTTTTTGAAATTAAAGTATCTGACTCATTTGATTCGGGATTATAAAACTGAGAGGAATAAGATTTTATAACATCCATTTTTAAATTCATAAATTTTGATATATCAACAACAAAATCAGGCTTTTGGTCATTATATTGAAGATAATTGTACAATGCCTGAGGCCGATGTGGCTTTTGCACTATGTTATTATATGTTGTCGTAATTTTTTCTAAACCCGATAAAAAACAAGCATCATATATTAAATCCGATGCTCTACCATGATCTGGATGTCTATCAAAATTCGTATTACATAAAATAATAGAAGGTTGATAAGCACGAATTTTTGTAATAACGGCTAATTTATTTTGTTCATTATTTTCAAAAAAACCATCTTGAAAACCTAGATTTTCTCTAAATATTAGGTTCATTTTATTAGCAGCAATATCGGCTTCTTTTTTTCTAATGAATGTATTTCCTCTAGTACCTAATTCACCTTTAGTTAAATCGATAACACCTACTTTAGCGCCCAATGAAGTTTGCAATAAAATAGTTCCTGCGCAGCCTAATTCTACATCATCCGGATGAGCTCCAAAAGCTAGTATATCAATTTTACTCATATTATTAATTAATCCATTTGTTAAATCTAAAAAACCCAATAAACGAAATAAACATTAAAGTTACAAAAGTAGGAAAAACAAATGAGGGAACCGGGAAGGCATCACCAGCAGCATATGAATGCAAACCATCCAAATAGTAATTAACACCAAAATATGTCATTAAAATAGCGCTGAAACCAAACAATGCACAAACATTAAAATAATATGTGTACCTAATAGATTTAAGTAGTCTGATATGAAGAATAATTGCATAAACAATACAACTTACAAGTGCCCAGGTTTCTTTAGGATCCCAACCCCAATATCTTCCCCAAGATTCATTGGCCCAGACACCACCTAAAAAAGTCCCAACTGTCAATAAAAAAAGACCAATAATCATGGATTGCTCATTAATTATAGTTAAGTTTTTTACATTTTCTTTAACGATTTGACTATGACCTAAAATAATTAAAAAAATACTCATGAGGCCAAGAAAAGCACATAACCCAAAAAAACCATAACTAGAAGTAATAACAGAGACATGAATCATTAGCCAGTACGATTTTAAAACAGGAACTAAATTAGTAATTTCAGGATTTAACCAGTTTAAATTTGCTACAAAAAGTAACATTGCCGCGACCAATGAGGCAGCTACAATAGCAAAGTCTGATTTTTTAGAAAATATAATGCCCGCTAACATTGTTGCAAAAGAAATAAATATGACAGATTCATAACCATTGCTCCAAGGAGCATGGCCAGAAATATACCATCTTAAAATCAAAGCAAATAAATGGAATAGAAATCCTGAAACAATAATAGCATACAATCCTTTGATTAATAATTTAGATACTCTGTTGATATAGAAAATTTGAATCAATAAAAGTACTAGAAAAAATATACCTGAGATTAAATAAAGAGCAAATAACTTACTCCAACCAAACGGATCTAATTCATTATATAAAATTTCTAAATTAATTTTTAAAGTATTTGGTAAAATTGTCTTAGCATATTCATTTTGAAAATTAGTAATAAATTGCAATATGGAATTTGCTGGTTCCCAATTATCATTTTCAAATGCAGTAAAAATTAAATCACGATATATATATTTAAAACTCTGCGTCTTAAGAGAGTCTATCCCAGGAATTTGCATAGAAACATCTGTTGACCAGATATTTTCAATGGATTCTTTTGAAGGAAATATTGAAATAAATTGGTCAGAAAAAAGCATAGAACAAATATTAACTCGCTCATCTACCGCAATAACTTCTTTATCAAACTTATTTCTATCAATTGGTTTTTTAGAATATGCTGACTCAACATAAGGAGTTAATATATATTCATTTTTTTGATTAAAAAATGAAACAAATGCAACATGTAAATCACTTTGTTCTATAAGTTTTAAAATGTCTTCATGAGTAACTTTAATAATTGGAGCCATTTGCCATAATAATGGATCTATTGTCATTCCTAAGACAATCTGAACAGGATTTTGACCAAGTAGCTGTTGTTTACGGGAAATTTTACGCAATATTTCAGAAGAAACTGTATGAAAAGGTTTTATGCGACCCTGATTATCTTGTGACAAAATTTTTGAAAATGAACTAGCATGATCCTGGTTAATAGTTCTAGATTTAAATAAACTATCTAAAGATGGATTAGAGGCCATAGTCAAGTAGTTCAATAAAAGGAACCAAAAAAAGTAAAAAATCTTATGAGTCATCTTAATAATTTTTAAGTTCTATGATTATTAATTTTTTTTCCTAATAAATTAATCCTTGAAAACTTAGAAAGAAATACCGCTACCACCGACAAAAGTAATGACAAGTACCCTAAATAAGTAATCATTGTACCCCATTTATCTTGATTAACAGAAAGAATAGTGCCTTTTTCATCTTTATCATATGAAGATTGGAAGAATCTGTATCCCCTGTAGTTTAAAACATTATTCATGAAAATTCTATAGTCAAATGTAGTATCACCATCCATAACCTGAATTTCACTAGCAAAAGATGAGGGACTATCTGAACCAGGATAACGTTCTAGCTGAAAATCTTTTAAATAAATAGCAAAGGGTAAAGTATGATTAAGTGCACCGTATGAAAAAGAGAAAAACAAACCATTAAAAGTGAAATACTCTTTTGATGCAATGGCACCTCTACCACCATATAAATTAAGGATAGTGTCCTTTTCAGAGATACTAAGTTTCACTTGAAGCAAGTCAGGCTGTAATTCATCATTTTTAATTGTAGAAGATTTTTTTATGATCCTTGCATTAGAATAGTAATTCTTAAAAACCATACTTTGACCATTTATGGTATATAGTGTCTTATGATTTAACCTGTGTTTAGTATTACTATTAAGGATACCCTTTGACTGATCTGACATCCTCATATAATCAACTTCATAAATACTGGAAAAATAAAATAAAGAATCGACTTTAAATACCTCAAAATCGGATTGAAACTGATGATCAAATCCGACATTAATACCGTTAATGACACTTTGATTATATCTGTTTAAATACTTCGAGTCCATTCCTCCTTCTTTTGCAGGAACAATAAATTCTACTATATTTTCACCTTGATCTGTTGTTTCTAATAAGAAATCAACTGGATCTTGAATAAAATTATGATATTCTATTTGAACATTTTTGTGGTCAAAAGAAATAGGTATTTTAAATTGATTTTTTGAAATTGAAGATAACAATAACTCTTTTTTACCATTATATTCGAACTTATTATCATGGATCTTAAACTCCAAAAATAGATTACTGGAAATAAATTGACTATTTAAACTCCCTTCTCTGATTCTCATGACCCCCTCTTGACCAACATACCTAGTGATTCCAGCGCCAATAATAATTAAAATAAAAGATAGATGCAAAAATAAAATTGGCAGTTTATTTAATGAGTGTAATTTATATTTAAATATATTGAAGATAAAAATAGAACATAATACAAAAAGACACAGTTCTAGCCACCAAGAATTAAAAACTACTGCTCTTGCAGCAATTGTCCCATAGTCATTTTCTAAAAATGTAGCAAGCCCAATGGAAATAGCAAAAAATAACATTAATAATAATGCTGCAGGAATTGACAATAAATTGTTAAAAAAACGATTCAAAATTTAAATTTTATTAATCAAAACAAAAGTATTTATTTTTATGATTATATTAACGTTAAGATGATTAAAAAAATTACAATTATAGGTTCCGGAAACGTTGCGACTCAATTATCACTAGCATTTAAAAGATCTAATATAAAGATTGTTCAAATTATTTCAAGGAATAAAAAAGATGGCAATAAACTTGCAAAAAATTTAAATACATTATACGAAGAAAACATAAAAAAGTTAATTACTACAGATTTAGTCATTGTATGTGTTAATGATGATGAAATCAAGAAAGTTATTAAATTAATGCCTGACATAAAGGTAGTGCACACTTCAGGAAGCACTCATATAAATGTATTTAAAAACAAAACAGAATACGGCGTATTTTATCCTATTCAAAGCCTAAACAAGGAAATTGAAATTGATTTTCATAATATTCCAATATGTATTGAAGCAAATAATAAAAAATTTGAAAAACAATTAATTAAATTGGCTAATTTAATAGTTAATAATGTTATCTCACTAAAATCCAAAAAAAGAAAACATCTACATTTGTCTGCAGTTATAGCATCTAACTTCTCTAATTTTTCTTATTTAATGGCAAAAAAACACCTTGATAACAATAATATAGATTTTAAACTACTTAAGCCTCTAATCATACATACAGCGAATAAAATTATCAATAATGAGCCACTATTGATGCAAACTGGACCAGCTAAAAGAGGGGATAAAAAAATTATCAATGAACATTTATTGATGTTAAAAGATGAAAATTTCAAAAAAATATATAAATTATTATCTAATAGTATATCGAAAGAATATGATAAGTGAATATAAAGAACAATTATCTCAAATTAAAGCATTTGTTTTAGATGTAGATGGAGTATTAACAAATGGAGGTCTAATAATCTATCCAAATGGGAAATTTTTAAGACAAATGAATGCAAAAGATGGATTTGCAATAAAAACAGCAATTAATCAAGGGTATTTATTGTGTATTATAACCGGTGGTAGAGAACAAAATATAAAAGACAGATTAGAACACCTAGGAGTCAATAAAGTATTTCTAAATGCGCACAATAAATTACCCCTTCTAAAACAATTTATTAAAGAATATAATCTAAATAAAAAAGAAATTGTTTATATGGGTGATGATATACCAGATATAGATTGTCTCAAATATGTAGGCATAAGTTGCTGTCCATTTGACGCAGTCAATGAAGTTAAAGCAACCTGCAATTATATTTCTCATAAAAAAGGTGGAGAGGGCTGCGTAAGAGATATTATCGAACAAACACTTAAAGTTTCTAAAAAATGGAATTTAGATGGAAAAATTAAATACTAATATTAACATAATCTTAGGCTCTCAATCTCCAAGAAGAAAGGAGTTGTTAAAATTAATGGGGCTTGATTTTAAAGTCGAAAAAATAAATATTAATGAAGATTTTCCTACACAATTTTCAGCAACCAAAGCTGCGATCTTTTTATCAAAGAAAAAAGCTAATGCATACACAATTAGAAAAAATGACTTGTTAATATGTGCTGACACAATAGTATATTCAGATAAAAATATTTTTGGAAAACCTAACACAAAAAAGCAAGCAGCAACAATGTTGCAAGCAATTTCTAACAAAAGGCATTTTGTAGTAACAGGAGTTACAATTAAAATGATAAACAAGGAAGTTTCATTTCACGAAAGAAGTATTGTTTATTTCAACAAATTATCAAAGCAAGAAATAACATTTTATATTGAAAACTATAATGCCTTAGATAAGGCAGGTGGATATGGAATACAAGATTGGATTGGGATAATAGGAATAAAAAAAATTTCAGGATGTTATTATAATGTAATGGGCTTACCGACATCATTAGTTTATAATCAAATAATTAAAATGGCAACATGTTTATAGATAAAAAAAATTTTATTATACTTAGTCCTATTATTACACTTGTTTTGATTCTGTGTTGTAATATGATGTTTTTTGAAAATCCAATTAAAGGACCAAATCAAATCGCTTTAATAACAGCAGCTCTTATAGGTTCGATAATAGCGCACAAGAAAAAAGTTAGCTTAAAAGATTTGACTACTGGCATCTACGATAGTATCAAGTCATCATTAAATGCAATAGTTATTCTCTTAATTATAGGAGGACTAACATCAAGTTGGATATTGTCTGGAATAGTACCTGCAATGATTTACTATGGCATTGAATTAATTAACCCTCAATTCTTTCTATTAACTTCATGTATTATCTGTGCAATTGTTTCACTTGCAACTGGCAGTTCCTGGACAACAGCAGCTACTGTAGGTGTAGCATTAATTGGCATTGGCAATCTATTGTCTATAAATATTGGTCTCGTTGCTGGTGCTATTATTTCTGGAGCATATTTTGGCGACAAAATGTCTCCGTTATCTGAAACAACTAACTTAGCCCCATCAGTTTCAGGAAGTGATTTAATTAGTCACATTAGGTATATGACTTATACAACTATTCCAAGTATAATAATTACACTATTATTATTTTTTTTTTATTGGACTTAAAACCGAATCAACTTTAGTTTCATTAGATGAAATTGATATTTTTTTAAGTGCAATTGATAATAACTTTTTTATTGGATTTGAATTATTTCTTATTCCAGCCCTAATCATTGTATTAATTTATAAAAAAGTTTCTGCCATTAAAACACTATTGGTAGGTTTAATTACAGGGGCTATTTTTGCTTATATTTTTCAGATGGAATTAATCACTCAAATAATTATCAATTCAAATAACGATTGGACGGCAACTAACACAAGTATTATAGAGACAATTATTAAAAATATTTTTTTGGGTACAGAAATAGATTTATATAATACAGAGATAAATAAATTATTAGAAAAAGGTGGGGTTTTTGGTATGTTATGGATTGTTCTATTAGTATTAAGTGCGATGGTATTTGGAGGAGTAATGTATGCTGGGGGGTTTTTAAAAGCAATTACCAATCAACTAATTTCCCGATCATCGTCTAATATAAAACTTATTGGATCTACTGCAGGATCATGTATGTTTTTTAATATTACAACTTGTGATCAGTATTTAGCAATAGTTGTTCCCGGAAGAATGTTTAAAGAAATTTACAAAGACCACAAGCTAGACCCATGCAACCTAAGCAGAACTATAGAAGATAGTGGAACTGTTACGTCCGTTTTGATTCCCTGGAATACATGCGCAATATATCACACAGCAACTTTGGGAGTTAACCCCCTCTTGTATGTACCATTCTGTTTTTTTAATATAATATCACCATTTATGACTTTATTTTTTTCATACATGGAGATAAAGGTTAAGAAATTGAATCATGATAAAGAAGAATAAGAAATTCTATTATAATCCTAGGTTTTTAAAAGAAAAAGCATTTTTCTTCAAAAAAAAGAAAAAGTATAATTCTAGTTTTATGTTAATTATCATCCTAATAATATTATTTTTGCTAGCATATACCATAATTAATTATCCAGTTTGAACAGTGTTATTAATATATTATCACCTGATGTAGTTAATCAAATTGCTGCAGGAGAAGTCATTCAACGGCCTGCTTCAGTAGTTAAAGAACTGCTGGAAAATTCGATAGATGCTAATAGTGAAAATATTGAAATAAATATAGAAAATAGTGGAAAGACATTAATTCAAATTATTGATGACGGTAAAGGCATGAGCGAACAAGATGCCGAAATATGTTTTCAGAAACACACCACTTCTAAAATCAAAAAAACTGCAGATATTTTAAAAATCACCACCATGGGATTTAGAGGTGAAGCCCTCTCTTCTATTGCTTCAATTGCAGATGTCGAATTATGTACAAAAACAAATCAAGATAAGATAGGAACATTAATTAATATTAATAATTCTAAAATTAGAAATACTCAGAAAATTGCAATAAAAAATGGCACATCCATATCTGTTAAAAATCTTTTTTTTAACGTTCCGGCAAGAAAAAACTTTTTAAAATCTGACACGATCGAAATGAAACATATACTGGAAAGTTTTATGCAAGTTGCAATTTCTAATCACAATGTGTCATTCAAATTAAAAAGTAATAATAAAATTATATATAATCTAAATTCAGCAAATTTAAAACAACGTATTATTCAATTATTTGGCAAAAGATATAATGAAAAAGTCCTGACGATTAAAGAGGAGACTAGCATAGTTTCAGTCACTGGTTTTTTAGGAAATCCTATTGATGCAAAAAGGAGTAGAGGTGAGCAATTTTTATTTATCAATAACAGATTTGTGAGGTCACCATACTTAAATCATGCTATTAAATCTGCGATGGATAGTATTATTACAAAAGAACAACATCCTGCTTATTTTATTTTTCTATCTATCGAACCTAATTTAATAGATATAAATATTCATCCTAGTAAAATTGAAGTCAAATTTGAAGACGAAAATTCAATTTATCAAATACTAAAATCAGCATGCAAAAGATCTATTGGGATGCATAATATTATTCCAAGCCTAGATTTTGAAGTTGAGGAAAGTTTTGAAATTCCAACATATACTAAAAACACTCCACCAAGAGAACCAAAGTTAAAAATTAACACTTCTTTTAATCCATTTAAAAAACAAAAAGAGAAAGACCGATTAAACACAGAACACTTTGACGAACTATTTTCTGAAGAAGTAAGTGATAAAATTGAAAATGCAATGAATATTGATGGTAATTATGCCACTTTTGTAATTGTAAATAAACAGCAAAAATCCTTTAATATAGTTGATAAAAAAAAAGCTATACAACGTATTCAATATGAAAAAATTAAAAAAAAACTGTCCAACAATAAAATAACAGCACAAACACTTATACAACCCCTGGAAATCAAGATCAATCAATTGCACATAAAAACAATTGAAGAAAATCGAGAAATCATAGAATTACTAGGTTATTCAATAAAAGAAATAAATAATAATTTTATTACTATCCAAAGTATTCCTGCGGGTTTAGATAATAATAATACTCAAGCAATAATTGAATTATTCATAAAAGAATTACAAGCAAACAACAAATCTATTAAGGAAAAAATCATACATGAAACAGCACTTAAAATATCAAAAAACACTAATCTAAAAGATTTGACTTTAAATATCTCAAGTCATGAAAGTTTAACATTAATGCTTACTAAATTATTAAAGTGTGATGCACCTTTTATTGCGATTGATGGAGCACCTTGTGTTATAAATATAGAACCTAATCAATTATTCACTAACCTATGACCTATTTTCAAACTCAAAAATTTGAAATCTTACCCACAGTTGTCAAAAACATACTGATTCTTAACGGATTGTTTTTCCTAGCCACCATAGCACTTAATAGTATGAACCTTGACCTATATGATATATTTGGTTTACATTATTGGACATCTAATAAATTTGAAATTTGGCAAATAATTTCCCATATGTTTATGCATGGTGATTTTACTCATTTATTTTTTAACATGTTTGCTGTTTGGATGTTTGGGGCACAATTAGAAAACTTATGGGGATCAAAAAGATTTTTAAACTACTACCTATTAACTGGTTTAGGAGCTGCATTTTTACAACTTCTAATAGTACACTTTGTTGAGAAACCAATACATCCTGAATGGTGGATACAAAACTATACTATGGTTGGAGCCTCCGGTTGTTTATTTGGGTTACTAATTGCATTTGGATTATTATTCCCCAACACTAGATTGTTTTTTATATTTATTCCTTTCCCTATAAAAGCAAAATATTTTGTCATGATTTATGGATTCGCTGAATTATTTTCTGGTGTTCAAAATGTGGTAGGAAATAGTGGGGATAACATAGCTCATTTTGCTCACTTAGGAGGAATGATATTTGGGTTTCTGATAATTAAATACTGGGAATATAATAAATACTGAAAATTGAATTTTATCAAAGACATATTTAAAAGTGATCCATTAACCAGAATTATATCTTTTAATATTTTAATATTTTGTTGCATTCATCTTTTTATAACAATTTTATTTCTATTATTATCTAAAACATCTACTGAAAGTCAAATTGTTCTATTACAAAACTTAGGTCTTTCATCAAACATAATAATACTACTACAAAAACCCTGGACTATAATAACATACATGTTTACACATTTTGATTTATTTCATGTTATTATTAATCTTTTTTGGTTATACTTTGGAGGTAAAATATTTATAAGCTATATAAATAGCAGTAATTTATTGCCAACATATATTATGGGTGGATTTTCAGGGGCAATTATTTACATATTATCCTTCAATTTTCTTCCAGTTTTTGAGAGTGTTAAAGTCAATTCTATAGCAATAGGCGCATCTGCATCTGTATTAGCAATTTTATTTGCATCTGCTACATATGTTCCTAATTTTTCTGTCAGAACATTATTCATTGGCAATATAAAATTAAAATACATCGCACTTATTGCATTAATCATTGATATTTTAAGTATACCAAAAGGGAATGCAGGTGGACACATTGCTCATATAGGAGGAGCATTTTATGGTTATTTATATATTCACATGAAAAATTCGAAAAAAATTAATACTAATTATTTAATCGATCAAATAATACTGATGTTTGCAAAAAAAACATCTTATATACCTAAAAAAGAAAATGACTATCAATATAATGCACGTAAAAAAGAAGAACAAAAAGAAATAGATATCATATTAGATAAAATCTCAAGATCTGGATACGAAAGTCTTTCAGATCATGAAAAAAAAACACTATTTAATCAGAAGGAATAACTATTTTTTTTGCACTTTCTTTAGATCTAGAGTATTCATTCCATTAATAAACATGCCCTCAATATTATTAGAAACTAATCGAACAACATGATCGTAATAAAGAGGAACGACTACAGACTCTTCAAGCAATAATTTTTCCATTTCAAAAAACAACCTACATCTTTCATCTTCAGTTTGAGAATTGAAAGATTTTTCATACAAATTGTCAAAAGTAGAATTATGAAAATGCGTATAATTTGGTCCAAAAGGACTTTTATTTTTAGAGTAAAACAATGATAGGAAGTTTTCTGGATCTGGATAATCACCTATCCATGAAGCTCTAAATAAACTAGCACCAGACGAAGAAAATAATTTTCTATGAACAGCGGGAGATGAGATTTCAATAGAAATTTTAATGCCAAATTTAGACGCACTATGTTGAATAAATTCGCAAACATCTAAATAATCTTGTGTTGTATGTAATTTGATTTCTAAGTCCTTATCAGGAATACCATTTAATAAATTTAAAACAGAATCTGGACTATAAAAATAACCTTGAATGTCGTAACAATTAGAAAGAATAGATGGAACAAAACCATTACTTGCTGGAGTTACCAGATCATTTCTCAAATACTTTGCCATAATATTTCTATCAAAAGAATAATTCAAAGCTTTTCTGTAATTTTTAAATCTTAAAGGATTCTTTTCCTTTGTTGCTTTAACAATATTAATACCTAGATATTCTGTATTTAGATAAGGTGTAGTCATGAGTTTAAATTGATCTTTATAGTTTACTATCAAACGACCCTCCGAGTTTAAAAACTCATCCTTAAAACTATTATCAAGGCCTGACACAAAGTCAAAATTGCCTAAAATAAAATTCATAAAAACTGATTCCTTCTGAGTAATAAATGAAATTGCGACACCTTCAAGATAAGGTAGCCTTACATGATCTTCATCATATTCAAAATAAAGATTATTCTTGCGAAGAATTAATTTTTCATTTTTTATCCATTTTTTAAAAAAAAATGGACCTGATCCAATTGGATTTTGCGAAAAATTTTCTCCAAAATATTGAACAGCTTCTTTAGGAACAAAGGAAAAATAACTCATGGACAATAGGCCTAATAATCCAGGAAAAGGCTTGTCAAGGTAGACTTCAAGAACCGTATCATTTAATGCGTGAGTTTTCTGAGTATTAATATAATCTAAAACCCAAGCCCCTGGAGATAAGTTATTTATATCATTTAACCTGGAAATACTATAAATAAAATCTTTGGCAATTAATTTTCTTGTTGAATCTATACCAAAGCATGGTGACTCATGATAAAACACATCATCTCGTAAAATAAAAGTATATTTCAACCCATCAAAAGATTGATGCCATGATTTTGCAATCGAGGGTTTTATATTTAAATCTTGATCTAAGATAGTTAAAGTGTTAAAAACTTGATTTACAGCCCAAATATTCGACTGATTATTTGCAAATATTGGATCTAAAGATGTAATAGAAGAAGTTTCATTATATCTAAAAATATTGTCGTTAAAATCTTGATTAACACAAGACAAGAAAACACATATTAAGAATAATATAAATAAAGATTGAAAATACCGCATACCTAAATATAAAAAATAATTATCTTTGTGCACCAACAAAAATGGCGAGGTAGCTCAGTTGGTTAGAGCGCAGGATTCATAACCCTGAGGTCGGGAGTTCAAATCTCCCCCTCGCTACTATTTGACAAGATTCAATAAATCATTAAAAAGTGATTTATCACTTGGTCTCTTCGCATTATTATCAATTACTTCTCCATCTTTATTAATTAAAATATACCTAGGTATGCTAGATATTTCAAAATACTTACTAGCACTATTTGATTCATTAGATGGTGAAATAAAATGATGACCTCTCAAACCTAGCAAATTGATACTTTCTTTCCATTTTTCTTTATCATTATCAATAGAAATGTAAATAAACTCGAGTTTTTTTAATTGACGTTTAGTGAATTTTCTTTTTAACTTTTCAGCATGTGGAAATTGTTTACGGCAAGGACCACACCAACTAGCCCAAATATCAACATAGAGAAACTTGCCTTTAAATTGATTTAAACTTGATTGATCACCAGAAATTGACTCCATAAAAAATGGAGAAAAAGTATTTTTTTCATTTTCATCATTTTGCACATTTGCTACTTTTTTCCTATCATAAAAATCTTTAAACATTAAATCAGTGATTTCAGATTGAAAACCATGATTATTTAAATAACTTGAAAAATAAAAACATGTATGATCATCTAACACATTCCAAAACTTATGCAAATAATAATTAACAAAACCTATCCAAATATCTTTGGGAACATACATGTTTAAAAAATCTAAAACATGGACACTAAAAGCATGAAAATTCTGATATTCTTGATTAAATTGATATTTTTGATTATATATCGAAAATAAAATAATTGAATTGTAAATATAATTTTGAAAAACATTTACATTATAAAAACTGGTATTATTGACGGCTTTTTTAAAAATATGTAAATCTAGTAAGTCCGTTTGTATATCTCTATAAGAAGGTATGAGAGCATTAGTATCTTTTTGATAATTGATAAGATAATGACCAATTGCATTAAAATACTCAAGTTCTAAAAAATTTTTAAAAAATTTACGACAATAAGGTGAGAATTTTTCATAGAATTTATGTGTTTGAAAAAAACTGACAAAATCATTTGAAATCAAGTTGTACAGAGACACTTCAAATAAATCTAAATTTGATTGATCAAATAAGGATTTAATTTGATTTTGCATAGCGAAATACTCATTTAAAAAAAAACTAAAATCTGCGTTTTCTCCAGAAAAAAATACTGAGTCATTATTGATGATAGATAAAGAGAGATTAGTAGCATTATTTAAGTAGAAATAGTGTTTTTTTTTATTATAAATGACATGAAATAAATTAGACAATGTAGTATCAAAAAATAAATTTGTATCACGAGTCACTATTATCAACTCATTTTCTGTAAGATTTGACTGAAATAAAGTTACAGAATCAACGTTGTTCAAATTGATAGAAATATTAAAATCTTGTTGTGAAAAAACACTATTAGAAATAATGAAACACATAATTAAATTTAAATTCCTAAACATATAATTAAGATACATGATTTATAATTTCCATATATACAAATAAAATTATAGTAAAAAAATGTATATTGAAAAAAATAATAATTCACAGATGATAAAATACGAATTAGAATTTCAAATTAGGTCATCAGTTGGTATTCTTTTCAACTGCCTAAGTACCCCAAGCGGACTATCAGAATGGTTTGCTGATGATGTTAATTGTAATCGCACCACATATACGTTTATTTGGGGAGAATCTGAACAAGACGCAGAACTAATTACAATATCAAAGAATCATTTTGTCAAATTCCGTTGGACAGACCTTCCTGATAACACGTTTTTTGAATTTAGAATTGATGTTGATGGAGTGACAAATGACGTAACACTAAAGGTGATTGACTTTGCAGAAGAAGATGAAGTTGAAGAAGGTAAAGATTTATGGACTAGCCAAATCAATACATTAATGAAACAACTTGGTTCATAATTTTATAATATTGTTTACAAATTGAACATTTTTAAAACATTTATTTTTCGATCTTTTATTAAACCTTTTTTTTTAACATTCGCAATAGTTATTGTCATTTTGTTAATGCAATTTCTATGGAAATATATAGATGACTTAATCGGTAAAGGTTTAGAATTAAGTATTGTTTTTGAATTATTATGGTACTCTAGTATAACTCTCATTCCACTAGCATTACCATTAGCAGTTCTACTTTCATCTATGATGCTGACTGGACAATTGTCAGAAAAATCCGAATTAACCGCAATTAACTCTATAGGCAGACCTTTTACTTATATTATGGGACCATTATTATTATTTAGTTTTTTTATTGCCTTATGTTCTTTTTTAATTTCAAATTATTCTATCCCTTATGCAAATCTAAAAGCAAGTACTTTAATGTATGACATTATGAAAAAAAAATTAAATATTAATATAAAAGAAAAAGTTTTTTTTTCTGAAATTGAAGGTTATAGCATAAGAGTTAATGAAAAAGAAGGGGATGAAGTTTTAAAAGATATTATCATATATGACTATACACAAAATAATGGTGTCAAAAAAGTATTTATTGCTGAAAGTGGCAAAATGTCAATTAATAACGAAAACAATAGATTATTTATCTCACTGTATAATGGACAAAGTTATAATGATATCATTAGTGATGATCAAGAGTACAACATAAAAACAAAGTTTTATCAATATAATTTAGCTTTAGACTTATCTGCCTTTAAAATGGAAAGAACAGATTTAGATAGATTTAGCAATAGAGCTAAAACTATGAACATCTCACAACTAATCAATAATATTGATTCACTCAATAATAATATAACTTACTTACAAAATCAAATCCTGTTAAACTTCATTGATTATAATCAAATATATTCAAATCAAAAAAAGAATAAAATATCTAACATAAAAGATGTTAAAAAATTAATAAACAATCACAATAATCAAGAAAAACTAATTATAAAAAAAATCAACAAGTTTGAGGTAGAAAAACATAGAAAATGGACACTATCTTTGGCATGCTTGATAATGTTGATTATAGGTGCTCCTATTGGTGCAATAATTAAGAAAGGTGGATTTGGCTTACCTGTTGTATTTTCGATATTTTTGTTTTTAATATATCACATAATGTCTATTACTGGTGAGAAAATGGTAAAAAAAGATGTTATTGAACCAGTTCTAGGGATGTGGACACCCTCTATCATTATGTTGTTTATTGGTCTTTATTTAATTGTTATTGTTAATAATAATTACTTTGAAAAAATATGGCTAAAAAGGTAGATATACTCATTATAACAAATAAGCAAGTGATTCCCGCAACAGATGGTGGGGCATTAGCAATGAAGAAACTATCATCTATATTAAATGAGAAAAAATACTCTATTAATATGGTCTGTATATCTAAAAACAATAAATCTATAGATATATTAAAAACAACATCTCTGATAAGTGAAACATTCAAACAAGTAGTGTTTCAAAAAAACATGAAATTTAATTTAATAAATTTCATGATTAGTATTATTAAGAATACTTCATATCAGGCCAGTAGATTTTATGACTATCAAATACAAAAACATATTCAAGATTCAATTGATAAAAAAAAATATAGAATTATAATATTTGAAAGTATATTTGCGTGTATATATTTGGAAAAATTAAATATTCCCAGAGATACAAAAACTGTGTTTAGAGCACATAATATTGAACATAAAATATGGACAGACTTAGCTAATAGTAGTTTTAAAAAAATACTATATAAATTATTAGCCAGGCAAATCAAAAAGATGGAAATGAACGTGCCAAAAAAGATGAACTACATTCTTACCTTGTCTCAAAATGATAAAAAATTTTTTTATAATTTATTCCCAAACAAAACATATAATCTCCCTGTTCATTTTACTGTCAAAAATCATAAAACGCAAAAAATAAAAAATAGTATATTTCACCTAGGTGCTATGGATTGGAAACCAAATGCAGAAGGTATAAATTGGTTTTTAAATCAAGTTGCACCTTTAGTTCACAAAAAAACACGAATTTATATTGCAGGTAAAGGAATAGGTTCAAAATACAATATTTATAAAAAAGATAATATATTAATAGAGGGTAAAATTAAAGATGCTAATGATTATATTGCAAGTAAAGAAATTTTATTTGTCCCAATATTCTCAGGAAGTGGAATAAGAATAAAAATACTAGAAGCAATGGCAATGGGCATTCCAGTAATTAGCACTAAACATGGTGCAGTAGGAATTCCATATATTAATGGTTATAATATATTAATTGCCGACACTGTAAAAGATTTTGCGCAAGCAATTAATAAATTAGTGCGAAACAAACAACTTGCAAAAAAAATAGGCAATAATGGAAAAAAAATAATTCAAAAACACTTCTCTAAAAATTATGTTAGTTCTAAATGGGAAAAAATCATAAACTAAGTGAATAGAAAAAAAATTATTATTATAACTTCTAGATTTCCTTTTCCATTGGATAAAGGTGATAAATTAAGAATCTATTATCAAATAAAATACTTATCAAAACATCACAACATATATCTTATTTCATTAAATACTGAAAATAGCATTAACACACATCAAATAAAAGAATTAAAAAAGTATTGTCAAGAAATTTTTGTGATAAAAATCAGCTTAATTAGCAGAATCTATAATATGTTAAAATCATTAATGATTCAAGAACCTATCCAGGTGGGTTATTTTTACTCGAAAAAAGCACATTTAAAAGTTGATCAAATAATTAAAAAAATCAATCCTGACTGGTGTTATACGCAACTAATTAGAACTGCAAAATACATCACAAAAACAGAGAACAATGTGATTGATTACATGGATGCTTTTTCAAAAGGCATAGAAAGAAGAATTATTGACTTCCCCTTTTTCATCCAACCAATTATTAAAAGAGAATATAGAATCACAAAAGAATTTGAATGTAGAATTTTTAATAATTTCAAACAACACACTATTATTACAAAAAATGATCAAAATCATATTGTTCACGATAAAAATAAAAGTATTAATATTATTCCTAATGGTGTTGATACAACATATTTTTATCCGAATAATGAAATTGAAAAAAAATATGACATAGTATTTGTAGGCAACATGAGTTACCCACCAAATATAAAAGCTGCTATTTACTTGTGTGAAAAAATCGTGCCTATTATTAAGCAAAAACATGCCAACTGTCAAGTATTAATTGCTGGCACTAACCCACATCCAAAAATACAAAAACTTAAGAGTAGTAATATAACCATTTCTGGCTGGGTTGAAGACATTAGAGAAACTTATGCCTCAGGTAAAGTGTTTGTGGCACCAATGTATATTGGAACTGGGTTGCAAAATAAGTTATTAGAGGCAATGGCCATGGGAATCCCTTGTATTACAACTGAATTAGCTAATAAAGCATTATTAGCTAATGAGAAACAAATAAAAATTGCTAAAACACCACTAGATTTTGCGAATAAGTTTATGGAAATTTTAAACAATAAAACAGTAGCAAATAATTTACAAAAAGAAGGACTAAAATTTATTGAGAAAAAATATGATTGGAAAAAAATTAATGATAAATTGAGTAAATTATTTAAATAACAAATATGACTTATCAATTAAATAAAATATCAGACGCGATTGAAGAAATAAAAAAAGGCAATTTAGTAATAGTTGTCGATGATGAAAATCGTGAAAATGAAGGAGACTTTGTAGCTGCAGCAGAAAAAGCAACACCTGAAATGATTAATTTTATGGCTACACATGGAAGAGGTTTGATTTGTGTTCCAATACTTCAAGAAAGATGTAATGAACTAGATCTAGATCTAATGGTAGGTAAAAATACTGATCCAATGAAAACTCAATTTACAGTTTCTGTTGATAAATTAGGAGAAGATTGTACGACCGGTATATCTGCATATGATAGATGCCAAACAGTAAAAGCACTAGCTGACCCTAAAACTCAGACAGAGGAGTTATCTAGGCCAGGACATATATTCCCATTAAAATCAATGGAGGGCGGAGTTATTAGGAGAGCGGGACATACTGAAGCAGCAGTCGATTTAGCAAAACTAGCTAAACTCACACCCTGTGGTGTAATTGTTGAGGTCATGAATAAAGATGGAAGCATGGCCAAACTTCCTGACCTATTTAAAATAGCAAAGAAGTATAAATTGAAAATTATTTCCATAGAAGATTTAATTGCATACAGATTAAAAAACGAATCTTTAATAAAGAAGGAAGTTGAAATTGATTTGCCAACTAAATATGGACAGTTTAAATTAATTGCATACAAACAAATTAATACAAATGAAGAACATTTAGCCATAATTAAAGGCAAATGGAAGAAAGATGAGCCAATTCTTGCCAGAGTGCATTCTTCTTGCTTCACAGGGGATATATTGGGGTCATTAAAATGTGATTGTGGAGATCAATTAACATTAGCATTACAGCAAATAGAAAAAGAAGGTAAAGGTATCGTATTATACATGAATCAAGAAGGTAGAGGTATAGGGTTGTTTAATAAACTTAAATCATATCGTCTACAAGAGAAAGGTTTAGATACAGTAGAAGCAAATGTCAAGCTAGGTTTCAAAATAGATCAGAGAGATTACGGTGTTGGGGCACAAATTCTTAGAGATCTAGGAGCCTCTAAATTAAAATTATTAACTAACAACCCAACTAAAAGAACTGGCCTTAACTCATATGGCATTGAAATTGTTGAAAATGTTCCAATAATTACAGAACCAAACAAGCACAATAAACAATATCTTTTAACAAAAAAAAATAAAATGCAACATAAAATTTAATATGATTTATTTAAAATCTAAGGAGATTCATTTTTCTTAAATAATTCTTTGAAACTATTAAATTGTTTTTTAAAAAAAATCCCAAAACCCTGCTCGTAACCTAGAGACTCTGATAGTGGATCATAATCCTGAGTCCTATTAAACACTTTTAATTTTAATCTACCATCTTTAAAAAAATCATATTCAATATCTAAATCACCAACAATGTTTGCTTCAGTTTGCTCAGGAGGTGTACCTACATTGCCATTTATAACAACTCTATCGTCTAAGAATTTTTTACTAACTGCTAGTTCAACTTGTTGATAACTTAATGAATCTCCAGTTCCTGGAATCCACTTAAAACCAAGATCAAAGGCATCAGTAGTCTGAGAAAGCCAATTAGACAATTGATTAGATAATAATTCTGTCCCCGTAGTGGCAAGAGTATTTCCTAAATAATCAATAGTTGGATCATTTTCTATAAGGAAACTATTTGCAATTAATAAGTATAAAAACTGTTCTAATAATTTTTGATCAGTATTTGTCATTGTTTCAAGAGACGTTTCAATAATTTGATCAGAGTTAGGTATATCTATATGAAAATCAATATCAGGTTTTAATAATGGACCTGACATGGACATACGACAAACGACCGGCGACTTCTTATCTCTATCGTATTCAGGATTTAAAGGATTTAAAGAAGCTTGAACATTATATAATAAATTTAAATCAATTGTCGCATCATACGGGTCTCCGTTAAATTTAATGCCTCCTCCCCTTTGTATTTCAAAACTCTTAGTAATAACATCTTGCAAGGTGAATAGATAGTTGCCTTTTTCAATTTCAAAATCACCAAACATTTCAAAATCACCACTTTTATTGAGCTGCAAGTATAAATCTCCTTCACCATAACCAGTAATCATGTCCCCTACTTCTTCATCAATAATTAATTGTAATTGAGAATTATTATCAATAGATAAAGTGAAATTCATATTAAATTTTGAAGGATCATTAATAGTGATTTTACCACTAACACTATCTTCAGGGTTAATAAACTGTATGAATTTATTTTCACGAATTTCTTTAGATTTAGATAATGGAATCATTATTTTAGACCCCTCTTTTGAAACCCCATCAATATTAATGGCGATATTCTTAGGATTACCAATAACAGACAGATCTCCTCCCAAAAATACATTGCCATAATATGATATATTATCATATTCTTCAGTATTTAACACAAACAAACTATCTGAACTTATATTAATATCATAATCCATGTCTTTTAAGGCAGTATGATGAATAACACCTTCTACAATAGCGTTTGTGTTGTATTTTACATCATAAACGGGTAATGATTTTAATAATATTGTGTCATTATAAAAATTAACTAATAAAGAATCATTCGTCGTCAAATAATTAGTATTTATATAAGGAACCCCAAAATTAATATCTTGGACAATGCAATTACCATAAATCTCATATGATTTTGTAGGCCCATACACATGAATATCACCATTTACCTGACCAGATAATCCAGAAATAGGCTTAATAAAACGATCCAATACTTGAAAAGGGAAATTAGCAAAAGATATATTAGCAGAAATATTTTTAGATCCATCAAATGGATATTTAGCTAAAAAGTTCATAATACTATTACCTTCTTGACTAATAATCCCAGCGGTATATAAAGAATCATTATATTGATTTGAATAATTATTTAAAGTTAAGTTTCCTAAAAAATGGTCGTTAAAATTAAATTCATTAACCTGAAAATCACCAATTAAAACAGGAAATGCATTGGGATTGAATACAATTTCACCATTTAACTCACCATTAAAATTTATAACTGGATTAGAAATAAATGGATTAATGTTGTCTAAATTAAACTCTTGAAAAGAAAACGATAAGTTAGGCACTTTATCTATTTTTCCAGTAATAGTAAATGCTTGATCTTCTTTAATAAAATCAAGTTGCTCAAAAATAAAACCATTATTATTAATGCGTATATTTGAATTAGGGCTAACTAACCATTTTTTATTTGAAACACTAACAAATGAAGTATTATAAAATTTGAAGTCAAAGCCTTTTATGACATCATTAAAACTACCTTTAAAATCAAGATAATTGTCTTTTGAATAATTACAACTGAAAGAATAATCTCCCGATTTTTCATTAGTTAAAAAGGCAGAAAATAAAATACTATTTAGTGGTACTTTTTCATTATCTATTTGATCTATTGATAATTTAATTTTATTAAGACGTTCATCTACAAGATAATCAAGATCTATAATTTTTAAATCTTTAAAATTTATTTCCGATGATTCTATTTTTAAGTATGTTAAATTATTAAGAATATGATTGCTAAAATTACATGCAAGTTTGAAATGACTACTGAGATCTATATCATCTAAAAAGATATCAGAAACAACTCTAGAGTTCTTGAAATCTAATTGTATACTAGAAATATATAAGTCATCTATAGGTTTATTTTTTAATAAAAAATTTATAGATTCTAAAAATAAAGATTGCTTAAAATTACTATTGTATTGCAATTGACATGTTGCTATACCAAAAGAAGACTTTAATTTACATTCCCCTAAACTATTAATACTAAAAAAAGTTGAATCAATAGACACAGTGTCTTTATTAAGATACTGTAAATTGGTAATTTCAAAAGAACCAATTTTTTGATTATTTTTTTTATTTATGTCTTCTTTTATTAATTCGATAAAATTAGATTGGAAATCAGCTTTAAAATCAGCTGAAATAAATTCTAATGAGTCATTAACATTTATATTCATATTATTTAAAGCAGCAAAATCTATTGTTCCAGAACTTATAATATGTTTATCCTTTTTGATTAAAAAATCTCCTCTGGCTTGTAAATTTTGGTCATTAAATATAACATTCAATTTATAATCATTAGACCTAATCAAAGATATAGGCTGAATGACACATGAAATATCTTGAAATAAATAATTGTTAAAATTTAAACTATGTGTTCTAATTTTAATATTATTAATTTTTTGTTTAGTAGAGTTGTAAACAAATTTTAAATTGGTATTTATAGTACCTAATTTATTATTGTTTAAATAATTTCCTACGTGAAAATCTAGAAAATCTACATTAAATTTAGCATTATCCAGAACCAAATTTTTACTAAATAAAAACGTGTCTAATTCAATAGAAGCTTGAATTGCTCCGTATTCATTATTAATGGCACTTGAAATTAAGATTGAATTATCTTTTGAAGGATTAGAGAATGTAGTATTAAAATCGATGCTTCCAGAAGATAAAAAAGATAAATTTAAAGTATCTAATAAAAAATCCATATTCTTTAAATCAATACCTATAGCATCGATCTCATAAAAAGTAGTGTCAGGATACTCTAAGTAGCTTAAATGAGCCTGTCCTTCGTCATAATTAACATCACCAATCATAGAAATAGAATCTCGACTCAAAATTAAATCACCAGTAATAGCCAAGTCACTTAATAATTTGTTTTTTGCAAATACTGAATCAATATAAGATGAATGAAATCTGGTAATAATTTGATCGCTAATAAGAGAACTGGACATCTTGAAGAATGTAGATTCTTTATTAATTAAAATACTATCGATCTTAAAAGAATTAGATCCAATTAATAAATTTTTAAAATTAATATCAATGTCTTTGATAACATCCCTATCATTAAGGGTTAAATCTAAATTAGAAATTGAAAAATTAGATATATATATATTTTGATGAAAATTATTAATTAAATCAAAAAAACTATTTATTTGATTAAAACGGTTCTGAATTTCATTTTTAGATAATAAAAAATCTGGATTATTGATATTAATCAAATCTATCTCAAGACTCTTTGATAACAACACATCTAATAAACTTAATTTACATTGCAAATTATCAAATAAAAAAACAGTATCTATTTTAGGTTGTTTTTGAATAACATAAAAATCTGACACTAAATCAGAAGAAAAGATGTTGTACTTAAAATTTTCAATTGCAAAATATATATTATTCTGAATCTGTTTAGAATTAAGATACTTTTGAAGTATTTTTTTTTGAAAAACAGAATTATTGAATAATAAAATTACAATTAACAAACAAAGCGAAAATCCAAATAATATTTTTTGTAGGTTTATATTCAAAATAAATTGTATTATGTCTGCTAAAGTTAGTAAAGATATTATTATTTTAGGTATCGAAGCATCATGTGATGATACATCAATTGCAATATTGAGAAATAATCAAATACTCGCAAATATTGTTGCAAATCAAGAAGTACATAATGAATTTGGAGGTGTTGTCCCAGAATTAGCATCTAGAGAACATCAAAAAAACATTATTCCAACCATATCTTTAGCAATACAAAAATCTGGTATAAACATGAAAGATATTGATGGCATTGCATTTACAAAGGGACCTGGCCTTATGGGTTCTTTATTAGTAGGTTCATCTTTTGCAAAAAGTTTAGCAATTGCATTAAAAAAACCATTAATCTCGATCAATCATATGGAAGCTCATGTTTTAGCTAATTTAATTGATCATAATCCAGATTTCCCATTTATTTGCTTAACTGTTTCAGGTGGACACACCCAAATCGTAATTGTCAAAGATATACATGATATAAAAATTATAGGAGAAACATTAGATGACTCAGCGGGAGAAACATTTGATAAATGTGCTAAAATGTTAGGACTGAATTATCCAGGCGGACCAGAAATTGAAAAAAAATCTTTAGGAGGAAATCCTAAAGCATTCGATTTTACTTTTCCTAAAGTAGATGGATTAAATTTTAGTTTCAGTGGTTTAAAAACTAATTTTATGCAATTAATTCAAAAAAAATCTATCAAAAACACACATTTTATCAATAACAATATTAAAGACTTATGTGCATCCATCCAGTATACAATTATTCAAATATTAATTCAAAAATTAAAAATTGCTATACAAAAACATAATATTCATAAAATAGCTATATCTGGTGGAGTTGCAGCTAATGAAGAATTTAGAAGGTCTATAAACAATCTACAGGAAAGTCATGGGGTAAATATAACAATACCAAAAAAAGAATACTCAACAGATAACGGAGCAATGATCGCAATTGCTGGATACTATAAATATAAAATGCAGCAATTTTGTAATATTTCAGAGAACGTTGATCCTAGATACAAATTGCAATATCAACTATAAAGTTAAATTAATCATATTGTAGATTAAGATCATTCCCCCAATCAAGAACATTTGTCTTGTTATTTAAATAAAAAATCAAACCTAACTCATGAGAAGAATTAGAAACTTCACCAATTGAACCAAGATTGATATCTATATTATACATAAATGCAAATTTACCATACTTAACACCAAAACCAGCCAATAATTCCTGATTTGTTCTATAACCACTCAATAAGAAAAATGATTCATTGAAATTTGCCTTTAAATTAAAATCAAATTGTAAACCTGAAGAAGATGTACTTCTTAACAAAACAGATTGTTCTATACCCATGTCAGAAGCATCATTAAAATAATTATAGCCAATTATTCCATAATAATGTCTAACTAATTGATTTGGATCCTCAGATCCTTCAAGACTTTCAATATTTGATGACTGAATCATATTTAAAACCGAAACACCAGCAAAAACAAGATCATTATATAAAAACAATCCGAAATTAACATCAAAACTGGTTGCTTTATCCGACAAATCTAATGTATTGTCATTTGGATCATTAAACTCTACTTCACTGGCATCATAAAAATATTGATAAGGGAATAAACCTAAACCTAATGACATATTATAATCTAAAAAAACCGGAAACTTAAATGAATAATCCAACTCTAGACCTGTAATACTTATAGCACCTGTATTATCCTGAAATAAGACACCTCCAATACCATGATTTTCATTAAAAGCATGATTTCCAGAAAGAGATGTTGTTTTTATGCCTTCTGAAAAACCAACCCATTGACTACGGGTAGTTAAGTTAATATGAGAGACTGCGCTAACTCCAGCAAATGCGGGGTTAATAATTGTAGGATTGTATACATATTGATTATGCAAGGGTAATTGTTGGCCTAAACAAATCCATGTGGAACTTATAAACAAACATATTAAAAGATAATTAATATGGGATTTATATGAATTAGTCATGAAAAAACTTTTCTTAAAATTAAACATAGATAATCATAATAATTTAAACTTAAGATAATATAATTACTTTTTCAAAATGAAAAAAAAAAATGTCAATTAAAAATTTAATTTGATTTGGTTATCTACATTACCTAAATTAGTATTATTACCTTCATCTTCTGATAAATCAATATTCTTAACTTCCTCAGTATTTGAAGACATGTAATGAGGGTCTTCTATAATAGAAATTGTTTTAATTGCATGTTTAGACAACTGATTACCTGATGCCAACACTCCTTTGATAGAAATAAAATCCTGTGGTTTAATAATTTGATTCTCCCTTTGTATTTTATTTCTTTGTTTAGTAAACTGCAACTCCAGCATTGATTTATGACCTGAAAAAACTAATTCTAAATATGAATTTTTAATACTAGTATCAATAAAAAAGATCTTTTTATTTTTTCTCTCTGTCTTAAACCTTTTAAGATAAAAACATTCTTTTAAACCATTAAAATATACTGCAGTAATATCTTGACTGTCGGAAAACTTCTGCATTAAGACCATGTCTTCTGGAAAGTGAATAGAAAGATCATAAGACAATAACTCATAGTAACCTGATGAACAAATAACTAAAATTTTATCATCTCCTGAAAATTCACCTAAGTAATCACCGCGCGAATCTTCATTTAATCTATTAATTGATGTGTCAAACCATATTTTCTTACCTGACAATGTAGAAACACCTGTACTCTTCAATTCGACTCTATTGATACTATGATTTGTAACAATATTACCTTGAACCGAACGGTTTTTAATTAATACTGAAGCAAAATCGAGCTCTAATTTTATTTTTTTTAGTTTCGCCGTAGCTCTGAGAATAATAGAAACTAACTCTGCTTCTCCATTTTGATTAGCACTAAAATATAAAACCTTTGATTTAGATGTTTTAACTAACAAATACTGCTTATCTCTTGTAACACCTTTGACAGGAAATCTTTTTACATAAGATTTGTTAGAAATATTATCACGATATATCATGTTATAAATTGTGCGCTCATCATTTTTTTTAAACACCGCAACATGAATAATATCTTTACCAACAAATGTTTTTGGTTTAGATTTAGTAACTACCATAGTTCCATCAGACTTGAAAACAATCAAATCATCTATGTCTGAACATTCACAAATAAATTCATCTTTACGCAAAGATGTTCCAATAAAACCATCCTCCCGATTAACGTATAGTCTCTTATTAGCAATTGCGACTTTAGAGGCGACAATCCTATCAAAAGTTTTTATCTCTGTTTTTCTGTCTTGCCCTTTGCTATGTTCTTTTTTAATCTTTTTAAAATAATTGATTGCATAATCAACCAAATTATTAATGTTATCTTTGGTAGACTGTATCATTTTTTCTACTTCCTGAATCTTTTCCTTTTCCTTTTCTAAATCATAACGTGTTATTTTTTTAATCTTAATTTCAGTTAATTGAATAATATCATTATTCTCTATCTTCCTAATTAAATCTTTTTCAAATGGAACAAGAGACTCATAAATAACACTGAGTACTCTTTCCCAAGTTTCAAGTTCTTCAATCTCACGATAAATCCTATTTTCAATAAAAATTCTTTCTAAAGTTAGTGATTGCCATTTGTGTTCAAGTTCTTCTAGTTGAATCTGTAATTCTCTTAAAAGTAATTGTTTTGTATTTTCAGTAGAAAGTTTTAAAATCTCACTAACACCTAAAAAAACAGGTTTATTATTTAAAATAATACAAGACAGAGGTGAAATTGAAATTTGACAATCAGTAAATGCATATAGAGCATCTATAGTTTTATCAATTGACACACCTGAGGGTAGATAAATTAAAATTTCTACATGTTCAGCTGTATTGTCTTCAATTTTTTTAATCTTAATTTTACCTTTTTCATTTGCACGTAAAACAGATTCAATTAAACTCGTAGTAGTTGTAGCAAATGGAATTTCTGTGATTTTTAGCAAATTGGTTTCAATATGATTAATCTTAGCTCTTACCAGAACTTTTCCTCCTCTTTTGCCATCATTGTAATCAGAAAAATCTGCAACACCACCAGTTAAAAAATCAGGAAAAACCCTCTTGCCCTTTCCTCTTAAAATTAAAATTGAAGCATCTATTAACTCGATAAAATTATGAGGTAAAATTTTTGTAGATAAACCAACTGCAATCCCTTCAGCGCCTTGGTTTAAAAGTAAAGGAAATTTTATAGGCAATGAAACTGGTTCTTTTGACCTTCCATCATAAGAATCTTGCCATTCAGTAATTTTATGATTAAAAACAACATCATAAGCAAATTTAGATAAACGAGCTTCAATATATCTGGGCGCTGCAGCTCGATCACCGGTAAAAATATTTCCCCAATTTCCCTGCATGTCAATTAGTAATTCTTTTTGTCCTAATTTAACAAGCGCATCTCCAATAGATGCATCTCCATGAGGATGATATTTCATAGTATTTCCAATAATATTGGCTACTTTATGATATCTACCGTCATGCATCTCTCTTAAAGAATGTAAAATCCTTCTTTGAACAGGTTTTAAACCATCTAATACAAAAGGCACAGATCGTTCTAAAATAACATAAGAAGCATAATCTAAAAACCACTCCTTATACATTTCAGATATTGGAGTTAGCTTAACTAAACCTGAATCATCATCATAAAAATCAACTATGTTATTATCTTCTGACATTATTTTTTAATTAAATTATCCTCGATTTTTAAATTATCAATAATAAAATCTTGTCTATTTGGTGTATTTTTACCCATGTAAAATTTAAGCAACTCATCTATTGTAGTGTCTCGTTTTAATACAATAGGATCTAGTCTAATATCTTGTCCTATAAAATTTTTAAATTCTGATGGTGAGATTTCACCTAAACCTTTAAATCTAGTTACTTCTATTTTTCCGGATAATTTTGCTTCAGCTTCTTTTTTTTCTGTTCCGTCATAACAATAAATTGTTTCTTTTTTATTTCTAACCCTAAATAAAGGTGTTTGTAAAATATATAAATGCTTCTCTTTGACTAAATCAGGAAAAAATTGTAAAAAAAAGGTAATTAATAAAAGTCTAATATGCATGCCATCAACATCTGCATCTGTAGCAATTACAATATTATTATATCTTAAATTGTCTAATCCATCTTCTATATTAAGTGCATTTTGCAAAAGATTAAATTCTTCATTTTCATATACGATACGTTTAGTTAAACCATAAGAATTAAGAGGCTTACCTTTTAAACTAAAAACAGCTTGAGTTTGAACATCTCTAGATTTGGTAATTGAGCCACTGGCAGAATCTCCTTCAGTAATAAATATTGTAGTCTCCAGTCTTCTATCGTGTTTTAGATTATTATAATGCAATTTACAATCTCGTAATTTTCTATTATGCAAATTAGCTTTTTTAGCTCTTTCTCTACTTATTTTTTTGATTCCAGAAAGTTCTTTGCGTTCTTTTTCAGATTGTTGAATTTTTCTAAGTAGCAAGTCTGAAATTTCTTTATTTTTGTGTAAAAAATTATCTAAGCTATTTTTTGTAAAATCATTTACATATGTCCTAATAGTTGGTAAATTTCCACCCATGTCAGACGACCCAAGTTTTGTTTTTGTTTGTGACTCAAAAACTGGCTCCATTACCTTTAAACTAATTGAAGCAATAATTGACTGCCTAATATCAGCTGCATCATAATTCTTTTTATAAAAATCTCTAAGGGTCTTCACAATGGCTTCTCTTAAGGCAGATTGATGCGTGCCTCCTTGCGTTGTGTGTTGACCATTAACAAATGAAAAATAAGTTTCACCATATTTTTGTGTAGAGTGACTTAAAGCTATTTCTATATCTAAGCCTTTTAAATGAATAATGGGATAAGAAAGTTTTGAATCTATATTGGCTTGAAGTAAATCATGTAAGCCATTTTCTGAAAAGAATTTTGTGCCATTATAAACAATGGATAGACCAGGGTTTAAATAAACATAATTCCAAATCATATTAACGACATAATCCTCTAAAAATCTATATTTTCCAAAAATATTTGAATCAGGTATAAAAGATATTTTTGTGCCATTTCTTTGAGTTGTATCAACTATTTCATTGTCCTGTAAAACTACACCTCTTTCAAACTCAATAAGTTTATTTTTATTATCTCTATTACTTTGAATATTAAAATACTCTGACAAAGCATTAACAGCCTTTGTTCCTACCCCATTCAAACCAACAGCTTTTTTAAAAGCTTTAGTATCATATTTACCTCCAGTGTTAATTTTAGAAACACAATCTAGAACCTTACCTAAAGGTATACCTCTACCATAATCACGAACTGTAACTTTTTGACCTCTAATACTAATATCTATTGTCTTTCCAAATCCCATAACAAACTCATCCATTGAATTGTCTAAAATTTCTTTTAACAATACGTAAATACCATCGTCATATGAATTCCCATCGCCAAGTTTACCAATATACATACCTGGTCGCATTCTTATGTGCTCCTTCCAATCTAAAGATTTAATACTATCTTCTGTATATTGATGTTTAGGCATAAAATAATTTTATAAAAAAATAAACGATTGATAAATCTACAAAAGATTAAAAATTAACTATATATATAAATTATAAAACTTATCAACAATAAACCTTGAGGTTATTTGTAGAAAATAATTAAACGTTAAAACGAAAATGAATAACATCACCATCTTGAACTTCATAGTTTTTGCCTTCTATAGATATTTTACCAGCTTCTCTACAAGCTTGCTCAGTTTTAAATTCTATTCTATTAAGAAATGAAATAACTTCTGCTCTTATAAATCCTTTTTCAAAATCAGTATGAATAACACCTGCCGCACGAGGAGCAAAGTCACCTTTTTTTATTGTCCATGCCCTAACTTCTTTTTCACCTGCAGTGAAAAAAGTATGTAATCCTAATAAAGAATATGCAGATTTAATAACTTTATTAACCCCCGGCTCCTTAAGTCCAATCTCAGATAAAAACTCTTGTTTGTCAGAAGGACTATCTAATTCATTAATGTCTGCCTCAATAGCAGCAGAAATAATTAACATTTCTTCGTCATCTGATAAAGATTTCTTTACCATTTCTGTGTATTTGTTACCCGAGATTGATGCCTCATCCACATTACATACATATAACACGGGTTTATTAGTTAGTAAATTTAAATTTGATACACATTCATTATTGTCAATTTGTAAACTTTTAGCTGATTTACCTTGTGATATATGATCAAAGTACTGATTTATGACTTTTAACTCTTTTAAGGCCGCTTGATCGCCAGAGTTAGCAATTCTATTTAAATTTTCTTTCCTCTTCGTTAAAGTTTCTAAATCTTTTAATTGTAATTCAAAATCAACGGTGTCTTTATCATTTACTGGATCAATAACACCATCAACGTGAGTGATATTTGAGTCTTCAAAACAACGAAGAACATGAATAATTGCGTGTGTTTCCCTAATATTAGCTAAAAACTTATTACCTAACCCTTCGCCTTTACTAGCACCTTTTACTAAACCTGCAATATCAACAATTTCGACAATAGCAGACTGAGAGTTTTGTGGATTAATAAGTTCTACAAGTTGATCTAATCTTTCATCTGGAACTGAGATGACTCCAACATTAGGTTCAATAGTAGCAAATGGATAGTTTGCGGCTAAAGCTTTAGCATTTGACAAACAATTAAATAATGTCGACTTACCAACATTGGGAAGTCCAACGATACCACATTTCATAATTATAAAGATTTAAAAATTGGAAAATTTTGCATGGTTTTAGAAATTTCTTTTGATAAAGATTTAGAAGATTTTTTATTCTTATAATTAAACAATGCCTGATCAATAAAATTTACCACAAGATCCATGTCCTCTTCAACCATACCACGTGTTGTTATAGCTGCAGTACCAATTCTAATACCTGACGTAATAAACGGGGATTTGTCATCAAAAGGAACCATGTTTTTATTAACTGTAATGTCTGCTTCACCTAAAGCAAATTCTGCATCTTTGCCTGTGATATTTTTTGATCTTAAATCAATTAACAAACAATGGTTGTCTGTTCCATTAGAAATAATATGATATCCTAGATCAATTAAACCACTAGCTAAGTGGATAGCATTTTTTTGCACTTGTAGAATATATTGAAAAAAAGTATCCTCTAATGCTTCACCAAAAGCCACAGCTTTTGCAGCTATAATATGTTCTAATGGCCCCCCCTGAGAACCAGGAAATACGGCTGAGTTTAAAAGCGTAGACATCATTTTTTTCTGTCCTTTTTTAGTTGTATATCCCCAAGGGTTTTCAAAATCTTTTCCCATTAGTATAACTCCACCTCTAGGGCCTCTCAATGTTTTATGAGTGGTAGAAGTAATTATGTGACAAAAATCTAATGGATCATTTAACAAACCCTTTGCAATCAATCCTGAGGGGTGTGATATATCTGCTAATAAAATTGCTCCAATTTCATTAGCAACATTTCTAAAAAACTTATAATCCCAATCCCTAGAATAAGCAGAAGCTCCACAAATAATCATGTTAGGTTTTTCTTTTAAAGCTGTTGCTCTCATACTATCGTAATCAATTAAGCCTGTCTCTTGGGAAACTCCATAAAAACAAGTTTTATATAATTTTCCAGAAAAGTTTACAGGTGAGCCATGTGTTAAATGCCCACCATGTGACAAGTCAAATCCTAAAATTTTATCACCAGGATTTAAACAGGCAAGATAAACTGCACTATTGGCTTGTGAACCAGAATGAGGTTGCACATTAGCATATTCTGCATTAAATAAAATCTTAAGTCTTTTGATAGCTAATTCTTCAATCTGATCAACAATTTCACAACCACCATAATATCTTTTAGAAGGATATCCTTCAGCATATTTATTTGTAAGAATAGAGCCTGCTGCAGATAATACATTTTGACTAACATAGTTTTCAGAAGCAATTAATTCAATCCCATTAATTTGTCTTTTTTCTTCTTGTTCTATTAATTTAAAAACATCTTTGTCTAAGTTTTGCATATTTTAATATTATTGAAATAAAAAAATAAATATATTTAATTTTAAATAAATAAAGTAAGAAATGATAAAAGCAAATGACATAAGACGAAAATCTTGGATCAAATATGATCAGAAATCTGATTTTCCAATACAAAATATCCCGTTTGGAGTATTTAAACTAATTAATAACACTGAGAATGATTTTCAAATTCACATAGGCACACGAATTGGAGATACCGTAATCAGTTTATCTGAAATAGAAAAACATCATTATTTTAATGATTTACTACTAAAAGATTATACTTTTCACAAATCTGAAAATCTTAATAAATTTCTAAAACAGAATAAAAAAACATGGAGAAATGTAAGAGATAGAATTGCAGAACTATTTGATGTTTCAAATACACAATTTCAAAAGGATATAAAATTAAAGCAAATTGATTGTTTGTTTTCTATAAGTGAGGTACAGCCCATAATGCCTATAAAAATAGGAGATTACACTGATTTCTATTCAAGTAAAGACCATGCAATGAATGTTGGAAAAATGTTTCGAGATCCAAAAAATGCATTGCTCCCCAATTGGCTTCATATTCCAGTAGGTTATCACGGTCGATCTTCATCTATTGTTATTTCAGGCACAACAATTAAAAGACCTAAAGGTCAAATTTTACCAAAAAATACAGATTTACCGATTTTTTCAAAATCTAAACTACTAGATTTTGAACTTGAAATGGCATTTGTGACTGGAGAAGGAAAAAAACTAGGGGAATCTATTTCAACAGACGAAGCAGAAGATTATATTTTTGGATTATGTCTGTTTAATGATTGGTCTGCGAGAGATATACAAAAGTACGAGTATGTTCCATTAGGTCCTTTTTTAGGTAAAAGTTTTGCGTCTAGCATCTCTCCCTGGATAGTAACTCTAGATGCTTTTGAAGCTTTTAGAGTTAAAGGTGAAACACAGAATCCTGTTGTAAGTGATTATTTACAATTCTCAGGAAATAGAAATTATAATATACAATTAGACGTATTTATAGAATCCAAGAATACGATGACTAAAATTACTTCTTCAAATTTCAAATATATGTATTGGAACATGTGTCAGCAACTTGCTCATCATACAATTAATGGCTGCAATATTAAAGCAGGAGATTTAATGGCATCAGGTACAATTTCTGGACCAAAAGAATATGAATTTGGGTCTATGTTAGAATTATCTTGGGGAGGCACAAAAGAAATAATTCTAGATAATAGTGAAGTACGTAAATTTTTAATGAACAATGATAAAGTTATAATGAAGGGATTTGCAGAGAATAAAGAAATTAGAATTGGTTTTGGAGAACTAAAAAATAAAATTATAGACTAAAATGAATTCTAAAAAATCTAACACTAATGAGAGGACACAAGTAATCCAAGAATACAGGTCACTAATGCGTACAATTTCTGGAAAAGCTAATCCGGAAGAAAAAAAACTTATTCGTCAAGCATTTAAAACCGCAATTGAAGCTCATGAGAATGCAAGACGAAAATCGGGCGATCTATATATAACACATCCAATTTCTGTAGCTAAAATTATTGCAAATGATATTGGCTTAGGACCTACATCTATAATATGTAGTTTGTTACATGATGTTGTTGAAGATACAAGCTTAACAATTAAAGACATCGAAGCAAATTTTGGGAGTGAAATAAGTATAATAATAAATGGATTAACTAAAATCTCTGGTGTAGTTGATGCCGACGTATCCTTGCAAGCAGAAAATTTTAGAAAAATGATTCTAACAATTTCGAACGACATTAGAGTAGTATTAATAAAAATTGCAGATCGACTAGATAATATGCGAACATTGCAATACCTAAAACCAGAAAAACAAGCTCGAATTGCATCTGAAACACTTTATTTGTACGCTCCTCTTGCTCATAGGTTAGGACTTTATTCAATTAAAACTGAACTGGAAGACTTAAGTCTGAAATATACAGAATCAGATGTATATTTTAATATTTCTCAAAAGCTTAACGAAACAAAAGATAACAGAGAAAAGTATATAAAAAAATTTACCAAACCAATAAAAGATCGATTGAAATCTGAAGGCATTACATGCTCAATCAAAGGAAGGCCTAAATCTATTTTTTCAATTAGAAAAAAAATGATTAAAAAGCAAATTGAGTTTGAAGAAGTATTTGACAAGTTTGCTATAAGAATAATTATTGATTGTAAAGAAGATAAAGAAAAAGAACTATGCTGGAAGGTATATTCAATTGTTACGGATTTTTATAAGCCAAACCCTGATAGACTAAGAGATTGGATATCCAATGAAAAAATAAATGGATATGAATCTCTTCACACAACTGTTATGGGAATGGATGGTAGCTGGGTAGAAGTACAAATAAGAAGTCTAAGAATGGATGAAATTGCTGAAAAAGGTTATGCAGCTCATTGGCGCTATAAAGAAAACAACCTAAAAAGTTCAAAAATTCAAAAAAACCTTGATAATTGGATCAATAGAGTTAGAGACACACTAGAATACGACAAGAAAAATGCTATTGAGTTTGTAGATGACTTTAAATTAAATTTATTTTCGGAAGAAATATTTGTTTTTTCACCTACAGGAGATTTAGTCACATTACCAACTGGAGCCACTTCACTAGATTTTGCATTTCAAATACACACGGACTTGGGTAAAAGTTGTCTTGGAACAAAGGTAAATGGAAAACTTGTTCCTCTAAGTCACAAACTTAAAAGTGGCGATCAAATTGAAATAATTAGTTCGAGAAAACAAACCCCAAAAGAAAATTGGCTAGACTTTGTCATAACATCTAAAGCAAGAAATAAAATAAAAAACTCTCTAAAACAAGGAAGAAAATCTATTGCTCAAGATGGGAAAGAAACACTCATCAGAAAACTAAAACATTTAAAAATTAAATTTACAGAGTCAACAGTAAATGAATTACAAATTTACTTTGAATTAAATGATAGCTTAGAACTTTTTTACAGGGTAGGAATTGGAAAAATAACTAACGAGCAATTAAAAGAGTTTAAGAGAAACAGGGATAGTTGGTACGATTTTATTAAATCTAAATTTATTAAAAAACAAAAAATAGAACTACCAATATCAAATAAAGAAAAGACTAAACTATTAGTTTTTGGTGAAGAAGAAGAAGTATTGGACTATAAAATTGCAACATGTTGCCAGCCAATATCAGGAGATAAAGTCTTTGGATTTGTAACTATAAAAGATGGTATAAAAATACATTCTATTTTATGTCCAAATGCAATAAGATTAAGAACTAGTTTCTCTTATAGAATACTTAACTGTAAATGGAAAAGTGCAAACAATATAGAATTTGATGCTTTAATTGAAATAAAAGGGATTGACTCAGTTGGACTAGTCAATAAAATAACCAATATTATTTCAAGTCACATGAATGTCAATATGAAATTGCTTAATTTTAATACAAATGATGGTTTATTTTATGGAAAAATCACGTTATTAGTAAAGAATAATAAACATCTGGAAAAAGTAACTAAACAAATACAAAAAATTGAGGGTGTTGAACAGGTTAACAGAATTAATGAATAAATATACTTGCACATAGCATGAAACAGAAAGAATTATTAAATAAATATCTTTTAGAAAATAACTTGCGTCAAACACCAGAACGATATATTATACTAAAGCATATATATAAAATTTCTAAACATTTTGAAATTGATTTTTTATTTAATCGTATCAATAAAAAAGATAAAATAAGTAAAGCTACTATCTATAACAATCTTGAGGTTTTATCTAAAGCAGGCTTGATTAAAAAAATTAGTTTCAATAATAATAAAATTTTATACGAAAAATCACTAAATAAAAATCAACATGACCATTTAATATGTAATGCATGTGGTGAAATTATAGAATTTTGCGATCCTAGGATCAAAAATATACTCGATGGTGTTCAGAAAATGACTAACTTTCAAGTTCAAAGCCATGAATTAAATATATATGGTGTATGTCAAAATAAAAAATGTAATAAATGAAAGTAGATGTTTTATTAGGTTTGCAATGGGGCGACGAAGGAAAAGGAAAAATTGTTGATTTTATTAGCAATAAATATGATATAATTGCACGTTTTCAAGGTGGACCTAATGCAGGACACACTATCAAATTTAATCAACAAAAATATGTTTTGCACACTATTCCATCTGGTATTTTTAATGAAAATGTCAACAATATTATTGGGAATGGTGTAGTAATTGATCCAGTAACATTATGTGCGGAGTTGGATATGCTAGACAAGATGCAAATTAATTACAAAAAAAACTTATTTATATCAAGGAAAGCTCATCTGATTATCCCTACTCATAAACACTTAGATGCAGCCTCTGAAATTGCTAAGGGGAAAGATAAAATTGGTTCTACCTTAAGAGGTATAACACCAACTTACATGGACAAAACTGGCAGAAACGGACTACGTATCGGTGATTGTGAATTACAAAGTTTTGATAAAAAACTTCAAAATCTCACAAAAAAACATCTACATATTCTCAAGCATTACAACTATAAAGCTGATTTAACCAAGCAAATAGATGTATGGTTCAAGGCGATAGATCGAATTAAGTCCATTCCCTTTATTAATAGTGAGTATGTTTTTCATGACGCACTATCTAAAAATAAAAATATTTTAGCTGAGGGTGCACAAGGCACATTACTAGATCTTGATTTTGGGACTTATCCATTTGTTACATCTTCTAACACAATAGCCTCAGGAGCATGTAATGGTTTAGGAATAGCTCCTAACTCAATAAAAGAAGTTATTGGTATTTTTAAAGCTTATTGCACAAGAGTTGGCTCAGGTCCATTTCCAACTGAACTAAAAGATAAAACAGGGGATAAAATGGCAAAAAAAGGCAATGAGTTTGGATCGACTACTGGAAGAGCAAGAAGATGTGGATGGATTGACCTGCCAGCACTAAAATATGCAATCAATATAAATGGAGTAACCCAGCTAAGCATGATGAAATCTGATGTTTTAAGTGGGTTTAAGACTATTAAAGTATGCACAAGTTATAATTACAAAGGGGCGGAAATTAACTATTTACCATATGATTTAGATGATGAATTAATTACACCTAACTACACTGAAATTGAAGGCTGGGATGAGGACATATCTTGCATGACATCTATGAATACAATGCCTAAGGCATTCCTTAAATACATTGATTTTTTAGAAAAAGAATTAAATAAACCTATTTCAATTATTTCAGTGGGGCCAGATCGGTCTCAAACAATTTTTAAATAAATAGATATTAGTATCCAAGCTATCTATAAACATATTATATTTTTATTTTTTACTTCACAATATATTTTTTGTCAAAATCCTATTAACGTAGTGCAATCAAATCAATTAGATCAAATTATTGTCAATGACACAACTTGGCAAAAATTTGCAGGAAATGTTATAATTGAACACTTAGATTTTAAAATTAAATCTGACACTATTATTATTGATGAATTTAAAACTCTTATCAAAGGTTGGGGGAATACTGAAATCACTAATGACTCTATAAGTTGTAAAAGTGACTCAATTAATATTAAAAAATTACAAGATCACATTGTGTTTTATAATAATACCATACTAAAAACAAATGGTATGACAATTTATAGCAATCAAATTACATATGATTATAAAAATAAAAAACTAAATTACTACAGTGGAGGCACTATTAAATCTAAAAATCAAAATATTGAGAGTCAAGTTTTTTTGTATAATATAGAGTCAAAAGAATCTAGTTTTTCTAAAAACATAAATTTAAAGACTCAAGACTTTGTAATACAAACAGATACAATGCACGAATATAATGATACTATTACTTTTATTGGAATGACCAATATCAAAAACAGTGAATTAGATATTTATTGTAACAAAGGTTTATTAAAAAAATCCAATACTTTAATTCTTGATAATGGAGTAAAAGTTCATGTTAAAAATGAAATTATCCAAGCTAAAAAATTAATTAGAGACATAAAAAAAGACACAAATCACTTTACAGAGGATGTGAAAATAATAACTGAGGATAGCACGCATGTTTTTGGTAATGAACTTACTCAACTTGATGATGTATCGACTATTACAAAAAATTGTAAAATAAAGTTATTAAATAATACAGATTCAATTATTGTTACAGGAGATAGTATCCTAATCAATAACCAGGATAACACAATTCAAATAAATTCAAATGTCATTATAAATGGTCAAGATCTTCATGGAAGTTGCGAAATAATGACATTTGAATCTAATTATACAGAAATAAACATGTTGACTAGGCCAGTTTTATTTTTTAATCAGACTCAGTTAACTGGGGAAATAATCACATTATTTAAACAAAACAATCAATTAGATAGTATTTATATACCAAAGAACCCATTCATAAGGTCTCCTAATGATTCTCTTAGTTATGATAATCAAATAAAAGGAAATTTTCTTGAGGGAAAGTTGAAGGAAAAATCCATAGATTTTCTTGAATTTAATGGAAACAGTAAAATGAAATACTTTGACAAAAATATAGAAAACAAATCTGTTCTTGGAATTAATAATATCGAGGCAGGAAAAATTAAAATACTATTTGATAATAGTAATAATATAAAAAGTATGCTATGTGTAAATCAAGTCGAATCTAATCATATAGAATTAGACACAACTAAAAACACAATGCAAAAAGTTAAAGAAATAACAGAGTTAGATGGCTATCAAATTTATTCAATTAAAGTATTGAAAAATTAAATATTTATTCTCTTTTTAACAGATAACAACAGGTTAAGGAAAGTTAATTATTAAAAAAAGATATAATAAAGTCTTTAAAAAAGTGCCTGATTTATAATTTTTTAATATATATTTGCCCTGTTAACTAATTATTAATAATTATTATATTATGAAAAAATTTATTTTAATGTTTGCGACTTTATGTTTTATAACATTCTCAGCAAACGCACAAACAAAGAAAGGAACTGTACTTTTAGGTGCAGGGAGCCAATTTTCTGAAACTTCTTGGACAGAGTGGATGATTAGTCCAAAAATTGGATACTTCATTCAAGATGGTTTAGCAATTGGTGCTATGATTCATTTCGACAGTGACGATCAATATGTACCTGCATTTGCTGGTGATTATGTAATCGTTAATGGACAACCTACTGTCGTTGGAGCTCACGGAGACTACACTCTTACAGATAATACTAGAGAGTTTGGTGTTTTTGCAAGATATTATGCTGCAAGAAATTTATTCGTTGAGATGTCTTTAAGTAGTATGACTATGGAAGATGATTCATGGGGTCCTGTTACATATTTTAATGTTGGCCAAAATCAGTGGATAACCGAAGATATGGTGACTCAAACAAGAATGTCTACTTCTAATGTAAGATTAGGAATGGGTTATACTCTAGTTTGGAGAGAGCACTTTGCTATTGAGCCATTTGTTCACTTAGACTTAGTTGTTGATGGTGAGATGGTTATGGATGGTCAAGGAACAGTTCAAAATGTTGAAACTATTGATTTATCAGGTTCTGAATTCATCGGTGGTGTTAACTTTAGCTTATTCTTTTAAGAAACTCTTAATTGAATGTTCAAAATCAAAAGGGCTCTTAGTGAGCCCTTTTTTTTTTACTTCTCCTTACAATATAATTTTTTCCAATTATCGATTGGAATTATCCAAGACTGATCACTAGTAGTTATATTAATATTAAACACAAAAATATTATTGTATTTATTAGATGTTTTTATTTGTTTAATAAAATTCGAATAAGGCAAAAATTTCACATCTATTCTATCGATTTCTAGAATTGACTTCTTTTCAATTTCCATATTGCAGAAAGGTATCTGCAATCTATTTAATAGATCAATACCTAAATCTAACGCTATTTTCTTAATTTCTCTTGTTAATGCGTCAATTCCGCATCCAGAAATACTAAGACTATTAGTTGAGATAATAATAAAATGAGAATTTAATATAACTAAATCAGGAAATATTTTTTTTTGATGAGAATACCAAGTCGGGAAAAATACATTATTAAAATGATTTTTAATATATTCAATATGATTAATATCTAACTTATTAATTGATTGAAATACAAATACCCTACTGATATTTTGTTTTGATAGGAATGCAACAAGCTTCATATTATAATTTTTCAGACTTCACAATTATTTCTGCTATATCAACAACATCTGCAGCTCCTTCATTTAAATTTTTAACTCCATCAGTTAACATCGTATTACAGAAAGGACAACCTGTAGCTATTAAATCTACATTTGTTCTTAAAGCCTCTTCTGTTCGAAGGATATTAATGTCTTTTGAGCCTTTTTCGGGCTCTTTAAACATTTGAGCACCACCAGCTCCGCAACAAAGAGATCTTTCTTTAGATCGCTTCATTTCAATTAAATCTAAACCAATGATTTTAAGGAGCTTACGAGGTGTATTAAAAACACCATTTCCTCTTCCTAAATAACAAGGGTCGTGATATGTGATTTTTGTTCCTTTTAAATTTCCTGAAAGAACAAGTCGTTTATTATGAATTAATTCATAAATAAATTGTGTATGATGCAGAACGTCATAATTCCCGCCTAATCCACTATATTCATTTTTAATAGTATTAAAATCATGGGGACAAGTAGTAACAATACGCTTTACTTGATATGAATTTAAAATTTCAATATTCATCAATGCCTGCATTTGAAATAAAAATTCATTACCAGCTCTCTTAGCAATATCTCCACTCGCAGATTCTTCAACACCCAAAACACCAAATTGAACATTGGCTTTGTGCATAATTTTCACAAATGATCTAGTAATTTTTTTGGCCCTATCATCAAAACTACCAGCAGATCCAACCCAAAATAAAATTTCTGGACTCGCACCTTCAGCCAACCATTCTGCCATTGTTTTAACCTGTAAACTCATATCACTTAAAAACTTGAATTTTTACATTTTTTTCAACCAAATCTGTAAATTTGCCATCATACCTTGTTGCTCGAACCATATGATTATCAATCCAATGATAATTCCCCCCTCTTGGTTTGCCCATTAATAATCCATGGTATTTAAACCCATGACGCTTCAACCACGCTTCTGTCACAACTCGATGAACCTCAATTCTAGATGTAAAAAAAGTTATTATATGACCTTGGTCATACCATTTATTCAAGGTAATTAAAGCTTCAGGGTAAACAGTAGCCGTAGACATTCTATCAGGCTGTTCATTTGGTATATCATCACAAATCGTACCATCAATATCTATCAGATAATTTTTAGTGTCATTTGGTAACACTGGACTAATGTATTCACCTTTTATTTTTTTTTGAATTAATGTATTTTTTTTATTCATCATCTTTCCAATTTAATCGATCCGAAGCAGAAAATTGCCACGGAGCACCATTATTCTCTATGTTTGAAAAAACAGTATTTAATTCTGAGGGAGCCGAGGACTCTTCCATTACAGAATAACGCCTTAAATCCATAATAATAGACAAAGGATCTATACTTAAAGGACAAGCTTCTACACAAGCATTACATGATGTACAAGCCCATAATTCTTCTGGGGAAATAAAATCACTTAACAATGTCTTATTATCACTGAATTTGGGTCCATTTTTATCAACCCCCTTTCCTAACTCCTCAATTCTATCACGAACATCCATCATGATTTTTCTAGGAGATAATTTTTTACCTGTCATATTTGCGGGGCATTCAGAAGAACAACGACCACACTCTGTACAAGAATATGCATTTAATAATTGAACCCATGTTAAGTCCCTTGCATCTTTCGCACCAAACATTTCAGGATTCGAATTATCATCAGTTTGCGCAAACGGGTCGGCATTAGGATCTAGCATCATTTTAACTTCTTTTGTTACAGAATCCATGTTTTTAAATTGTCCTTTAGGATTTAAATTAGAATAATATACGTTTGGAAAAGCCAATAATATATGTAGATGTTTAGAGATTACTAAGTAATTTAAAAAACATAATATCCCAATAATATGGAACCACCAACAAAATCGCTCAACAAAAATCAAAGATGAAGTAGAAAGGTCAAGTAAAATTGGAGCAATCAAACTACTAATTGGAAAACTTCCAACAGAATGATAATAATTAGGAAGTTTATCTTGTAAGATTAAATCCGCTGCATCCATAAAAAGAAACGCAGACATGAGTAAAATTTCAAAAATTAAAATTAAGTTTGCATCTGATTTCGGCCAACCTTTCATCTCTGGACTTGAAAATCTTTTAATTCTTAACATATTTCTTCTAATTAAAAAAATAACACAAGCTATTAAAACTAAAAAGGCTAAAATTTCAAAAGTGGCAATTAAAAAATCATAGAATGGTCCAAGAAACGACAAAACACGATGTGTTCCAAATAAACCATCAATGATAATTTCAACAACTTCTATATTAATAATTACAAACCCAACGTAAACTATTAAATGCAATAACGCAACCAGTGGCTTTTTAAACATTTTAGACTGTCCAAATGCAATAAAAAACACTCTTTTCCATCTTTCTTTTTTGTTAGGAAAATTTTGATCACTTTTACCTAGATTAATATTGCGAATAATTTTATTGATATTTCTATAAAAAAGAAAGATGCTAGATGATAAAAGAATAAAGAAAATCAAACTACTTGTTGAAAACATATATACATTCTTTATTTATCCTTACCCCATAATGAGATATTAACATATTTTTTTGGATTTAACTTAATATCATTTATTAGTTGTTCAAGACTTTGAATGGCACTTGAAAAATCATTATATAATGAATCATTATTTAATAATTTTCCAAAACTACCCTCTTCTTTATTTATTTGTACAATTAGATTATCGAGTTCCTTTGAAATATTTGTCATCTGATTAGAGAAAGTAACTAAGTCAATTTTACTCAATTGATCGCTCAAATCAGATATATTAACAATAGTATTATTGATATTAGACGCCTGCTTTTCTATTACCTCTGAAATAGCCTCTACATTATCAATACTATTAGCCACTTTTTCTTCATTATGTAATAAAATACGATTAGCAGTATTTGATAAATCTTCAACTTCTTTCAAAACTTTGTTAAACGATATAATTAATTGATCTAACCCCACCTTTACAGACCCAAATTGTTCACTCATTTCACTAGTCAAACCAGTAGCAAGTGTACCTTTTAATGTATCACCGTTTGTTGCTATTGTACCTTTATTTGATATTTTTAATTGCAAAGACTTAGAACCCATAATATCTGAATCATAAATTTCTAATGTAGATTGTTCTGTAAATTCAATCTGCTCTTCTAGCGCAATTTCAACAATTAAATAAGCTTGATTCTCTGAATGTAAAGTAATATTAGACACCTGCCCTATTTTAAAGCCATTAACAGTAACTGGTCTAGAAATAGTTAATCCATTAACGTTATCATATATTGCATAAAAAAACCTTTTATCTGAGAACACATTCTCACCTTTCAAAAAACTAACACCCCAATACAAAACGACTATTAATATAGTTGTAAATAATCCTATAAATAATTCTGTTGATTTTTTCAAAATTCTCAATAATTAAACGCTAAAATATACGCAATTTACTTTAAAATTGATAATGCATTTGATAAAGACATTTTTTTTCCATCTAATATTGCGATTGTAAAACAATCTTGAAAACCATAATTAATTAATTTTTTCTTTAAAAGTGAAACTTCTTTCAATGTCTCTACTTTACCATATGAATACCTATAAGTATTATTATCATAAAACTCGGAAACTAAACTCAATTCATCAATTTGCAAGTCCTCAAGATTAACTTGAGATTTTGAAGATAAAAATTGAACACTAAAAAATAATTGTTCCTCGCTATTGTCAGTTTCTTTTTTATGATTATCTAAAATAACACTTTCCATCTCAATTTTATATTCTTTAATTGCTCTAAAAATTGCAGATGCCATATATATTTTGCCTTGTTCAGAATTTAAAAAATCCTCTTCTGTCTTATTAGTTAAAAAACCTAATTCAATTAATACACTTGGCATCGTAGCCCTACTTAAAACAAGAAAACCAGCTTGTTTCACACCCCTATCTTTACGATTAACACGATTTTTAAACTGATGTTGAATCCTAGAAGCAATCAATAAACTATGAGATAAATAAGTTGACTGATACATAGATAATGCAATATAAGATTCTGGTTCTGAAGGATTAAAACCTTCGTAGTCAAATTGATAATCATTCTCCATTAAAATTGATGAATTTTCTCTAATAGCTACATTTAAATTACTTTCAGTTTTATGCATACCCATCACATAAGTTGAGGAACCATAAACTTTCTGATCACGAAACGCATCACAATGAATAGATATAAAAAGATCTGCCTTCTGTGTATTAGCAATTTTTGTTCTTTCTGATAGTTTAATAAATTTATCTGAATCACGTGTATAAATAACCTCAATATCATCAAATTCAGACTCTAAATACTTACCGAGCTTAATAGCAACGTCTAACACAACATCTTTTTCCGCTTGTTTATAACGACCTGTTCCTAAAGTTCCGGGATCTTTACCTCCATGACCAGGATCAATAACTATCTTTTTAACACCTAAATTTGTGCTTTGTGCATTTAAAAAACAAAAAGAATGAACAATAAAAAGTGTAAGAAATAGTGGAATTAAGCGTTTCATATATAAAAAATAATGCCTTAATTCGAGTAATATAAATAAAAGTTAATAAAAACTGAAGTTAAAATTTTATAAAATACTAACTATTCTTCTATTAATTTGCATGAATACCGTATTCTCGCAAGTTAAAATTGACAGTATCACAAAAACAAATGATGATTTAATCTATTCAGCAAAAGATTCCATAATTTATGATATAAAAGAAAATCAAGTTCATTTATACAATGAAGCTAAATTGATATACAAAAACATCCAGCTTGAATCTGGATTTATGTTGATTGATTTTAATAATAATACAATTTTATCAACCGGACTGAAGGATTCTTTAAATACTTATATATCTAAACCTCTTCTAAAAGAAGATAATAAACTATATAAAGCTGACACTATAAAATATAATTACACCACAAAAAAAGCTAAAATAAAAAAATTATTAACTGAGGAAAAAGGTGGGTATCTTCATGGAAGAAAAATAAAAAAAGATAATGACACAACATACTATCTGCAACATGGAAAGTACACAACATGTTCACTTGAAGATCCTCATTTTTACATTAATGCGAAAAAATTAAAGTTAATACCTGGCGAAAAAATTATAACTGGTCCGGCTAATCTCGTATTAGGCAATATTCCAAGCCCCTTATTAATCCCGTTTGGCATCTTCCCCATAGAGAACACAAAATCATCTGGAATTATTTTACCAACCTACGGACATTCACAAAGTCTAGGATACAACCTATCAGGTCTTGGATATTTTTTCAATATTAATAACAATATTAATTTATCTATTAATAGTGACCTCTATAGTAGAGGTAGTGTTAGAATCGGAACATTAATGGAATATAAAAAACGATATAAATTTGATGGAGATTTTACTATCAATATTGCTAGAACCAAAATTGGCGAAAGAGAACGTAATGACTTTTCTTTATCCAAAGACTTTAAAATTAAGTGGAGACATGTGCAAGATCCCAAAGCACATCCAAACAATAGATTTTCTGCATCCGTCAATCTAGCTACCAGTTCATACATGCAAAATAATTCTTATAACTCTGATTATTTAACCAATACATTAGCATCAAGTATTTCTTTTCAACGTAAATGGGATAATAAACCATATAATTTTTCCATGAACTTAAAACACACGCAAAATACACTTAACAAACAAGTAGATTTAACTTTACCTGAATTATTATTTTCAATCAATCGTATATTCCCTTTTAAAAAAACTATTAAAAACACATGGTATAAAAATTTAGGAATTAGTTACAATGTAAATGCAAAAAATACATTATCAAGTCCAGATAGTTTACTTTTTCAAGACATTGAACAAAATATGAAAAATGGTGTAAAACACTCTATTCCGATTTCAACCTCGTTTAATATTTTAAAATACATCAACATCAATCCCTCTGCTCAATATAATGAAAGTTGGTTCTTTAAAGAAGAATCTTCTGATAGTATTTCAAGTTATGGTTTTTGGTCAATTAGGGACCTGCAACTTTCAACACAAATAAGCACAAAAATATATGGCTTTTTCTCTACAAAAAACAAGTCTTTTAGACATGTCATAACACCTTCAATAAGTTATAATTATAAACCAGATTGGTCAAGAGATTATTTTGAAAATCTTGTTGGTGTATATAGCCGAAATAATGCCGAAAAACAAAGTAAAATAAATGTAAACTTGAGCAATAACTTCGAAATGAAAAAAAAGAAAAATGGAAAAGAAGAAAAATTTAAATTAATTGAGAACTTAAGTTTTAGTGGACATTACGACAATACAGCAGATTCATTAAAAATTAGCCCCATTAATATCAGTATGAGAACTAAATTATTTAATAAACTTGATTTCAAAGCACAAGGTAGGATTGACCCGTACCAATATGACAGTATAAACAATAAAAGAGTAAATGAACTTTTATTAAAAACAAATAAATTAGGAAGAATAACAAATTTCAGTGTTGATATTGGTGTTAATTTAAATAATGTTCGTGCAAATAAAGATTCAAAGGCTGGAACAGAGGAAGAATTAGACTATATAAATAAGAATATTGATCATTTTGTGGACTTTAATGTTCCGTGGTCACTAAAACTATTTTATAATTTTAATTATTTAAAACAAGGCCTAGATCCAGAAACAAGTCAGTCTATTAATTTTAATGGAGATGTAAATATCACCAGTAAATGGAAAGTAGGATTTAGATCAGGATACGATTTAAAAAACAAAGATTTCACCTATACATCAATTGACCTTTACAGAGATTTACATTGTTGGGAAATGACATTTAATTGGATTCCTGTAGGTTTTCATAAAAGTTATAATTTTGTCATTAGAGTTAAATCTGCCATTCTGCAAGATCTAAAACTGACCAAAAAAAGAGATTTTTTTGACTATTAATTAGAAAGCCAATTTTTTAAAATTTCGGCACCATGTTGGGTTAAAATAGATTCAGGATGGTATTGTATACCAAAAATAGGATATTTAAAATGCCTAAAAGACATAATTACATTGTCTTTAGCCATAGCGGTTGGTATTAAGATGTCTTTATTTTTTATATCAATCGCCCACGAATGATATCTACCCACAATAATTTTATCAGGAATGTTTTGATAAAGCAAGTCTTTTGGATCTATAACTTGAATTTCAGACTGCTTACCATGCATGATTTTTTCTAAATTATATAATGACTCATCAAAAACAAGAGCAATAGCTTGCGCTCCCAAGCAAACTCCCATGATCGGCTTTTTATCATAATACTGCCTAATAACCTCCATTGAAACCCCAGATTCCTCAGGTAATCCGGGGCCTGGAGATATCATGATTTTATCAAAATCATTAACCATGTCTAAATCAATTTTATCATTTCTAACAACACTAATATGAGACACATATGGTTCACAAATATGTTTTAAATTAAATGTAAAAGAATCGTAATTATCAATAATAAGTAATTTCATATATTAGTAAAGTTCGAAAAAACTTTCTAAATGAAGAAACAATTAAAATCAAAGAATGCCCCACAACCTATTGGGCCCTATAGCCAAGCAATTAAACATGGTAATATGGTTTTTATATCTGGACAAATAGCAATTGACCCAAAAACCAATAAAATAGTTACAAATAACATAGTTGAAGAAACAAAAATGGTTTTTCAAAATATCGACAATATATTAAAAGAGTGTGATTGTGATTTTAACAACATTGTAAAATGTAGTATTTTTTTATCTGACATGAAACTTTTTGAATCCGTAAACCAGGTGTATTCATCTTATTTTAAAGAACCTTACCCCGCAAGAGAAACTATAGCTGTAAAATTGCCTAAAAATGTAAATGTTGAAATTTCAGCAATTGCAATTTGTAAATAATTATATTTGAAACAAAAAACAAATTATGAATTTCGATATTATTATAATTGGTAGTGGCCCTGGAGGATACGTTGCAGCAATACGTGCATCCCAATTAGGTCTAAAAACAGCTATTATTGAGAAAGAAAATCTTGGCGGAATATGTTTGAACTGGGGATGTATTCCAACAAAGGCTCTTTTAAAAAGTGCTCAAGTATTTGAATATATTAAGCACGCAGATGATTATGGTATTAATGTTAGTAAATATAATATGGATTTTACCAATGTCATTAAACGAAGTCGAGATACTGCTCATAACATGAGTAAAGGAATTGATTACTTAATGAAAAAAAATAAAATTACTATAATCAAAGGAACTGCTCACCTAGAAAATAATAAAGCTATATTTGTTGTTGACGAAAAGAAGCAAAAAACAAATTATTCTGCTGAACACATAATTATTGCAACAGGTGCAAAATCTCGAGAACTTCCAAACTTAAAACAAAATGGAAAAAATATTATTGGCTACAGAGATGCTTTAGAATTAAAGACAATGCCAAAATCCATGGTTATAGTTGGATCTGGTGCAATTGGAGTTGAATTTGCATACTTCTATAATGCAATGGGGTGTGACATTACTATTATTGAATACCTAGACCGGATTGTACCAAATGAAGACAAAGATATTTCTAGAGAATTAAATAAAAATTTCAAGAAAAAAGGAATTAATATATTAACTAAATCAAGCGTTGAGAAAATTATTGAGAATGATAAAAATTCAACAATCATAGTTAAAACAGATAGTGGCGAAAAAGAAATACAGGCGGATGTTATTTTATCTGCCGTAGGCATTGATCCGAATACAAAAAATATTGGCTTAGAAGGCTTAAAAATAGCCACAAATAACAATAGGATCGTTGTTGACAAGTATTACAACACCAATGTGAAGGGCTATTATGCTATTGGTGATGTTATTGAGGGGCCGGCTCTTGCGCATGTTGCTTCTGCCGAAGCTATTATTTGTGTTGAAAAAATTGCCGGCCATAATCCAGAACCTATGAACTATGACAATATTCCTGGCTGCACGTATTGTTCTCCAGAAATTGCATCTGTGGGATTTACAGAAGATCAAGCAAAGAAAAAAGGCTTTGATTTGAAAGTCGGTAAATTTCCATTTTCAGCATCTGGAAAAGCTACTGCCGCTGGTCATAAAGAAGGTTTTGTCAAAGTAATTTATGATGCTAAATACGGGGAACTACTAGGTGCTCATATGATAGGATATAATGTAACAGAGATAATTGCAGAAATTGTGGTAGCAAAAAAATTAGAAACAACTGGACATGAAGTACTTAAAAGTATACATCCTCATCCAACTATGAGCGAAGCAATTATGGAAGCTACTGCAGATGCATATAATGAAGTAATACATCTTTAATTTGAAAAATCTAGTACCGCATTGTAAGAATAAGTCTTATGATCCTGTATTGACACACCTAATCTTTTTTGATTAGGATCTAACATGATTATTCGATGACCTAAATCTCTAACTTTATAATCAATTAATAACTGAACAACAATATCAATGGCAGATTTGAAACCATAACTACAACACTCGGAATATATTGAAGGTTTGTCACATCCGACCCTTTTATGACCAACATAACCTCTTCTGCCAGATTTTTTTGCATGACACTTGGCATAATTCCATAATTCTTTATCAGGTAAAACAGGGGGCAATGGCTTCATTTCAGTAAGCTCTTCAGTTAGTGAATTAAAATATCTATTATCACTAATGCAGTCATCGGAGAAACCAAATGGTACTCTATAGTTTTTTAAAATGGTTTCGTAAAATAAATGAGGGGTAGTCCTGGCAAGGTTTAAAATTAAGAAAACATTCTTTTCATCTAAATTTAAATAATCTTCATTAACTGCAGTATTAGCAGCACTAAATTGGTCTTGTGGCCATGATGATAAAAAATCTAATTGCGAAAATCCGGAAGAAATAAAAAGCAAGAAACAAGTTAGTGTAATAAAGTATTTTAAATTTTTATTAGCGAAAGACATAGAAATACAAGTTGTTATTTTTAATAAAAATAAGACTTATTGATAAACATATTTCAAATAATTAAAATTAAATTATATATTTTTTAAATAGTAATTTAAAGCTTTATTTAAAAATATTTAAATTGCTGAAAAAGAAGGCATTACAAGCATGTACTGACACATTGTCAATGCCTTTTTTTTTAAAAATCAACATGTTTTTGAAATAAAATTAATTACTTTTGAATTATGAGAATAGATATTATATCACCCCTACCCGAACTACTAAAAGCTCCATTTTCAACTTCAATATTAAAAAGAGCAATTGACAAAAAAGTAGTGGAAGTTTGCATTCACGACCTACGAAGCTTTGCAAATAATAAGCATAAAAAAATAGATGACTATTCATATGGAGGAGGCGGAGGAATGGTTTTAATGATTGAACCAGTTGCGAAATGTATAGAACTCTTAAAATCTAAACGAACCTATGATACCACTATATTTGTTACTCCTGATGGCCAAAAACTAAACCAAAAAAAATCAAACTCTCTATCTCAACTTAACAATATAATCATCATATGCGGAAGATATGAGGGAATTGATCAAAGGGTCAGAGACTTATTTATTGATCAAGAAATATCTATCGGAGATTATGTTCTAATGGGCGGAGAACTACCCGCACTTGTCATATGTGAATCAATAATACGACTTCTTCCTGGAAGCATGAACAATTCCAGCTGTGCATTATCAGATTCATTTCAAGACAACCTACTAGCTCCACCAATATACACAAGGCCTGCTAACTTTAAAGGACACAAAGTTCCTGACATACTACTCTCAGGGAACGAAAAAAAAATATCTCAATGGAGAGAAGATCAATCTATCATTAAAACCAAAGAAAGAAGACCAGAATTATTAAAATAAATACAAATTAATTGAGTGAATTGCTTGATTATACTAAAAAGATAGTTAATTTTGCCAATCCTAAAACGAGTGAATTATGGAAACATTAAGAAGTACAATAGAAAAAAACTTGATTAGCCAGCGCGAACATGTCAATTTTAAATCTGGTGATACCATTACTGTTTATTATAAAATTAAAGAGGGAGAGAAAGAAAGAACTCAATTTTTCAAAGGAGATGTTATTCAAAGAAAAGGCAGTGGATTAACTGAGACTTTTACAATTAGAAAAATATCAAATGGTATTGGCGTCGAGAGAATTTTTCCAATTAATTCTCCAGGTATTGAAAAAATAGAAGTCAACAAGTCAGGTAAAGTTCGTAGAGCCAGAATATTTTACCTAAGAGAAAGAACCGGTAAAAGCGCTCGAATCAAACAAAAAAGATCCTAAGTATTTTTTTCAGACTGATCAACTATTGAAGAAACTGTTGCATCACCAGTAACATTCACAACTGTTCGACACATGTCTAAAATTCTATCAACAGGAAAAATAATACTAATCCACGCAGGATTCAATCCAACTGCATCGAGCACTATAATCAACATAATTAAACCAGCGCTAGGAACTGCCGCAGAACCTATAGAAGCCATAGTTGCCGTAAAAACAATAGTTAATTGCTGAGTTAAATTTAAATCCACCATATGCATCTGTGCTAAAAAAACTACAGCAACTGCCTGATAAAGACTTGTTCCGTCCATATTAACTGTTGCTCCAATTGGCAGAACAAAACCAGTAACTCGTTTCGAAACTCCTAAGTTACTATGCACACAATCCATCGTTACAGGTAAAGTAGCTGCACTAGACGAGGTAGAAAAAGCTAACATCTGAGCAGAAGCAATAGATTGAAAAAAGTCTTTATATGTTTTTCCAGTAAATAGATACATTAAAATTGGGTAGATCAAAAAAACCATTGTAGCTAATCCAAAAAAAACAACCAGTGAATAGACACCAAGTCCTTTAAAAATCTCTAAAACACCAGAAAGGTCATCTCCAGCTAACTTAGATATAACACCCGACAACAATGCAAACACAAAAAAAGGAGCGCCCAACATAACCACATCAACCATTTTTAAAAAAACACTATTTAAAGCATCAACCATTGCAATAACAGGAACAGCTTCTTTTTTTGAAATTAACACAATTGTGATCCCAAAAAATATTGCGAAAAAGATAATTTTTAACATTGACTTATTATCTGTTAAAGAGAGAAAAATATTAGAAGGAACCAGATCAACAATAAATTGCAAAGGACTATTATTCTTATGTTTGTCTGCATCTATTTTCATTTGTTTAATTTTCTCTTTTGATAGATTATCACCTGGCAAAAACCCACTGCCATCTGACAACAATTCATCTGCTGACCATTTTTGATACACTAAATGATTTGCCTGTCTTTGCTCCAAAGAGATTTGAGACCCCGGCTTAATACAATTAACTAAAAGCAGTCCAATAGATACTGACAAAACAGTTGTCATTAAATATGCAAATAAGGTTTTTAAACCGATACGCCCAAGCAAAGAAATATTAGATATACTAGAAATACCTTTAATGACAGAAAAAAGGACCAATGGAATAGCAATCAATTTTAATAAATTAATAAAGATATCTCCAAAAGGACTAATCCAATTAATTGTAAATTGAGACAATCCTAATAAACTGGAAATAATTGACCAAAAAACCCCTAAAATCATTCCAATGATAATGCGCCAATGTAAACTTAAGCTGTTCATAAATCTGATATTTTTGTTGTTTTATTTAATAAATAATAATCTAAGATAGTAATTGCAGTTAAAGAATCAATAATAGGCACAACTCTTGGCACAACACAAGGATCATGCCTTCCGGAAGCAGTAAATTGAATATTTTCTCCTAAATCGTTGACAGAATTCTGATTTTTAAAAATAGTTGAAACAGGCTTATAGACGGTTCTAAAAAAAATATCTTCACCATTACTAATACCCCCAAGCATACCTCCCGAGTTATTTGTAACAGTCTTTATTCTTCCTTTTTTTGTGTTAAAAAAATGATCATTTACATCCGAACCTTTTGTTTTCGAGTACAAAAAACCTAACCCAAAATCAATGCCCTTACATGAATTAATACTCATTACAGATTGTGAAAGAGCTGAGCCTAGTTTATCAAAAACTGGCTCTCCCAATCCAACAGGAACTCCACTAATAATAGTAGAAATTTGCCCACCAACCGTATCACCTTCTAGCTTGCAGGACTGAATCAATTGCTCCATTTTTTTAGCAATAACAGGCACTGGACAACGAACATTATTATTATACCTAGATCCTAAATCAAAGCTTGAATCATTAATATCAACTTGAATACCCCCAATTTCAGAAACATAAGAAACTATACTAATTCCTATACTATTTAAAATTTGCATGGCAATTGAACCCGCAACTACCCAGTTAGCAGTTTCTCTCGCAGAAGACCTTCCTCCACCCCTATGATCTCTAATGCCATATTTGCGCTCATAGGTAAAATCTGCATGAGATGGTCTGAAAATATTTTTTAGCAAATTATAATCGCTGGATCGCGCATCACGATTTCTAATCACAAAACCAATGGGAGATCCCAAAGTTACTCCGTCGCGAACACCCGATAAAAATTCAACGCTATCTGATTCATTTCTCTCGCTAGATAGCTTATTTTTTCCCGGTCTTCTTTTATCTAACAAGTCCCTTACGTGCTCTATATCTATTTTGAAGCCTGACGGACATCCATCAATAATACCTCCAATTGCAACACCATGAGACTCTCCAAATGTGGTTAATTTAAATAACTTTCCTATTGTAGATGACATAATTAAACAAATATATCAATTTCAATTAATCATTATTTATTAACTTAACTAGAGTTATACTTATATTCAATATTCTATGAAGACGATAATCAAAAATATCAAAGAAATAATTGGTGTATCATTAAATGAGAAAAATGAACTCAAAAAAGGCAAAAAGCTTAATGAAACATCAATAATTCAAAATGGATGGATAACGATTGAAGACGGCTTAATAGTTGATTTTGGAACCATGCATGACTGGCCAGGCCTTGACAACTGGAACACAACAACTATAATCGATGCGGACAACGGATATGTTCTACCATCATGGTGTGACAGTCACACCCATCTTGTGTTTTCAGGCAGCAGAGAGAATGAATTTGTAGATAGAATCAATGGGTTGTCATATGAAGAAATTGCTCACAATGGTGGCGGAATTTTAAATTCAGCACAATTATTATCTCAAACAAGTGAAGATGACTTATACAATCAAAGTAAAGTAAGGGTAGAAGAAGTGATTAGAATGGGAACTGGAGCTTTAGAAATAAAAAGTGGCTATGGCTTAAACATAAATGACGAGATAAAGATGCTTCATGTAATTCAAAAAATAAAAAACAACTACCCTATCGAAATAAAATCCACTTTTTTAGGGGCACATGCAGTACCTAAGCAAATTTCTAAGTCAAAATACATTTCCATTATTATTAATGAAATGATTCCTGAAATTGCCAAGCAAAAAATAGCAGATTATATCGATGTATTTTGTGATACTGGTTTTTTTACCCCAAAAGAAACTGAAAAAATTCTAGAGGCAGGATTGAAGTATAATTTAAAACCCAAAATACATGCAAATGAATTAGATTTTTCAGGCGGAATTGAGGTAGGTGTTAAAATGAATGCCGTTTCAGTTGACCACTTGGAATGCACATCTGAAAAACAAATTGATTTATTAAAAAATTCTAATACTATCCCTACTCTACTGCCAGGAACTGCATTTTTTTTAGGTCTTGAATATCCTCCGGCTAAAAAAATGATTCAATCTAATCTCCCTATTGCATTAGCAAGCGATTACAACCCCGGCTCTTGTCCATCAGGAAATATGGCTTTTATGATTTCCTTAGCATGTATAAAAATGAAAATGAATCCAATAGAAGCAATTAATGCTGCAACTATCAATGGAGCGCATGCAATGGAACTGGAAAATCAATTAGGAAGTATTAAGCGTGGAAAAAAAGCAAATCTCATAATTACTAAAAATATCCCCTCTATAAACTTTATTCCTTATTGTATTGGGAGGAATATTGTCAACAAAGTCATAATTAATGGAAAAGTTTATTATGATTCTGAAACAAATTATTAAGTTTGCAATTATGGTAATCAATAGTTTTTATACAAAAATTAATAAGTTTCGTTATTTAGGTTTAATTAGTCTTTTCTGCCTAATGCAACATCAAATACTTTTATCCCAACAATGCGAATGGCTATATCAAGATTTAGATACAAACTCGTACTCTATTACAGAAAATGGGCTAGAGTTATATTATTGTGAAAATATCATGGATACTATTTGGGCTCCTAGCGGATATATTGATGTGTACTGGGAATATACAATTAATGGAGAAGAATGTGAAGACTGGGATTGGATTGGAGACAACTTCTTCTTATCAATCGACTACAATGATCCCTGTTTAGAAAATCTAAATAACAACAGAGTACAAATTCAATTCTTTGGTCAAACAGGAACACAAACTGATTCTTGTGAATTTGAAATTGTATTTTATAACGAGGATAACCTCTACATTACTATTGATAGTTTTAATGACGATGAACAAATTACAATTTGTGAACAAGACATACTCATATTACAAGCAGTGGGCTTAAGTTCAAATTGCGATGGATACGATATTCAGTGGTATTTAAATGGAGATTTGCTTGAGGGTGAAAACAATTGCGAATTAGATATAACAAATACTAATTATGATATAAATAGTCCAAATATTTATAGTTTTACAGCATCTAGTTACTGCTCTGACACATATGGGCTAAACGAAATGTCAGAGTGGAGAACAATAACTATATATGAAGGCTATGAAGGATGCGAGCCTTGTCAGTGGGTTTTTCCAGACTACGACAAAGATGAATTTTACTATTTTTCACCAAATGACGATGGAAGTGTTGATTATTTTCCAGAAGCCCCTAATAATGAGGAAAATAGGCCGTCAGAAACAGGCCTCAACTTGTCCTATCCTACATGCGAAGCAACTATATATAGAATTTCAATATATAATAGGCTTGGTCGCGAACTATTTGTATCAGAGCACGACAACCATCCTTGGAATGGTAAAACAAATAATGGTAAAACATGTAATGAAGGAATATACTTTTATAAACTGGAATATATTCTAAATCCATACATATCTAATTTTGAACAAGACCAGACTAAAGTAAAAACTGGAACTGTTTATTTATTTTCTGGAAATTAAGATATCATAATGAAAAAAATACTTGAATGTGTACCTAATATTTCAGAGGGAAGAAACTCTGAAGTTATTCAAAAAATTGTCAACGAAATCAAAAAATCAGATGGCGTTACATTACTTGATGTAGATCCAGGAAAAGCGACAAACCGAACGGTAATAACATTCGCTGGAGACCCCGAATCAGTAATTACAGCAGCTTTTAAATTAATAAAAAAAGCATCCGAACTAATTAATATGCAAAAACATAGCGGAGAACATCCACGGATGGGAGCAACAGACGTATGCCCTTTAATTCCAATTTCAGGCATATCAATGGAAGAAGCAATTTTATACTCTAAAAAATTAGCAAAAAAAGTAGGTCAAGATCTTCAAATTCCAACTTATTTATATGAACACTCTGCTAAAAAAAAATATAGACAAAATTTAGCTAATATTAGAGAAGGGGAATACGAAGGCCTTGCAACTAAAATTGCAGACAAAAAATGGGAACCAGACTTTGGACCTTCTGAATTTGAAAAAATTAAAAAATCTGGAGCAACAGCGATAGGAGCAAGAGATTTTCTTATAGCATATAATATAAATTTAAATACTACATCTACAAGAAGAGCTAATGCAATTGCTTTTGATGTGAGAGAAAAAGGGAGAATACTGAGAGCAAATAACTCACTAACGGGCAAAATAATAAAAGATAAAAATGGTGAAACAATTTGGACACCTGGGTCTTTAAAACATGTAAAAGCAATTGGCTGGTTTATTGAGGAATATGGGATCACGCAGATTTCCATGAATCTTACGAATATTTCTAAAACCCCTATCCACGTAGTGTTTGATGAGGTTTGCAAGAAGGCATTAAACAGGGGCATTAGAGTAACCGGATCAGAGTTAGTTGGCCTAATTCCTCTGAAATCGATGATTGATGCGGGTAAATACTTTTTAAAAAAACAAAAAAGATCAACTGGTATTTCAGAGAAAGAAATTATTTCTATTGCACAAAAAACGATGGGATTAGATGAAATTCAAAAATTTAATCCTGACGAAAAGATTATTGAATATAGAATCAGAAAAAACCGTAAAAAATTATGTAATCTTACATTAACTGATTTTTTACAAGAAACTGCTTCTGAAAGCCCTGCGCCAGGAGGTGGGTCAATTGCTGCCTACATAGGTTCTCTAGGGGCTGCATTAACTACGATGGTTGCAAATCTATCTAGTCACAAAAGAGGCTGGGATGAAAAATGGGAAGAGTTTTCCGAGTTAGCTGAACAAGGTCAATTATACATTATAGAACTAGAAAAACTAGTTGATAAAGACACTGATGCATTTAATGAAATTATTCGCTGCTTTAGACTAAATGAAAACACTAGTGAAGATAAAAGAAATAAAACTGATTCAATTCAAAAAGCTACATTAAATGCAATACAAATACCCCTAAAAGTTATGTCAACTTCCTTAGAACTAATGAATTTAATTCAAACTCTAGTACAAAAAGGAAATCCCAACTCTGTAAGTGATGTTGGTGTAGCTGCACTATGTGCTAGATCAGCAGTCCTTGGAGCATATTTAAATGTGGCAATAAATGCTAAAGATTATACAGATTTATCACATCGTAACAAGTTACTAAAAGAAGCTAGTGAAATACAAAAAAAAGCTATTAAGCTAGAAGCTGAAATTATCGAGAAAACATTAAAAAAAATACAAGAATCTTAATCATTAATAAATACTAATAATTATATAAATCTATTATTTTTTCTTTTAATCTATTTTTTGCTAAAAAATTCTTTTCTAAATCCGCAGCAAAAGGAACAGGTGTATCTAAACTTGACACTCTATATATAGGAGCATCTAAATACTCAAAAAAATCTTGAGCAATTAATGATGCAATATCCGCACCAAAACCTCCCAGATTAACATCTTCATGTAAAATCAAAACTTTACCTGTTTTCTTAATAGTTTTTTCAATAGATTCGACATCTAAAGGAACCAAAGTTCTTAAGTCTAATAAATCAATTGAAATATTACTGTTGTTTTTGATAAAATCTAACATCCAATGAACTCCCATACCATAAGTAATAACACTTAAATCATCGCCTTGATTTATTAAATTAGCCTTTCCGAATGGGATAGTATAATAATCTTCTGGGACGTCCTCAGAAATACTGCGATACAAAGCCTTATGCTCAAAAAACATAACTGGATTTGGATCTTCAAAAGCAGTCAACAGAAGGCCTTTAGCATCCTTTGGAAAAGCAGGATAAACAACTTTTAGTCCTGGTGTATGAGTAAACCATGCCTCATTAGTTTGAGAATGAAAAGGCCCAGCGCCAACACCAGCACCGCAAGGCATTCTGATAATAACATCAGAGGATTGTGCCCAGCGATAATGAGACTTGGCAAGATTATTAACAATTGGATTAAAACCAGAACTGACGAAATCAGCAAATTGCATTTCAATTATACTTTTAAAACCTGCAACTGACAAACCTAATGCCATACTACCTATAATAGATTCACATATGGGAGTATTCCTAACTCTATGCTTGCCAAATAAATCAATGAATCCTTCAGATATTTTAAAAACACCACCATATTCTGCAATATCTTGACCCATAAAAATTGAATTTTCATGTTTTTTCATACCTAGCATCAGAGCAGAAGAAATAGCATCTAAAAATCGCATTTTTTTAAAATCACCTGAGTTATTTATGAGATGGAAGTTATGTTTTTTAAAAACACTCTCTAATTCAAACTGCTTGTTAAATTGAATGTCGTTTTCTGAAAAAGCAGATAAAATAGCATTATCTATTTCATCCTTAAATTCTTTTTTCATAAGGTCAATATCTCCCGTTTTAATAATTTTCTCATCTAATAAAAAATTTTCAAAATTAGTAATAGGGTCTTTTAATGACCATTCTTCTAATAATTCTTTAGGAACATATTTTACACCAGATGCTTCTTCATGGCCACGCATTCTAAAAGTTTGACACTCTAAAAGTACAGGATGTGGACTTTTGCGTATACTATTACAAATTGATTTTAATTTTATAAAAACTTCAACAATATTATTGCCATCAATATTATATGAAGGAATTCCATAACCGACTCCTCTATCAGCTAAACTTTTACAGTTGTACTGCTCTTTAACAGGAGTAGACAAGCCATAACCGTTGTTTTCAACTAAAAAGACCACCGGCAAAGACCACACAGAAGCAACATTTAATGCTTCATGGAAGTCACCTTCACTTGTACCTCCCTCACCAGAAAAAACAATGCAAACTTGGTTATTTTTCTTTAGCATATTAGCTAATGCGATACCATTTGCAACACCCATTTGCGGTCCAAGATGAGAAATCATACCAACAATTCTATGCTCAATAGAACCAAAATGAAAGGACCTATCTCGACCATTTGTAAATCCATTTCTCTTGCCCTGAAACTGAGAAAATAATTTATCTAAAGCAATGCCTTTGCCTGTAAAAACACCTAAATTTCTATGCATAGGCAAAATAAACTCATCCTTTTCGCAAACATTTGTTACAGCGGCAGAAATAGCCTCTTGACCTATTCCAGAAAACCATTTTGAAATTTTACCTTGGCGTAATAAAAGAAGCATTTTTTCTTCAATCATACGTGGCTTCAACATTGAGGTGTAGAGACTAATCAATGTCTGGTTATTTAATTTAGATGTTTTATAATTAATACTCATTTCCGTCAAAATTATATAATTAATATTTATTTTTGGCTTAAATATCTGTAATAATGAATTAATATTTTAATTTAAGAATATGACAACAATACAATCAATTCCATCATTAGACTTAAATGATTTCAAAAGTTCCAGTGAAGAAACAAAAGAAAAATTTGTTAAAGAGCTTGGAGAGGCTTACAAAAATATTGGCTTTATATCTTTAAAAAATTATGGTCTAAATCCAGAAATAGAAAACGAACTTTATCAAGAAGTGAAAAACTTTTTTGAACTACCTGTTGAAAAAAAAATAAAATATGAAAAATCTGAACTAAATGGCCAAAGAGGATACATCTCATTTGGAAAAGAAACTGCAAAAGGATATAAAAAATCTGATTTGAAAGAATTTTGGCATTTTGGGCAAGAACTTAAAGAAAATGATCCCCTTTATAAAGAATATGAACCTAATGTATTTTGTGATGACTTACCCAATTTTAATAAAATTGGAAGAAAAGTATTTAGTATTTTGGAAGAAACTGGGATCATGGTCCTTAGAGCTATTGCATTACATCTAGATTTACCTGAGTTTTATTTTGATGAAAAAGTTTCTGGCGGCAATAGTATATTAAGAGCAATTCACTATCCTCCTATAACATCAGAACCAAAAGGAGCAGTGAGAGCTGCTGCCCACGGAGACATCAATCTAATCACTATTCTGATGGGTGCAAGTGCAGAAGGATTAGAAATACAAACTAGGAATGGCAATTGGATCGGTGTAACCGCACTACCCAACCAAGTAGTAATTAATATTGGAGATATGATGTCTAGACTAACAAACGATGCACTTCATTCGTCAATTCATCAAGTCGTTAATCCGCCAAAAAAAGACTGGAAAAAACCTAGATTTTCAATTCCTTTTTTTATGCATCCAAGATCTGAAATGTCGTTGAATTGTTTACCCTCTTGTGTAAATAAAAAAAATGAACAAAAATATACAGACATTACTGCTGGAGAATTTTTAGATAAAAGAATCAAAGAATTAGGATTAAAAAAATGAACAAAGACGGCTTAGTTTACTCTACAAATCCTAATCTCGAATTAAGTAAACAAAACTCTCATGAGGAAGATGATGTTGTAAAATGCACATTGTCAGTATGCTATGAAAAGAAAGGAAGAGCAGGAAAAGGAGTTACAATTATTAAGGGTCTTAGCAGTTCAAGCTTAAAACTAGCATTGTTGTCACAAAAACTAAAAAAATCCTTGAGTATCGGAGGAACTGTTAAAAATGGTGAAATAATACTACAAGGTCGATTGCAAGAGCAAGTCATAAAAATACTTGAAAAAGAAGGTTATAAAGCAAAAAAAGTTGGCGGATAAGTATCTATCTATTTGAACAACTCTTTATAAGATTCCTCATACATAGATACAATTAACCTTAAATCATATTTTTTTGCTGTCTCATATGCATTAAAACTTATTTCTTTATATAAATTATTATTGGACAATAAATTTATTGAATTTTTAGCCATTTTTTCAACATCACCTACAGACGATGTATAACCATTAAAATTATCAATAACTAATTCTGGTAATCCTCCAGAAGATGTACTAATTACTGGAACCCCAAACGACATCGCCTCAAGAGCTACAAGTCCAAAACTCTCAGTTTCTGATGGCAGTAAGAATAAGTCTGTTGTTTCTAATACTAAATCTATTTGTTTTGAATAACCGATAAAGTTCACAGAGGATTCTAAGCCTTTTGAAAGAGCATGTGACCTAGTTTTTTCTAGATCAGGACCGTCTCCAATCATAACTAATTCACAATCTATTTTTTGATTTATAATACTAAAAATTTCAACAACATCTAATGTTCTTTTTACTGGTCTAAAATTAGAAATATGCAATATTTTTTTTCTTTTATTTAGATTATGAAATGAGTTGCGATTAATAGAAAAATCAATAAAATTTGGAATTACTTTTATGTCATTCTTAATGTCAAAATACTGTAGTGTATCTGACTTTAAGCTATTCGAAACAGCAGTTACTAACGAAGAACTATTAATTGCATAGTTAACTGCAGATAGTACATTTGGACTTTTCCCAACTAATGTAATATCCGTACCATGTAAAGTAGTTACAATAGGAATGTAGACATGTTGTTCTGACAGTATTTTTTGAGCATTAACAGCTGCATAAGCATGCGGAATAGCATAGTGAACATGAATTAAATCTAAATTATAATTTTGAACAACTTCTACGATTCGAGTAGTTAATGCTAATTCATAAGGAGGATATTCAAATAAAGGATAAATGGGTATATCAACTTTATGAAAAAAAATATTTGGAGAAGACATATTAAGTTTAACAGGTTTTTCATAACATATAAAATGGACATTATAATTTTCAGACAACCCCATGCCAAGTTGAGAAGCAATGATTCCACTACCACCAAATGTAGGATAACATACAATACCAATACTTTTCATTTTAAAACTCCATTTTGATATTTTACACAATTTAACTTGAAACCTAGTGAATCATAATCACACCATGAACCTGTTTTTTGATCATTTTTATACATTCCCTTGGAAAGAGGCAGTCCTGATACTGCATATTGTACGCATTCTCCATTACGTTCATTATTTTCATAAACATAAGTTGATTTTATTTGGCCATTTCTATAATAGGCATAAACTGTATCTATAATCATATTATCTTTATATGTATATTGCATGCTCATTGATTTGTCATCAAAATACCACTTTGCATATCCATTTTTTTTATCACTAGAATAAGTAATAGATTCTTGAATATTTCCGTTAGAATAATATTTTAAAAAATCACCATGCTTAACGCCTTGAATATAATGACATTCCATTTTCTTTCTTGAATTATCATAATAATATGTTTGCGAACCATGATATTGACCATTTAAAAAAAATTCCTGGTCATTTAATTGTCCTTTTTTACTAATTGACAACCTGTAACCATCTAATTTTCCATCTTTATAGAAAGATATTTCACGGACCTTACCATTGTCGTGATATTTAATCCAAACACCTTCTTCTAAATCATTAACAAAGGAACCCAATTCAGAAACAACACTATCAAGATATGGAAAATACAATTTCCATTCACCTTGCTTCATGTCATTTGAATCTACATGATTATTCTGAGACGTAAGAATTGATGAAAATAAGTAAATAAATAAATAAATAAACTTCATATCCCTAATTAAGAGAATTATATATTATTTTCTGTATCTCTGTCCTTATATTTCTGTCAAGCAATTTTGTATTATTACCATTTGGAAAAACTCTACCATTTGACAAAAATATGTAAACTATTTCTTCTTCTGGATCTGCCCATGATAAAGTTCCTGTAAAACCAGAGTGACCAAAACTTAAAGCTGAAACAGCATCACAAGTTGGTCCTAGTTCATCCGGATCAATACTTGGCTTATCAAATATAATACCTCTTCTATTACCAATAGACTGAAATGGAGCTTGAGTAAATTCTTGAATTCGTTTTTTTGAAATAATCCGTTCATCTAAATGATAACCATCATTCAAGTAAAGTTGCATTAATTTCATTAGATCAATTGCATTAGAAAATAATCCAGCATGTAACGCAACTCCTCCAAAAAGAGACGCCCCTTGATCGTGAACATATCCATGAATCAACTGATTTCGAAAATATTTATCATTTTCAGTCGGAACAATTGAAGATAAAGGATATTTGAATAATGGGTTGTATGTAATTCTAAAAGCTTCAATTGGCTTATAAAATTTATTATAAACATAATTCTCTACATCAGATAATAATAATTTTTCTACAATAGGATGTATTAAATAAAAACCTAAGTCACTATACTTATATTCTTTCTTTTCTAAAAGAGGTGTTTCGTAGATTATTTTGTATATCGTGTCTAAATAATTAGATGAAAAAAATAAGTCATTAGACACTTTGATGTTATATTTTGAAGTTGCATAATATGAAAAAATAGACATATCCAAAGAATCTTGATCTGTAAAAGATTGCCAAAATGGTATCCAGGGAAAAAGCTGTGCTTGATGAGTAAATATGTCAATAATTTTTAAATTTTTCTTATCATCATATAACAAAGGAATATCTGAATAACGATCTAACCTTTTATGTAATTTAATTAATTTTCTATCTACCATTTCCATGATAATAGGTGCTGCTGAAGCAATTTTAGTGATAGAAGCAATATCGTAAAGATGACTATCATCAACAAGTCTAACTGAATCATAAGTGTGATAACCAAATGCTTTATTATAAAATACTTTCCCATACCTAGAAGCAACTATTTGACAACCTGGCATTACTTTATCTTTGATACTTGCATTGACGAGAGAGTCAATCTGTAATAAACTTTCTTGATGAACACCCACTTCTACTGGTAAAACAAATTCAAATTCTTTATTAGCTTTTAAATCTAAACCCGAACCAGAATCAAACTTTTCAGTTGAAACCGGCAATCTTCCATTTGCACTAATGGAACCAAAATTGAGTTGAGCTGTTAAATCTTGCGCAAGACTAGCATTTTGATAAGATAAGACCAATCCATCAACATCATCAGGTATGAAATTTAAAAGTTGAGGATGACCAAAAATATTTACTAAAACTTTGTTTTGAGAGCACAATCTAGACAATAATAATTTTTCTTTTTCTAAAAAGACATGTTTATCCCAAAAGTTCTGATTTGAATAATGCAAACCAACAATAACTATGTCATATTTTTTTAACTCATCTAACAAAGAATCTATATCACTGAAACCATTAGATGCAACATATTTTTTGACGTTAACATAATTATTCAACCTATTATAAAAAACATCGCCATTAACATTACCTAATGAAACATAAGCTAAATTAGCAGTATCTAAACCTGTTAAAGGAAGAATGTTGTTAGAGTTTTTTAAAACAGTTAAAGCATTTTTGAATAATTTTTTATTTAATAATTGTGAGTACTCATTAATAAGATCTTGGGGATTATCACCACTTAATTTATCAAATACACCCGACCACTTTTTAATCATTAAATTCTTTTTGCAACTTACATTTAATTGATTCAATAAAGTTGAGTCACTTTTAACTTTGGCTTTAATTAATTTAATTGATTCTGAGATATTGTCTGGACACAATAAAACATCATTGCCAGCTAAAAATGCATTTAATTCAACTTCACCAGGAATACTATACATTGAAAGTGCTCCCATATTTAATGCATCACTAATAACTAATCCATTAAATTTCATTTCTTTTTTTAAAATTTGCTGTATAATTTGCTTAGAAAATGTAGCTGGAATCTGTAAAGTATCTATAAAAGGGAGATTGATGTGAGCGATCATAATCGAAGCTAAACCCTGTTGAATTAATCTTTTAAATGGGACAAGTTCTATATTATCTAATCTTGATCTATTATGATAAATAACAGGCAAACTAATATGTGAATCTATATTTGTATCTCCGTGACCGGGAAAATGCTTTCCACAAGCAACAATATTATTGTCTTGCAATCCTCGCATATAAGCATGGCCCTTAGAATATACATTTATAGGATCTGATCCAAATGATCGTCGATCAATAATGGGGTTATTTGGATTATTATTAACATCTAGAACAGGAGCAAAATTAACATGTAGGCCCAGTGTTCTCAGCTGCCTAGCTACTTCTACACCAAAGTCATAGATTAAATTAGTATCTTGAACAGCACCCATTGTCATCATCCAAGGAAAAGATTGTACACTATCTAACCGCATTCCAAGCCCCCACTCAGCGTCAATGGATGCAAGTAAAGGTATCTCAGAACGAGAATTATATCTGTTTAATAATTGTTTTAATTGATTTGGCTGTGATCTCAAAAACAACACTCCCCCGATCTTATAATTTATAATAAGACTATCAATTTTTTTATAATATAATTCATCTAAATTTTTACCTGAACCTGTAACCATAAATAATTGGCCAATTTTTTCGTTGAGTGTCATAGTGCTTAACAGACTATCAGCCCACATGTGAATTTCTTGAGAATTATATGGAAGATCAACTATTATTTCTTGATTATTTTTTTCAGAGAAAGAAATACTAATAAGAATAAACGAGAATAAAAAAAAAGTTAAAATATACTTCAAAATTAAATATCAAATTTAATAAACAATAATACATTAAATTATCGATAAAATAAGTATTGTCAAAGAAAGAAAACAGAAATACTAACTAGAAGAAAAATAAATATAATTGGCATGAAATTATCTGAATTTTTGTGCAAATTTCTTTGGCAATCTATTTATTTTCCTTGTGATAGGATCACAACACACCATGCCAGTTTTAATTCTAGCAATTTCTAAATTATGTGAAACATTGGAAATTAAATAAAATAATTCAAACCCATGAGAATAAATCTCTGAAACAGATATCTTAATTTCTAATAAATCACCATAAAACGCTTCTTTTTTATAAACAATAGCACTATCTGCCATTAATAACAAAAGTCCATAAAAGTTTTTTTCTTCTGCATTAATTGATGCTAAAAATCTAACACGTGCTTCATGCACGATACTTAAGACAGAGTCATTACCCATATGGGATCCATAGTTCATGTCATAAATTCTAAGTTTCATTTGTGTCAAGTAATCAAAATGATCAGGTATAGATAATTTAATTCTACTCATAATAAAATACTATAAAATTAGTTTAATTTAATTAAATTAGATTGATGAAAAAAATATACTTATTAGTCTTATCTGTTTTAATTTTTCAATTAACAAATGGACAGAACCCAGTTAGCAAATTAAATAATGGAGGTGCATTATTAGTGCGTCTACAAACTAACCAACATCTGATTCAATATCATTTAGATAAATTAGAACTAGATCAAGCAAAATTGATTGAAAAAAATCAAAAAATTAAAAATCAAAAAATTATTGAAAATTTTCAAGAAAATTGGTCTCTCTGTCCTATTTATTTTTTTTATAGCAATGATATCAATGAAATTCAAAATAATAATTTTAAAAAAGTATTTAAAAACAAACCCTCTATAATATTGAATGATGTAGAAAAATCTCAATTAAAAGATAATTTTCTTTTTGCATACTTTGGCGATTACCCAGGTTACTTAAACTTTGATGCATTAGTTTTAATAAATCAAAACCTGGAACCATTAAAAAAACCAATACCAAGATATGTGCGAACATATAAAGGTTTATGGATTTTTGAAAGAAAAATAAATAAAACAATTAGAAGACTTCAAAAAAAAATAGAGTTTTATGCCTCAAGGATAAAGTGACTTAGTTTTAAATGAATTTAAAATCTTTGGACATATCCACGCATCTATAGCCGCATATTCAATCTGTGCATCAGATAATTTATTTACTGACCAATCAGACAATCGTTGTTTTTTGCTAATCCTATAACCTAACAACATAATACATAACTTTACAGCACCAATACTTTTATAGCCTTTGTTAATTGCAAGTGCATTCAAGTCAATAAAGTTACGTTCTTCGAATTTTTGAATTTTTTTCAAACCTACTAAATCATTCTTAAGATCGATGCCGACTTTCACAATGTCTGGGTTTTCTAAAATATCAATAATCGCATTATGGAAGCCAATTTTATCAATTCTAAAAAGAAAAACTTGGTCATTAGCTGACAATTGGAGTAATGAAATATTGTAACTAACGCCCTTCTGAAAAGCTGGCTTTGTTTCAGTATCAAATCCAATAACAGAACAATTTAAAATTTGCTTACAGCAAGAAGATACTTTTTGCACATCATCGACAACAATAGCGTTTCCACAAAATTTTAAAAGAGGGTAATTTGGCACATCATCTTTAGCTACATATTTCATAAGAATGTAAAAATATTAAATATTATCAACATTAGTAAAAAAACCTTTATTAGAATTATTTACACACCATGAAGGAATAATATCCATGATATTTGTCTGCAGACAATACTCAATGTCTTTTTGTAGATTCATTCTACTCATATATGACGATGATTGTAAAAAACTTAATAGATTTGGATAAGCGGAATCATACATATTGATGGCTAATAAAATAGAATCTGAATGGTTACTAAATGAATTTTTAGATATTATTTTTTTTGACAATAGTCCTGCTAACAATAAATCTTCTATGCAAAATCGGCCTTTCCAACCAGAACATACAATTAAAATATTATCCTCAATATTATTCAAGTAATTGACAATAGAATTACAATTTAAAAAAGAGGCTAATACCATGCCTTTTTCAGCATTTTTTGACTTTTCAATAGATGCAGTCCCATTAGTTGTAGTAATAACTAATGATTTATTTTTAAAATTTTGATTGTGATATGACAATGGTGAATTTCCTAGATCAAAACCCGGAACAATAGACCCATTTCTTTCAGCTGCAACTAGAACTTTTTCTCCATATTCATTAAATGTATTTTGGTATTCCTTAGCCTCACCAGTAGTTGCTACTGGAATCACCTTACTGCCTTCATTATTTAAAAAAACACACATTGCAGAAGTGGCTCGAAAAACATCAATAATTACCACCTTAGTATTAGACATATTAAACAGTGGAATCATTAAAGGTGTTAAGCAAATATCTAATGTCCTTTTATGTTTCATAAAGTGGCATTTTAACAATTTGAGCATTAAGTTTTTTGTTCCTCACCGCAATAAAAATATTATGACCATATTGGGCATATTCTCTTTTAATATAACCCATCCCAAATCCTTTTTTAAGATAAGGTGACATAGTTCCTGAAGTTACTTCTCCGATTAAATTATCTTTATCATCTAGTATTTTATATCCTTGTCTAGGGACACCTTTATCAATTAATTCAAAACCTATTAAATTATCTCTAACACCAGTTTGTAATTGCCGACTAATTACTTCTTTACCAATAAAATCTTTATTTGTTTTTACAATCCAGGATAATCCCGCTTCTATAGGAGATCTAGATTCATTAATATCGTTTCCATATAAGCAATAGCCCATTTCTAATCTTAGAGTATCTCTAGCAGCTAAACCAACAGGCTCAATAATTTGATCTGACAACAAACTCTTCCATATTGTTGCTGCATATTTTTTATCAAGATATAATTCAAACCCCCCCGAACCAGTATAACCAGTGTTTGATACAATAATATCGGGACACGATGCAATACTACCTAACTTAAATGAATAATAAGGTATTTCATCTAAATTTAATACTGATAATTTCTGTAAAACATCTTTTGCTTTAGGCCCCTGAATAGCTAATAATCCTCTACTAGAAGTAATATTAGAAACTTCAACATCTAGATTATTGTGACTACAAATCCAATCAAAATCTTTTTGCGTATTTGCAGCATTAACAACAAGCATAAAAGATTCTTGATTTAATCTGTAAACTAATAAATCATCAATAATACCGCCCTTTGCATTTAACATACAAGAGTATTGTACTTTTCCATCAGTTAGCCTATCAATATCATTAGTAGTTATTTTTTGGACCAATTCATTAGCATACTTTCCATTAATCATTATTTGAGCCATATGAGACACATCAAAAACTCCAGCTTGATGCCTAACGTGATTATGCTCGAAACTCACCCCTTTATCATATTGTATTGGCATTTTGTAACCAGCAAAAGAAACTAGTTTCGCTTTATGTTCTTGATGAAATGAATAAAAAGGAGTTTGTTTGTCCAAAATCAAAATTGACTAATGAGTTAAACTAATGGTTGCAAATATAACTAAGAAAATTGTTTATATATTTATTTTAGAGAATAAATAAATATTTAAATTTGTTGCAAATAAAAAATATAAATCAATTGTATTAATACTAAAGAAATAAAATTATAATGAAAACTATTGAATGCTTAATTATTGGATCCGGACCAGCTGGATATACTGCAGCGATTTACGCTTCTAGAGCAGATTTAAAACCAGTCCTAATTCAAGGACTACAACCTGGAGGACAATTAACCACCACTAATGATGTTGAGAATTACCCCGGATACCCTAGTGGAGTAACAGGCCCTATAATGATGGAAGATTTTCAAAAACAAGCAGAAAGATTTGGAACAGAAATGATCTTTGGAACTGTAACAAAAGTTGAGCTCAATCAGAAGCAAGGAGGTGAACACATTATCACGATTGATGATAAAGAAAAAATGAAAACTAAAACTGTAATTATTGCAACTGGAGCATCAGCAAAATATCTTGGATTAGAATCTGAAAAAAAATTCATGGGACTAGGGGTTTCTGCATGTGCAGTATGTGATGGTTTTTTCTTTAAAAATAAAGACGTTGTAGTTGTAGGTGGTGGCGATTCTGCTGCCGAAGAGGCTACATATTTAGCAAAATTATGCAATAAAGTATACCTATTAGTTCGGAAGGATAGTATGCGAGCTTCTCAAATTATGCAAAAACGCGTTTTTGAAACAAAAAACCTAGAAGTCTTATTCAACCATGAAACAATTGAAGTTCTAGGAGATGAAAAAGTCAACGCTATTAAAGTATTAGACATTAAAAATAATAAAGAAAAAGAAATTTCAGCGAACGGTTTTTTTCTTGCAATTGGTCACTCTCCTAATACACAAATTTTTAAAAATCAACTAGAAATGGATGAAGTAGGTTATTTAATTACAAAAGCTGATAGTTCTAAAACAAATCTTCCTGGTGTATTTGCATGCGGAGATGCGCAAGACTCAATTTATCGACAGGCTATTACAGCCGCAGGGAGTGGCTGTATGGCAGCTCTAGACGCTGAAAGATATTTGTCAGAACTAATCTAAAAAAAAAGGGGAGAAACCTTCTCCCCTTTTAATTACGTATACGTCTATAAGCCGGATTCTGTATCTAAAAAAAGACCCTTATCATTTATCTAGTTATATTATCACTAATATAATCGAGCGATCTACCCTCCAAGATCGAGCGAGAAACTCTTAGCATATACATGCACCTTGGTATATTTGATCTTTCAACCCATAAGGTTTACCCAAATTCGATATCACTATCAAATCTTGTGAGCTCTTACCTCACATTTTCACCCTTACCTAATGGCGGTTATTTTCTGCGGCACTATCTGTATCTTTGTTTATAAAGACCCTTCCCGTTAGGAAGTATGGCTCTCTGTGTTGTCCGGACTTTCCTCTTTCTCACAAAGAGAAAGCGATAAGGCAACTATACGTATTTTATTCAATGATCAAAAAGCAAATATATTAAATTAATATATTTTTCTTTTATTTAACCACCTATGAAATGCATTAGCATTTTTTTGATGTTCCCTATAATCTATAGCAAAATCATGATACTCAGAGTTATCAGGTTTTGCACACATATACATATAATTATGTTTTTCTGGGATTAATACTGCATTGATAGCTTGTAAGCTTGGCACACAAATTGGGTGAGGTGGCAGTCCCTTATGATGATAAGTATTAAATAAAGAAGTTTTTGTTGAATTAATGTGTTTGTTTCTAACGCGTCTAATTGATTTATTATGTATTTTTTTCCATATATATATAATAGTTGGATCTGAAGCAAGTTGCCAACCTTCTTTTAATCTATTTAAATATAAACCTGCAATTCTAGGCATTTCATCAAAATGACTAGCTTCCTTGTCAACAATCGATGCTAAAACAAAAACTTCATGTTTTGATAAATTATTATTTTTTAAAAAACCTAACCTATCATAGTTCCAAAAGTTTTTATACTCAAGTTTAATTCTTTGAAAAAAATCATCAGGATTAGCATTCCAAAAAAATTCATAAGTATTTGGAATCATATAAAAATACAAACTATCTACAGGGAAATTTATAGAACGAAAATAATCAATTAAATCAATTGAATCTAGCTCCAATGCATTATCTGCAATGCCAAAAATTGGAAAAACTTCATCCATACTATTAAATGTAATTGTAACAGGATCCTGTGATTGTGATCTTAATTTATTAATTATATCATTAAAAGAACTTCCACTACGAAAAACATACCTGCCTGGCCTAAACCAGTATGCCAGTCTTTTCTTTTCTATAAAAAAAGGAACTACTTTCTTAACTAAAGGATTTAAATTTATTGATATAGTATCAATTTTTTCAATTAGTCCCTCAAATGACAATCCAGTTGGTATATAAAACTCTATATCCTCCTCGACTACACTTTTATTGAAAAATTCTTGCTTCAAGAATAAAATGCAAGCAAATACAAAACAGATTAAAAAAAAAATTTTAGATTTCATCTATGGTTTTTAAAAGCTGGTTAATCTTAATATTTTGAGGATTAACTTTTAATAGTCTTTCAATATAAATAAAAGCATCCTTTTTTTTGTTAGACAACAATAATAATTCTGCTTTATTTATCAGTGTGCTTTCGTGATTTGGATTCATTTTCAATGCATAATCATAATAATTCAATGCTTTCTTAGGATTACCTAAGGAAAAATAAATATAACCTAAATTATTATAAGCAGAAATATAACTATTATCCTCATTTAGGATGAATTCAAATTCATCAATTGCAAATCTAGTTTTATTATCTTGAAATAACGCAACACCATATTTATTTCGAAACTCTAAATTATATGGAGCTAACTTAACGGCTTGTTGATAAAATTTAATTGCAAAATCAAGATTATTTTTTTTAATAAAAGATTCTCCAATTCTATAAGCTGTCCAACCATCCTTGTTACTGTAATCTTTAGTGATTAAAAAATTATTTAAAAGATTATTTACACCTAATTGATATACTTTATCAACTATACCATCATAATCATTTTTTAAAAACAGATAATAAAAATGCACATATATTCCTAAATCATTTAGTACGTCAATATGACTTAAATAATATAGTGCTGAGTCCAAGTAATAATTTCTTTCTTCAAATCGCTCATATTGTTGTAAATATGCTTGCACTTTACTTTCAAAACTAGGGTTATTATTGTTTATACAATCCAATCCTAAAAACACAGTATCTTTAATTTCATTAACCATATTATCATGTGTTTCAAAAATACCGATTTTATGATCTGTAATAGTAACATGTGGTATATCAATAGTTGAAGAGCTAGGCATATGACAAGAAATACAATTATTATTATGTTTATCCGAAGTCGATGATGAGCAAGTTTCATGAGGTAATGAATGACAAGAAAAACATTTATTATTAAAATATTCGGGAGTCATTTCTTTTACTGAAAGATGGGGATTATGACAACTAATACAAGTCATTTCTTTCTCAGAATTGATATAACACTTACTTAATTTCATTCTATCTACATGAGAAGCCATAATAAATTTATTCTCTAGTCCCTCATATCTAGGAAGATACACATCCATGACATCTTTAAGACGCATACCGGGTCTAAAATCAAAAAAACTTTTTCCTCTTTGCAAAACTGCATTACCTTGTAAATGGCATCTAGCACAAATATCATTTTGCAATTCGTTAGATAAATCTTTTGGATTAATGATACTGTAATCTACATAATGTGTAGTATCTACGATTTTACCTTGTGATATATTTTGAACATGTAATTCTCCGGCACCATGACATCTTTCACAATCTATACCCTCAGGAATAACATTGTATTTATTTTCTGAACCTAAAACAAAATCAGGATATGCGTTATGACATGCAATACATTCTAATCCCATTTTACGATCAAACCTTGTGTTTTTATTATTTTCAAATCCTGGAGGAACATCAAGTATAGAATCTTGAGTATAAAAAGTAAAAGGTGCTTGATATAAATAACCATTATTATTAATTAAATGTGAATTCGTATGATGCCCAGAACCTACTATATAATCAACTTTTCTTGTTAAATTATGAATTGTATCATTGTTATTTAAAGCATATTCTTGAATAAATAAACTATCATTTAACCAATGTGGATAATAAGATAAATTTAAAGCCGTATCATAAATTGTTTGATCAAAGACAGACGAACTATATTTTTTTAAAGCAGGTCTCAACGAATTACCCATACCGGTTCTTATAAAAGACTCATACTGCTCAGTATGGCATGAAGCACATATATTCATGCCCACATATTTTACTTCTTTGTTGATGTTTAAATGAGTGATTTCTTTATTTTCACAAGAAAAAAGAAATAGAAGTAGAAAAATTCTGACAAAGCACATAAGTCAATTAATTTTTGTTTGACCTTTAAAGACCATGTGAACCTTATTAGATAAGCTTATATTATAAAACATTTTTTTTAAAATATCGTACTCATATGAGACCTTAAGAGGTCCACCTTTAGCATTTACAATAACATCACTAGTAGTTGAAAGTTTATTACTTAGAAACAATGATAAAACAGCTGCTACAACACCTGTGCCACATGATAATGTTTCAGATTCCACTCCTCTTTCATAGGTACGAATAAAAATGCCATCTTCATTAGATTGAACAAAATTTACATTAACACCATCCTTTGCAAAAATAGAGTTATATCTTATTTTTTTTCCTTCTTTATTGACGTTAATTTTTTCTAAAAATGAAGTGAATTTTACAAAATGGGGAGAACCTGTATTAATTAAAATATCATCATCAATAGTCTTAAAACTTGAAACATTGGGCAAAGAGACAGTAACATTGTCGTGCCCTACTGATGTATTAAACACACCCTCTCTTGTCGCAAAGAGGCCTATAAAAAAATCAGATTGCTTCTCTAATAAACCCAAGGATTTTGCTAAATGAGCACAACACATACTACCATTACCACATAAGGAAGAGGGTAAACCATCAGAATTAAAATAATTCATAAAATAATTTGCGTCAGATGATGGCTCAATAAAAATTAATCCATCAGCGCCTAAGCCAAACTTTCGATGGCACATTTGTTTAATTAAATTAGCATTAATTTTAAAACGTTTAGTTCTATTATCAATGATAATAAAATCGTTTCCAGAAGAATTATATTTAAAAAAATCAATCACTAATAAATAATATATATAATTACAAAAATAAATAAATAAAAAAACTACTTTTGTTAGCCTAAGATTTTGTGTTGTTTTATAATTTAAAAAAACCTATTTCAATGAAGCAAAATTACTCCGAAAAACTTAATGCATTTATAGCTGAAGAAAAGGCTGCTACTCAACTGATTAACTCAGTTAGTAATTTACTTTATAAGCGTGGCGTTGAACTAGTACTGTTTAGAAAACATTTAATTGACAAAAATGTATCTGAAATACTAAGAATTCATCAATATGCATCCAATTTTGTAAATAAACCAATTAGTATTTTTAATTCGACACAACTTGCACATATATTAACAACATTGAATTTGCCACCAGCTAAAATTGATATAGGGAAATTAACATATGAATACGACTCAGAAAAATCAAACTTCAAAACATTAGAAAAATTTCTTGAAGCTAAAATCGGGTTTATGCAAAATACTGCAAATAATAATCTTCAATCAAAGGATGTAGTTTTATTTGGGTTTGGTAGAATTGGAAGACTTTGTGCAAGAGAACTGATTAAACAAGCTGGGAAAGGCCAACAGTTAAGATTAAAGGGGGTGATTTTAAGAAAGATTGATGTGAAATCTCTACATAAAAGATGTGCATTACTATTAAAAGACTCAGTTCATGGTGCATTTGCAAGTTCAATTGAAATTAATGATAACGAATTATCAATTGTGATAAATGGTCAAAAAATACAATTTTTTGATGAGCAAACTAAAAACAACTTAAAGGATTACGATATTCAAGATGCTCTTTTAATCGACAACACAGGCATATATAAAGATTATGAAAGTCTAAGTCAACATCTAAAAATCGATGGAATTAGTAAAGTCCTGTTAACTGCACCGGGCTCTAAAATACCCAATATTGTTTATGGAGTCAATCAAGATTGTATTAATACTGATAATGATAAAATTATCTCAGCAGCATCTTGTACAACAAACGCAATTGCTCCTATACTAAAAGTTATCAACGACAACAACGAGCTTAACAAAGGGCATATTGAAACTATTCATGCATATACTAATGATCAAAATTTACTAGACAACATGCATAATAAAGCACGAAGAGGACGATCTGCTGCTATAAATATGGTGATAACTTCAACTGGAGCTGGCAAGGCAGTAACTAAAGTAATACCTGGTTTAGAAAACAAATTAACCGCAAACGCAATTAGAGTGCCAACTCCAAATGGATCGCTTGCTATAATGAATCTAGATTTAAAAAATAACACATCAATTAAGATTATTAATGAAATGATCAGGAAAGCAGCTTTAGAGGGAGCCTTAGTTAATCAAATTAAATATTCGATGAATACCGAATTAGTGTCTAGTGATATTATTGGTAGTGAGGGTGCCGCAATTTTTGATGCTCCCGCAACAATTGTATCTGAAAATCAAAAAAATGTTATACTATATGTTTGGTATGACAATGAATTCGGCTATACAAAACAAGTTATTAGGCTCGCAAAGTATATTTCCAAAGTAAGAAGACTACATTATTATTAAGTAAATAATTTTACTAAACTATTAATTGCTAAATCAACATCATCTTTTGTATTAAATTTTCCAAAAGAAAATCTAACTACTGGTCCACCTTGATATTCTATTTCAGATATTACATGCGATTGACTCACATTACCAGAACTACATGCACTGCCTCCTGAGCAAGAAACACCCATTAGGTCTAAATTAAATAACAATAAATCTCCGTAATCCATCTTAGGAAAAGAAATACTTAAAACTGTAAACAAACTATTATTTAAATCTCCTGATTGACCATTAAAAGTAGCAAAAGGCAATTTTTCTTTAACTTGCTTAATCATATATTGTTTTAATTTATAGATGTGCTGATAGTGTTTTTCTAAATCTTTATATGCTACTTCAATTGCTTTGGCAAGACCAGCAATTCCATATAAACATTCAGTACCTCCTCTCATATTTCTTTCTTGTGATCCACCATGAATAAGTGGAGTGATGTTAATGTCTTTGTTTATATATAAAAAACCTATGCCTTTAGGACCATGAAATTTATGAGCTGAACATGCTAAAAAATCTATTTTTGTTTTTTTTAAATCAAACTTGTAATGGCCGACAGTTTGAACAGTGTCAGAGTGAAATAATGCATTATAATTTCTACAAAGTATGCTTACACTTTCTAAGTTAATTAAATTGCCAATTTCATTATTACCATGCATTAAACTAACTAAAACATGATCATTTTCAGATAGTAATTGCTCTAAATGTGATAAATCTACTATTCCATTCTTATCAGTATTCAAATAACTAACAATTACTTTCTTTTTGAGTCGTAAATGATTCACTGTATTTAAAACTGCGGGATGTTCAAGTTTAGATGTGATAATATGTTTTACCCCTCCATCTCTAACTGCACCCCTAATAGCCATATTATCAGCTTCAGTTCCACCAGAAGTAAAAAAAATTTCTGAAGATTCAGCATTTAATTCATAAGCAATTTTTCTTCTAGATTCTTCAATGACTGATCTACTTTTACGACCAAAATTATGACTTGAGGAGGGATTACCATAAACATCTCTCATGCAATCAGACATAACCTTTATAACCTCTGGATCTAAAGAAGTAGTTGCTGCATTATCTAAATAAACTGGATTCATACTATAAATTTATTGTAAATAGTTATTTATCTCATAAATTAATCTTTTTTTTATTTCAAACATACGTTTTTTAGAATGTGCCTCAATAATTATTCTAACTATAGGCTCAGTATTAGAATTACGAACATGTGACCAACCACCACAGTGATAGTAAATTTTAATACCATCTACAGTAGAAAAAGTATTATTATCATTTTTACAATGCTCAATTTGATCTAAAATATACCTATCTGATTCAAACTTTAAATCTTTAGGAATTGTAATTTTATCTTTTAACATGTAGTAATTTGGTAATGTAGACCTTAATTGTGTAATTGATTGTTTTTTTTGTGCTAAAAATGATAATATGAGTGCTACGCCCACAATTGCATCTCTTCCATAATGAGACTTTGAAAAGATCACACCACCACTACCCTCTCCGCCAATGACTGCATTACATTTTTTCATTAATTCAACTACATTAATCTCTCCTACTGGAGATTCAAGATGCTTTACACCTAAAGAGATTGCAATATCTTTAACAGCTCTAGTAGTTGATAAATTAGTGACAATACTAGACTTAGGGTGTTTTGAAAGGATATATTTAGCAACAGCAACAATAGTATATTCCTCTCCAAAAAAATTGCCATCATCACATATTAGAACAAGTCTATCAACGTCCGGATCAACTGCAATGCCTAAATCTGCCTTATGTTCAACAACCATATCAGATAAATCTTTTAAATTTTCAGGAATCGGCTCAGGATTATGAGAAAATTGCCCATTTGCAACACAATTTAATTCAATTACATCAACGCCCATTTTACGTAAAAGATATGGAATATAAATACCGCCTGAAGAATTAATACCATCTACTACAATTTTAAAGTTACGCAACTTTATTTTTTCTAAATCTAAATCAGAAAGTCCTAAAACATGATCAATGTGCTTATTTAAATAATTAATATTTTTAATTGATCCCGTTGAGTCTGATAATTTAATTCCATTAGTAGAAAATTGAAATACTTTATCACCCTGAGATTTAGATAAAAACTCCCCTTTTGAGTTCAGTAACTTTAGACCATTCCAATTTATTGGATTATGACTGGCTGAAATCATAATTCCCCCACAACAACACTCATTTATAATTGCTAACTGAACAGAGGGTGTAGTTGTTAAATCTAAATTTAAAACATTAATTCCCAATCTGTTAAGAGTAGAAATAACTAAATTGATAATATGTGCACCACTTGAGCGACCATCTCTACCGACAGCGATTGTGGAGTTATTAACTGGTTCTTCTACAAATACTTTCGCGAACTGAATCACACAATTCTTGATTTCATAATCTGACAAACCTTGATCACAATTGTTGTCAACTGTACCACGAACTCCAGAAATTGATTTGATTAACACCATTTATACAATTATAAAAAACAAATGTAAATAACTTTTTTTCAGTAATGGACAAAGAATATGATCATTTTGATAATTTTGCAACTTAAAATATATATAATATGATTACTTTACCAAATTTACCTGAAAGGCCAAAAAAACCCAGAGATAGAGGATTAACAATGGTTATGGACAAAGGTATATCTTTTCAGGAAGCTGAAATGCTTATTGAATCAAGTTCAAAGTTTATTGATATAATTAAATTTGGCTTTGGAACTGCCCTAGTTTCAGATAACATTAAAAATAAAATCAAACTATATAAAAAACATAATATCAAAACATATCTTGGAGGAACATTATTTGAAGCATTTGTGGTAAGAAATATGTTCGTAGAATACTGTAATCTATTAAAAGATTTAGAGATAGACACAGTAGAAATATCCGATGGCAGCATTCAATTAGATCATAATAAAAAATGTGAATACATAAACAAATTGTCAAGTAATGGAATGACTGTTTTTTCTGAAGTAGGTTATAAAAGTGCAAGCAAAATCATGGCTCCATCAAAGTGGATTAAACTAATGTCAAAAGAGATAGAAGCAGGATCATGGAAAGTTATTGCTGAAGCTAGAGAAAGTGGAAATGTGGGTCTATACAGAAGTGGTGGAGAAGTACGATCAGATCTAATAGAAGAAATACTGACTAAAATTGAAAAAGATAAAATTTTGTGGGAAGCACCTAAAAAACAGCAACAAGTGTTTTTTATTAAATTACTTGGAGCAAATGTCAATCTTGGAAATATTGGTACAAATGATGTTATTCCACTAGAGTGTTTAAGACAAGGTTTAAGAAGCGACACTTTTTTTAATTTTTTAAATGTCGAATAATGAAAAATATTTTAATTGAAGATTTTATCAAATTACCAGAATCTAATTTGCAGGTCATTGATGTCAGAGAAAGTTATGAATATCAAAATGGTCATATAAATAGCATCAATATCCCGATGAGTGAGATTTTAGAAAAACACGGATATATTAAACCTAATAAAACCGTGGTCATATATTGTCAAACAGGAAGAAGAGCAGCGGCTGTAGTATATATGTTACAAAAAAAATTTGATTTAAAAAATATTTTCAATTTATCTGGTGGATACGAAGCATATATGAAATATAAAAACTCTCATCAAAATTGAACCATATTGTTATTAATATTATAAAAGGTATCTTCATTGGAATTGCCAATATTATTCCAGGATTGTCTGGTGCAACCATCGCATTAGTTTTAGGGGTATATCAAAAATCGATTAATGTCATTACAAAGTTTGATGCCAGACTAATCAAATTAATCAAGAACTTGGATTTTATAAATATTAAAAATCATATTTCATTAAGTTTTATTTCATCTATCTCCTTGGGAATTGTGATTAGTTTTGTTCTTATGTCTAATATTTTAAACAATTTACTTGAACAATATCCTGCACATACATGGGCGTATTTTTTTGGAATTATTATAGCATCAATTCCTTACGTAATGAAACAGATATCCGCTTGGAGAAGAAAAGAAATAATACTATTTATAGTTGGATTAGTATTTTCATTATCATTTCTATTTCTAGAACCATATTCTGAGAACCAGGATATTTTATTTATCTTTTTTTGTGGTATTGTAGGGGGAATTGGAATGTTAGTTCCGGGATTATCTGGATCATATTTATTAGTTATTCTAGGTAATTTTAAATTAATTTTAGTGGATACAATACAAGTACTATCTAGTGGCGTATTAACATTAAATTATAACACACCATTATTTTTCAAACATCTAAAAATATTTACAATTTTTATGATCGGACAATTTTTATGCGTCATTTTATTTAGTAGATTCATAAAATGGATAATTAGTCACAAAAAAAATGAAACATTTTCAATACTATCAGGTTTTATCACTGGATCATTAATTTATATTTGGCCTTGGCAAAAAACTTTAGAACAACTTACAGGTAATAAACATAGACTAATTGATTTATTGTCATATCCTAAATTCAATAATAATACTGACATTTATTTGATTCTAATCATTATAACCGGTTTGATGACTATAATACTGATTGAAAAAATTGCAAATAGAATGAAAAATGTTTAAACTGGGTTTAATTGGAGAACACATATCTCACTCATTATCTAAAAGATATTTTGATACAAAATTTCAAAATGAAAATATTAAAAATTTTCAATATGACTTGTATGACATTGATAATTTGAAACAAATCAATGAATTAATAATTCAAAATAAAATTATTGGTTTAAATGTAACGATGCCATATAAAAAAAAAATTATTCAGGAATTAGATGAATTAGATAAAATAGCTCTGGAAACGCAATCTGTAAATACAATATTCATCAACCCAGACACAGGTCTAAAAAAGGGATTCAATACCGATTTTTTTGGTTTTGAATATCTATTGTTCAAACTGCATCTCAAAGAGAATGTAAAAGGCTTAATTTTAGGCTCTGGAGGAGTATCAAGTACCATTTCTTATGTACTAAAAAAACATGGCATAAAACATAAGATAGTTTCTAGAAAACCTAAACATAATATGTTACACTACCAGGATTTAGATAAATTAATTAATAAATTTCAACTTATAATAAATACAACACCTCTTGGGCAATATCCAAATACAAAATTAGCACCTATTCTTCCATATAAATTAATTACAAATAAACATATCGCAATTGATTTAATATATAATCCAGAAAAAACAATATTTTTACAAAAAATGGAAACAAAAGGTGCAAAGACTATTAATGGCTTACCAATGCTAATAGCACAAGCTGATCAAGCTTGGTATATTTGGATTAAAATGATAGAAAAATATAATGTTTAATTTAACCTCAGATTATAAACCAACTGGTGATCAGCCAGAAGCTATCAAATCAATTACTGATAAATTATTACAGGGCACACAGTATCAATGTCTACATGGAGTAACTGGTTCAGGAAAAACATTTACAATGGCGAATGTTGTAAATAATTTAAATAACCCTGTTTTAGTTTTATCACATAACAAAACCTTAGCAGCACAACTCTATGAAGAGTTTAAAGTATTTTTTCCAAAAAATGCTATAGAATACTTTGTTTCATATTATGATTATTATCAACCGGAGGCATATCTACCATCAACAAACACATATATTGAAAAAGATTTATCAATTAACGATGAAATAGAAAAATTTAGGTTAAGTACTACATCGTCACTTTTATCTGGAAGAAAGGACGTAATTGTTGTTGCTTCTGTCTCATGTATTTATGGCATGGGCAACCCCACTTTTTTTAAAGAAAAAACTATTACAATAAAACAAGGTCAAAAATATAATAGAAAAAACCTTCTTAATGATTTGATTGAAGCACAATATAGAAGAGTAAATTCAACCTATATAGAAAGAGGTGATGTTAAATTGACTGGAGATACAATTATCATATATCCTAGTAACCAAGATGTAAAGTATAAAATTCAATTCTGGGGTGATGAAATTGAAAAGATTGAACAATTAAATAATGAAGAAAACACTAAAATTAAAGTGAAAAATGTTCAAATATCCCCTGCTAACTTATTTGTGACATCAAAAAATAATATTCAAAATGCCATAAAAATAATAAAAAGAGATTTAACTAATCAAGTGAATTTTTTTATTAAAAACAACCAACCTAAAGAAGCGCAAAGATTAGAGCAAAGAGTTAATTATGACCTAGAGATGATTAAGGAATTAGGTTATTGCACTGGAATTGAAAATTACTCAAGATATTTTGATGGAAGAAAAAAAGGTGAAAGACCATTTTGTTTAATGGATTATTTTCCAAAAGATTTTTTACTTATTATAGATGAGAGTCATGTGACAATACCACAACTAAGAGCTATGCACGGAGGTGATCAAGCAAGAAAAAAAACATTAGTTGAATATGGCTTTAGATTACCAGCAGCATTAGAAAACCGGCCACTATCTTTTGATGAATTTGAAAAAATTAATAAAAAAAATATTTTTATTAGTGCTACTCCTGGAGAATATGAGCTATCTAAAAGTGGAAAACTTGTAACTGAACAATTAATAAGACCAACAGGCTTGCTAGAACCTACAATTATTATAAGATCTTCAAAAAATCAAATAGATGATTTATTGCAAGAAATACATCAAAGAATAAAAAAACAACAAAGAGTTCTAGTCACAACACTAACAAAAAAAATGGCGGAACAATTAAGTAGGTATTTAATTAAATCAGGTATTAAATCTACATATATACATTCAGATGTAGATACAATTGAGCGAGTTGAAATAATGAAAAATTTAAGACTAGGTAATATTGATGTGTTAATCGGAGTAAACTTACTAAGAGAAGGTCTAGACTTGCCTGAAGTATCATTAGTCGCTATAATTGATGCTGACAAGGAAGGTTTTTTAAGATCTAGAAAATCATTAATTCAAACAATTGGAAGAGCAGCAAGGCATATAGAGGGCCAAAGTATATTATATGCTGACAAAATCACTACATCTATTCAAGAAGTCCTTAATGAAACACACAGAAAACGTCAAATACAAGAAGAATATAATCGGAAATATAATATCAAACCTAGATCTCTAAATAAAAAGATACAATCAAGTTCGCTATTAACAAGTAATAAAAAGACAACACATTATGATATTTCAAAAAAAGAACTCAATTCTTTTTCAGAAAAGGACTTAAAAATAGCAATTCAAAAAACAAAAAAAAGAATGAATTCTGCAGCTATATCCATGAACTTCATAGATGCTGCTAAGCATCGAGACAATATGTTTGCTATGCAAAAAAGGCTGAAACAGATAACTTAATTACCTAAAATTAAAGGCAACCCATTTTCTCCTGAACCTACAATAACCACTTTACTATTTGGAGATTCTGCTAGTTTCACTGTTGCTTCAATACCTTTATCTCTCAGAACATTGTCAGTTAAACTAGCACTTAAGATTCTATTAGCTTTAGCTTTTCCTTCTGCTTCAATAATTTGTCTTTGTGCTTCTTTTTCTGCTTGTTCTATCTTAAAATCATACTGTTCCGCCACTTGTTCTTGTTTCAATTTACTTTCAATAGCATCCTGTAATGTCTTCGGCAAAGTCACATCACGTATTAAAACTGCGTCTAATAAAAGATTTTTTTGAGCTAATGCCATCTTAGTTCGTTCATAAATTTCATCTTCAATGACTTCTCGTTTTGTAGAATATAATTCTTCCGGCAAATACTCTCCAATCACCTCTCTAGTTACAGATCTAATTTCTGGTATAATAATATTTTTATGATAATTTAATCCTAAGTCATCATGAATATAACCGATCTTATCGTCAACTGGTTTATATCGATACGATAATTCAGTTTTAATTGTTAACCCATTTTTTGCTAAAGCATCCATAAGAGATAAATCTTCTTGTATCCTGACATTATAAATGTACTTTTCATTCCATGGTGCAATAAAATGAAAACCTTGATCTTTGACCTTATCTTTTTCTAAACCTTTGCCAAATCTTTTAAACACAACTGCTCTTTCACCTGGCCCAACAGTATAAGTCATACGAGTACCAAATAATAGCACAAAAACAAAAGTGAATAAGGCAGCTAAAACAAATGGATTTAATTTTTGATTGTTCATAATCTATATTTTGTAAGTTATATTATTTGCTAATTTATATTTAATATTTTCAAGAACAAAATTAATAATTAAGATATCTTCTTCTTATAAACCACTCTGCAAATAAACTAACTAAAATAAACACCAATAAAGTTTGAAAATTGATCAAAGACTTATACGAATAATTTAAATATGTTCTAGGTTTAAAATTGTTTGGATTAGTTATATCGGAGATTAATTCACCTATACTATCTCTTGATATTAATTTACCATTGTATTTGCTGGCTAAGTTCGATAAAAATAATTCATCAGAAACTAACTCTCGAGTTTCAAGATTAAAATCAGCAACAATAAAACTTCCCTCTTCCACAAATACCTCATTACCTATTTCAGTATTTGCGATAAAATTATATTTACCCTCCGGAAGGTCAATTGATAAAAAATAATAGTTTTCGAGTGTATTAAATTGATATGTATAAGACTGGCCTAAAGAATCAATGACATTGAAAGTCACATCATAAATATTAGTTAATTCAAAATTTTTATTATATAACTCTGCATTAAATACAATACTATTATTAGATCGCTGTAAAGGCTCATATGATACATGAAACCTACTTTTATCTTCATCTAATATTAAAGTTTGAATAATTTTATTAATCAACGAATTGAAATGACGGTGATTCTTATTTAAGTACATATTGTTTAAACGCCAACGCCAAATACCTTCACCTAATAAAAATGCAGATTTAGACTCATTTTCAGTAAAAAATAAAATAGGTTTTTGCGTGTTGATCGAACCAATTTTCTTGTACAATAATGTCTCTGATAGAGAACTTATTTCAAAATCTGCAAATGGAGTGATGAATGGGGATGAAAAAGACAGAAATTCTACCAGAGAATCATTAAGAGAGAAATATGAGAAATCTCTATTAAGAGTAGTATTAACAGTCTCAAAACTATGAGTTTTATTTTGAAATTTGACAAAATCTTGCATTTGATTAAATTGATTTAAATCCGATCCTGAACCCATAATAAACCAAACAGGTGTTTGTGTATGTAGTGACAAGTCTAATAGTTGTCCTGAACCTGATAGTTGATGAGCGATTATCAAACTATAATCTTCTAAATTAGAGTGATCAAAAGATTCCATATTATCTTTAGAATACCAATATGTATCTAATTCATATTGATCAAAAGATTCTAAACTTTCCACAATGGCACTTATATCTGGATGAGGAGAAGTAAATAATAAAAGAATTTTTTTTCGATCGTCTATAACATCTATAAAAAATGACTTAGAATTATTAGATATATTTTTTTCAAATTCTTGAGACTTTATTCTGGCAAAATAACTTTGAACACCTACATCATCTGGAGAAAGAAAAAACTGTATCTTATGACTATACTGGTTGTTAGTAGATTTGATGTTTTGACTATATATCGGCTGAACATGTTTAGGGTCTTTATTATTGTCAAAAACTTCGAATAACATATCCGAACCTTTCATTTTTTCAGCACAAATTAATACGTCAACTGGACTCTGATTGCCTAAATGAGTGATTTTATTACTGCGAACTGATTTTATAAAAGCATCCTTGTAATGTGTTGTGTCTCCTAGTAAAACCGAGTACAGAGGGGCGTTCAATACCACATTAGAATATAAAGCATTGAAACCTTGATTATATATGCCATCTGAAGCTAGTATATATCCACCAACATTAAGATTAGAATAAATATTAGATATATCATCTATAGCAGATGATATATTCGTAGAGTAACCAGTAAAATCAACTTTATCTCTTACTTGATCATCAAAAGATATAACATCAATATTTACATTTTTCAATTTTGATAAAGAATCTAAATAACTCTTATAATTTACTCTAAAATATGTAGAATCTTTGTTTAAAACAATAGAAGAACTATTGTCCTGTAAAAAAACAAGTAACGGTTGATCAATTATTTTATCTTTTTGAATTAAATATGGTTTAAGAAGTAGACAGAATAAGACGAAAAAGGTCAAAAATCTTAAAAAAAATAAAATAATCACTATGTATTTAGGCACATCAACTAACCCTTCCTTTTTATTATATAAAACATAACTTAAGAAGATACTTATTATAAAAAATATAATTATATAAATAATTGATGCGCCAATGATCATAAAACAGTATATAAGACTAAATTAAGTTGCCATGCCTCCACATACGTTGATAACTTGTCCAGTAACATATGATGACATATCCGAAGCTAAAAAGACAACAACATTTGCAACATCATCAACACTTCCGGTTCTTTTAAGTGGTATATTGTTTTTCCATTCCTTTGAAACCTCACTACCCAATCCTTGGGTCATCTCAGTTTCTATAAAACCAGGGGCGATAACATTAGATCTAATATTACGTGAACCCAACTCTAAAGCGATAGATTTAGAAAACCCAATAATTGCTGATTTAGAAGCAGCATAATTAGACTGACCTGCATTCCCTTTTACACCCACAATAGAACTTAAATTGATAATTGAGCCAGTCCTATTTTTTAACATGTTTTTTTGAACAAGTTTAGTCATATTAAAAACCGACTTTAAATTTATTGACACTACAGAGTCAAAATCATCTTCGCTCATACGTAACAACAAATTATCTTTTGTTATACCAGCATTATTTACTAAAACATCTATTTGATTAAATTTTTCTATAACATTAGTTATAAGTAATTCGCAATCTTTAAATTTTGAAGCATCTGATTTAAAAGCAGTAACGCTGACTCCGTTTTTTTCTGCCTCTTCAACAACAGAATTCGCCTTTTCAGAGGATGAAACATAAGTAAAAACCACATTAGCACCATGCTCAGCTAATTTTAAAACAATAGATCTTCCAATACCTCTAGAACCACCAGTAACAACAATCGTTTTATTTTTCAATAATTTCATAACTAGTCTAAAATTTGTTTCATTTTTTCACCAATATCAGCTGGTGATTTAACTACATGAATTCCGCACTCTTTCATAATTTTCATTTTTGCAAACGCAGTGTCATCTTTACCGCCAACAATAGCTCCAGCATGTCCCATTTTACGACCTTTAGGTGCAGTTTGGCCTGCAATAAAACCTACCACAGGTTTAGTTCCATTTTCCTTAATCCAATATGCCGCTTCATTCTCCATCTGCCCACCAATTTCACCTATTAGAACAATAGCATCTGTTGAGTTATCTTTCATAAACATTTTAACAGCATCGCAAGTCGTTGTACCGATAACAGGATCTCCTCCGATACCTATACAGGTGGACTGACCAAGTCCAACTTTCGTCAATTGATCGACAGCTTCGTAAGTTAATGTTCCTGAACGCGACACGACACCGATATTTCCTTTCTTATGAATAAATCCTGGCATAATACCTACTTTAATTTCTCCAGGAGTAATGACACCTGGACAATTAGGTCCAATTAAAGTAGAATTTGAATCTTTTAAAATAGATTTAACATGGATCATATCTTTTGTTGGTATACCCTCTGTAATACATACTATTACTTTAATACTAGAATCCACAGCCTCTTTTATTGCAGAAGCAGCAAAACGTGGTGGAACAAAAATAATCGACACATCAATGTCATTAAATTTATCTAAAGCATCTGAAACAGTATTAAAAACAGGGCGATCTAAATGAATCAAGCCACCCTTTCCAGGAGTCACACCAGCAACAATATTAGTTCCATAGTCAATCATCTCTTTAGAATGAAACGTGCCCTCTCCGCCTGTAAAACCTTGTACTAATACTTTAGATTTCTCATTAATTAAAACACTCATAATTGAAAAATTTAGTTGTTATTTTTAAATAACAACAAACATAGAAAATAAATCAACTAAAAATGAAATATCAACTAATTATAATAATTTAAATTTGTACAATATATTATAAGTAATTTAACCCATGGATAATAATACAATATGTTCGATTTCAACGGCTCCTGGACATGGTGCCATATCAATTATCAGAATATCAGGAAAAAAATCAATAAGGATAATTAATAAGTTATTTAAAGCCCATGATAAAAATAAATTATCTAGCAAGAATACAAAAAAAGTGATTCTAGGGAATATAATTTACAAAAATCAAAGTATTGACGAAGTTCTTGTAACCGCATTTCAGTCTCCAAAATCCTACACAGGAGAAGATATGGTAGAAATATCATGTCATGGTTCTGCATATATTCAATCCAAGATTATTCAAGCATTAATAGATAATGGTTGTCGAACTGCACAAAAAGGTGAATTTACAATGCGTGCTTTTTTAAATGGCAAATTAGATTTATCTCAAGCAGAAGGAGTTGCTAACTTAATTGCATCAGAAAATGAGCAATCTCATAAAATTGCAATGAAACAAATGCGAGGCGGATTCTCAGATGAAATTAAAAACCTTAGAAAGAAATTTATCAAATTTGCAGCACTTATTGAACTAGAACTTGATTTTAGTCAAGAAGATGTAGAGTTTGCAAACAGAGAAGAATTATTAAATCTAATAGATAATATTGAAGATAAAATATCGAAACTAGCTAACTCTTTTAAGCTTGGGAATGTTATTAAAAATGGTATACCTATAACGATTGTTGGTTCTCCTAATTCTGGAAAATCTACATTATTAAATCAAATTCTTAATGAAGAACGAGCAATCGTTTCCAATATTAAGGGAACCACAAGAGATACAATAGAGGAAAATATTGTTATCAACGGATATAAATTTAAGTTTATTGACACTGCAGGATTGAGAAATACTCAAGATAAGATTGAAAAAATTGGAATATCTAAAACATATAAAAAAATTAGTGAATCTGCATTTATTTTATACATGATTGACAAGACTGAATTTAATGAAGTTGAAACAGAAGAAGAAATTCTTAGTATTCAAAAAAAGATGCAATATAATGACTCCCTAATTGTATTAGCTAACAAACATGACTTACACGAACAAGATATTTTTTTAAAAACAATAAAAAACGTCAATATCATTAATATATCTGCAAAAAATGGAGACAAAATAGGTGTTATTCTAGAAACAATAATGTCAAAAGTTCAAGCCTGGGGAGATGTTAATAATCAAATTATAATAATCAACCAAAGACATTTTGAATCTTTAATTAATACGTTAAAAAGCATAAGTGACATAAAAAAAGGATTAAAGCAAAATATTTCGGGAGAATTATTATCAATAGATATTAAAAATTGTCTAGAATACCTAGGCCAAATAACAGGAGAAATTACAAATGACAATTTATTAGATTCTATTTTTCAAGACTTTTGTATTGGAAAATAAATATATTTGCAAAGTCTCATTGGGGGTGCTTAAATGCTGAGATTATACCCACAGAACTTGCGGTGGTAATTCATCGAAAGAATTATTAATTTAAAATTAGTACAATGAAAAAAATTCTATTTATAACAATTGCATTTTGTACTTTCATAAATGCTCAAAATAAATTTAAAACAGATTCAATTCAACAATTAGAGGAAATAAATTTAATTTACAAAGCTTCCGAACTGACTCCTGTAACTTATCAAAATATTAGTCTTGAAGAAATTAAACTAAAATCCATTGGCCAAGAACCTTCATTATTTTTAAGTAATTTTCCTTCAATAGTATCTCATACAGATTGTGGTTATTCTCAAGGCTACTCATACTTTAGACTAAGAGGTATTGACCAAACCCGCATCAATATAACATTAGATGGAGTCCCACTAAATGATCCTGCTGATCAAGCATTTTATTTTTCAAATTTTGCAGATATTTTAAATAGTATTAGTAGTATACAAATTCAAAGAGGTGTTGGCACATCAAAAAATGGTTCGGCGAGTTACGCTGGAAGTATAGAGTTATTTACACCTATTTTATCTTCTCCAAAAGAGTTAGCTGTTGGAATAGATTATGGATCCTTTAACACTATGAGAGCCTATAGTAGCTATAATTCAGGTTTAAAAGATACTTTTTTAGGAAGAGAATACTCTAATTTCAAAACCGGTTCATATATGAGATTTTCTAAAATTATGTCTAATGGATTTAAACAACATTCGTCAAATAATTCTCATTCTTTATTTTACAGTGGGGGAATATTTAAGGATAAATCTATTTGGAAAATTAACTACTTGTTGGGACAACAAAAAAATGAATTAGCATGGATGGCAGTTTCTGAAGGAGATATAAACTGTGATAGAACTTTTAATGCAAATTCTGAATTTGAAAAAGATAATTTCACGCAACAAATAACACAATTACAAAACACCTTAATGCCAACAAAACAAAGCACGATTAAGTCTAGCTTTTACCATGTGTCTGCTGACGGATGGTGGGACTTCGATTTGCCAAATTACTATGGATTTGAGTCAACAACTGATGATGTTTCTCGAAACACCGTTAAATCCAATTTAATCGGTCTTTATAGCAATTATAATTTTAATAATGAAAAAATTAATATCACGTCAGGATTTCATGTAAATTCATATACTAATAATTTTACTGAGAGTCACATGAACTCTGGTGAAATCTGGAATGAAAACACTAAATATAAAAAAGAGATCAGCCTCTTTCAAAAAACTGAATACAAACTTAATTCTCTACTATTATTTTATGATCTTCAATATCGAAAGTCCTGGTTTAATTACAGTGGTAATATAGACTTTAATGAGATAACTTGGAGTTTTTCAAATCCTAAAATTGGAATAAGTTTCAAGTTAAGGGAATCTAGTATACTTTATGCTAATATAGGTAAAACAGGTCGTGAACCATCTAGATATGATATGTTTTATGGGAATGATGTGTTATCATACTTAGCAGAAAGTGATTCCTTAGGTAATTTAACATCCGATAGTGGTAATGAATTAATTTCTGGTATTGAACCTGAAAAAGTAACCGATTTTGAAATTGGTTTTCGACATAACTCACAAAAATTGGATTTTAATATAAATTATTATTTATTAGACTTTAAAAATGAACGTGTACTTAATGGAGCGTATGGACCTAATGGTCTAGCATTAACTAGTAATGTAGAAAAAAGTAGTAGAACTGGAATAGAATTAAATGCTTCTTATAAAGTAGGTAAATATATTACGCTGGTTAATAATTCTTCATATAATTATAGTATCATAAAGGAAAAAAATGTTGAATTTATTCCAATTCTTTCACCACCCTTCATTATTAACCAAGAAGTCATTATAGCTAAAAACAAATTTACAGTAAGTCTAAACACCCGTTATCAAAGTAATTCATACATTAATTTTGAAAATACCGAATCTATAAATGAGTACATTTTACTCAACGGATCAATTAATTATCAATTAATTGATTTACACATAACTTTATTCATTAATAATATAACTGATAATTTCTACTTTAATAACGGAATTGTAGATTGGGATGGCAGTAATAAGTATTTTGTTCAAGCACCAAGGAATTACCACATTTCTTTAAAATACATATTTTAATCTTCTGATTTACTGGCACCTTCCTTGGTGATTTCAGCAGAAACAATGCCAGTTGGAACAGCAATAATACCATAACCTAAAATCATGATAAATGACGCTATAATTTTCCCCAAAATAGTAACAGGAGTTACATCGCCATAGCCAACAGTTGTAAGGGTTACAATAGCCCAGTAAATTGAATCTGGCAAAGTATCAAATCCATTTTTTTGACCTTCTATAACATACATTAAAGACCCTAAAACAACTGACACTAAAACAACAAATAAAAGAAAAGATAAAATTTTAGGTCTAGATTTTGCTAATGCTATCATCATCATGTTACCGCCAGTAACATACTTCTTAAGCTTGAACACTCTAAAAACCCTAATTAAACGTAGAATTCTAATATCAATTAGAACAGCAAGAGGTGGATATAAAGTGCTGAGATAAGTTGGCATGATAGCTAAAAAATCAATTAAACCCCACGATGAAAATATATATTTCAAACGTTTTTTAGCAGAATAAATTCTTAAAAAATATTCAATTGTAAATGCTAGTGTAAAAAACCATTCTATTAAGAATAATAAAGTGCCATATTTTGCTGCTATAGATGGAACACTCTCAAGAATTACTGCAAAACAAGACAAAAGTATAAATATCAAAAGCCATACATCAAAAAGGTAGGCAGATCGACCATTTGTTGTGAAAATAATGTTATTTAACTTATTTCTAATATTTTTTTTTCTAGCCAAATTATTACAATTTAAACTCAAATATATAATTTTATTAAATTCAATAATCCCAACATGCAAGAAAAAAACTATAATCTCATATTAATTTTTGGACTAATTATAACTGTATTAGGATTATTAACACAAAAGTTTTTGTTTTTATTATTAATCTTGCCTTTCGGACTAAAATTATTCAGAAAATAAAAAACACTAAGGAAAACAGCAACAATTCTCAGTTCCAATATCAGAACAACAACTACTTGAATTACAAAATTTACAGACATTCAAATTAGATAAATCAATGTTAAAAACAGCAAAAACTCCTCTGTGGTCAGACTCATAATTATCAATCATAACATCAGACACATCATCCGGCCCTACAATACTAACTAAATCAAGGTCCAGAAATGAAGAGTTATTAAAATAAATAAAATCAATTCTATCATGTACCTCTCCTAAAGAAATATTTGGTGTCCAAGTATAACCGGTGTTACTAATTGGGTTAGGATATAAATGACGATAAGCATCAATTAACCCAGTATTTTGCATTTTATTTGACGTAGGCCAATTAACAACAAATTGAGAAATATCATCTTGCAAATAAAAAGACATGGGATTTTCTGCGCCTAACACCCAATCTAAATGTGATGGTTCATTAAAATCACCTGTAACAATAATAGGCATATTTTCACTACAAAAAGATAACTCAGAAACTAATTGAGAAGACTCTATACCACGAGCCTGTTCAGCTTGATAAATTGCCTGAGACGCTGTAGTAATTAATGTATCTCTTATGTCATAAGGTTGATAAGGATATGCAGGTAGATGCACATTGAAAAAATTAATATAAACAGCTTCATTTAAAAAAATTCTACAATGTATATCACTAATAACCTCAATAGGGTATTTAGAAAAGATAGCGACACTTTCATTGATATTCCCTGAGTAACAATAATTAAATCTATCAGCAATATGTATTCCCATTTCATAGGATTCCTGTAAGCCGATTATATCAGGTTGTAATTCTTCGATAACTTGAGAGCAACTGCCTAAAGATGTTCCATTTAACCTGTTAAAAGATAATACAGATAATGTTTTACTATTTAATTCTCCAGAACCACAAAGTGAAATGTATGCTTGTCCATCACTATCAACAATAGAATTGTTTTTTTCACAAGAAATAATAAAAAAAACTATAAAAATGATGTATTTATAAGTATGCATAATGCTAAATTAAGTTAATAATATTAGATTTGGAAACATTATTATGGATTCAAAAGAAAAAAAACGTTTATTGTTATCGAATTTATTTCATCATCTAGATGGCATTGTTTTAATTCCGACAATTCTAGAATTAGAAAAAAAACAGATTCTTAATCATATCTTAAATAATGGAAAAAGCAAATTATCTGATTTAAGTAATAGATTTTCAGCGAACGAAGGTTATTTAAATGTCGCATTGAGACTGCTGTGTTCACAAAATATCTTAGAACAAGAACATGTAAATGAAGATATTATATTTAAAGACATTAAGCTTCAAAAATGGATGTCACTAAACATAGCAAATAAATATAAAATTACCGCTCCCTTATACGCTAATGAAATTAATTATAGTAATATCTGTGATGACACTGATTCCGATAAAATAAACAATTCTATTCTGGCAAAAACAATAAGTAATTACATACATAACACAGAACAAAATAAACTGATTTTTAAAAATGTAGATTTTGATTTTAATTGGCAAAAACATATTGAAGGAATAATTGTAGCACCAATTTTAGTTTGTTTGGCAAGAAAAAAAATGTTTACAAATGTTGAAATAGGGCATGAATTAAATTTAAATATTCATAACGAATGGAGTAAAATTCTGATGAATTTATTTTATCATGTTGGTATTATTGACGTTAAAAATAATATCAGTGAATATGGGAATTTTCTTTTAAAACGTGTTACTTCTTATGGTGTAACCGTATCTTATTTGCCAACATTAAAAAATATTAGCCATTTACTTTATGGTGATAATTCAAATAGATGGGAAAATAACTCTACTGAAGAAACACATGTTGACAGAAGTATGAATGTATGGGGAAGTGGAGGAGCACACCACACATACTTTAAAAAAGTTGATCAAATCATTATAGACCTATTCAATTTACCTATTGAACACCAACCAAAAGGTTTTATAGACATTGGATGTGGAAATGGGAAGTTAATTGAACATATTTTTGATTTAATCTATTATAAAACTAAAAGAGGAAAATATTTAGAATCAAACCCATTATTCATTGTGGGCAGTGATTTTAATTATAAAGCCTTAGAAGCCACAAATGAAACAATTAATAAAGCAGATATTTGGGCAAAAACTGCTTTTGGTGATATTAGTGACCCTGATAGCTTAGCAAAAAAATTAAAAGAGAAACATGACATACAACTTAGTGACTTATTAAACGTAAGATCTTTTTTAGATCATAATAGAATTTACACTGCTCCTAAAAAAAACTACAATAAAATTAGTAACTCAACAGGTTCGTTTTGCTATCAAGGAATTAGAATTAAAAATAAAGATTTAGAACAAAACTTAAAAGAACATTTTGCAAAATGGGCACCGTATTTAAAAAAATATGGTCTCCTAATAGTAGAATTACATACCATTGACCCCGCAGTTTCTGCTAAAAATATTGGGAAAAATGCAATAACTGCATATGACGCAACTCATGGCTTTTCAGACCAATACATTATTGAATATGAATTGTTTTTAAAAATTGCATTAGAAACAGGCCTAAAACCCGATCCTCAACATGAATATACATTTCCTAGCAGGGATATTCCTATTGTTAGCATAAATCGATTATTGTAATAAATTTTGGTTATTCACGTAACCTCTCCACTTTAAAATAACACTATCCATATCCTGTGGTAAATTAGAGTCAAAAGAAACCTTTTTATTGGTTTTAGGATGTATAAAACTTAATTGGATAGCATGAAGTGCTTGACGAGGCAAAATTTTAAAACAATTTGTAACGAATTGCTTATACTTAGAAAACGTAGTTCCTCTTAATATTTTATCACCACCATAATCATAATCATTAAATAAAGGATGTCCTACGTGTTTCATATGAACACGAATTTGGTGCGTCCTTCCCGTTTCTAATTGACATTCAACTAGTGTCACATATCTAAAACGTTCTATCACCTTATAGTGAGTAACTGCATGTTTTCCTTCTTCTGAATTTTGAAAAACATCCATTAATTTTCGATTTTTTTTATTTCTTCCAATATTTCCTACTATAGTACCAGCATCATCGTTAACGTCTCCCCAAACCAAGGCTAAATAGGTTCTTTTAATTGTTCTAGATGCAAATTGTTCTGAAAGATAGTTTAATGAAAAGTTGTTTCTTGCCACGACCATTAAACCTGTAGTGTTTTTATCTAACCTATGCACCAGACCAGGCCTTTGATTATCCGCAGACTGACTAATATCACTATACTTATATAAAAGTGCATGAACTAAAGTCCCTGTATAATGACCATAACTAGGGTGTACCACCATATCACTAGCTTTATTAACGACTACAATATCTTTATCTTCAAAAACTATATCTAAGGGAATATCTTCGGGAATAATTTCTTTATTGAATGGCTCATATTCAAAACGAATACTAATTTTATCATATGGTTTGACTTTATAATTTGATTTTACAGTATTATTATTACAAAAAACATAGCCCGACGATATAGATTTTTGAATTTTAGTTCTACTAGTATTTGGTAATCTGAGTAATAAAAATTTATCAATCCTAATTAAATCATGATTTTTTTCAACTTCAAAAAAATGATGCTCATACAAAGAATCACTATCAGATTGTTCCATTTTTAATTAATTTAAAGAGTCTTTAAGCCAAATACTAATATAAGACCCTAATTCTAATCTATTACTAGCTTCAGGATCCTGTTTATATATGATAGCTGTAGCAGTGTCTGTAATATTATTGGCAAAAACACAAGATCCTAAATTAAGAGAGTTATAATTTAATTTTCTCTTAATTTCATTATACTCAAGTCCAATTAAATTAGGAATAATAATATTTTTATCATAGCCATTTCCTACATATAAATCTACAATAGTGAACTTTGGCAAGCTATCGATAGAGCTAACTTGTTTTTGATTCACTTTAGCAAACCTAACAACATCCTTAGCATAATAATCTACATAGTGTAAATCACCCACTCTAAATGCATGATTCTCTAGTAAACTTATTGCTTGTCTTAATGATTTATTTGTTAAATAAGGTAATGGAATATAATTTACAGTGATAGGATTTATTGTTAAATAAATTTTTCTACCAGGCTTAACCTGGGAATTTGCCTTTGGTTGATGCGACAATATAGATCCACGATCATAATTAGGATTATAGGCAGCTGAATCTAAAATAACATATTGCAAATCAATTTTTTTTAAGGTATCCTCAGTTTCATTTAAATTTAATCCAATTAGAGAGGGGACATGAATAATACTATTATGACGAGTATATTTTTTCAAACTAAAATCTATGGTTTTCACAATTAAAAAAAATACAATAACTGCAGAAAAAAATAAAAAAAATAAAAACCGATATTTTAATTGCATAATTTCATCTTAAATTGAAATCAAATATATTTATTCTCTATTAAAGAATATACTATTTTTTAAAAAAACAAATTCTATATTTAAATAGTTTAATATCTTACATGTGTCATGGAAAATATTGCAATTGTTATGGGAGGCAGTTCAAAAGAGAAAGAAATTTCTTTAAAAAGTGCTGAAACAATTTATGAGTATATTGATAGAACACTATATAAGCCATATAAAGTATTATGTGTCAATAAATATGAATTTGAAGTCATTGATTATAATAAAAATATTCCCATCCAACTCAAAGACTTTTCATTTATATTAAACCAAAATAGAATTCAATTTGATAAAGTCTATATGATTATACATGGAGATCCTGGAGAAAATGGAAAACTCTGTAGTTATTTCGAACAACTTAATATACCGTATACATCATGCAATACTAGCACTTCAGAATTAACATTTAACAAGTTCAAATGCAACACACATTTAAGAAAGTTAGGATTTATGGTTCCTGAGTCTGAAATCATTCAGGACAAAAAAATAAAAAATATTCAATTTCCTTGTATTATTAAACCAGCATGTAGCGGATCAAGTTTTGGCATTACCAAAGTGCACAATGATGATGAACTAGAAAAAGCTATATATGAAGCAAAAAAATATGACAGACATATTATTCAAGAACAATTTATAAAAGGTAGAGAAATAACATGTGCCGTATTTAATAGTAAAAAAACTATAAAAACGTTGCCAATAACAGAGATTATTAGTGAAAATGACATTTTTGATTATGACGCTAAGTATCATGGAAAATCCAAAGAAATAACACCTGCAAATCTTGATCAAAAAATTGAAAAAAAAATAGCTAAAACCTCAAAAGAAGTTTATAAAAAACTAAAACTATCAGGCATAGTTCGTATTGATTTCATAATCGACAATCAGTCTCCATATATTATTGAAATAAATAGTATTCCTGGATTTTCAAAAGAAAGTATAGTCCCGAAAATGTTAAAGTGTGGGAATATTAATATAACAGACTTTATCAGTTCAGAACTTGAGAGGATAAGTAATTAACAAGTTTTGCAACTGCTCTACTTCGGTGGCTAATATTATTTTTTTCTTCTAAAGACATTTCAGAAAAAGTTTTACTATAACCATTAGGGCGAAAAACTGGGTCATATCCAAATCCACTTTTCCCTACTGCAATATCACTAATCACTCCTTCAACAACTCCTTCAAAAAATTTTTCTTCTTGTGAATTTTTTAAACATATAACTGTTCTAAATCTAGCTCTACGGTCTTTAATATTCTTCATCTGGATAAGTAACTTTTCTACATTATCTTCAGCAGTAGCATTTTTACCTGCATAACGTGCCGAATAAACACCTGGAGCATTATCTAAAGCATGTACTTCTAATCCTGTATCATCAGATATGCAAGGAATACTATACCGATCATATATAACTCTCGCTTTAATAAGTGCATTTTCCTGAAGATTAGAACCAAATTCTATGATTTCATCAGTATAACCTAAATCATATAAACTCTGTATATCAATATTACTTATTTGATTAGATATTTCTATTAATTTATGTTTATTGAATGAAGCAAAAATATATTTATTCATGGTGATATGGATGATTATTTAAAATACAAAAAGCACGATAAGATTGTTCAAGAATAATTAATCTAGCAAACATGTGTGGCAAAGTCATTTTAGACAATGACATTAAATAATTTGCCTTGTTTCTAATATTCAAGGGCACACCATGTGCATTACCTATTAAAAAAACTAATGATTGATTTTGCATAATGTGATTATTAATAAATTTAGAAAAATTGACGGTACTAAACTCATCACCTTTCTCATCTAAAACAATTAGCTTGTCATGATTCTTAATTTGACTTATTACTTTGTGCTCTAATTTTGAAAGATTACTATCATCAAAAGATAAACAATCTAACTTAACATATCTAGATAACCGTTGTTTATAGTCAGATATCTTCTGATCAAAAGGTTTTGAATTTTTCTTACCCAAAAAGATAAATCTTAGTTTCATTATTATAGTAAATATTAGTAATTTGTATTGCATATTAAATATAACCAATCTATGGAACAAATCCTCTCAGATTTTATCAAAACATCTTTTCAAGAAGACCTTAGAAAAGGGGATATAACATCAATAGCGTGTATTGATAAAAAAAAGAAAGGAACAGCTAAATTAATAGCAAAAGAATCATGTATTATTGCTGGTTTAAAAATAGCTCAAAGTATATATCACACATTAGATAAAAACTTAATATTTAAGCCAATTGTTAAAGATGGACAAAAAATAAACAAAAATGATATTATATTTTCAATATCTGGAAATCAACAAGCAATTTTAGCAAGTGAAAGACTAGTGTTAAATTGTATGCAAAGAATGAGTGGAATAGCTACTAAAACACGAAAGTTTGTTGATGAAATTAAAGATCTGAATGTTACAATACTAGACACAAGAAAAACATGTCCTTCGATTCGATTCATTGACAAAAAAGCCGTGAAAATTGGAGGCGCAGAAAACCATAGGAACGGCTTATATGATGCGATTATGATTAAGGATAATCATAGTGATTTTTCTGGAGGAGTCAAGCAAGCAATTTCAAGATGCAAAAATTATTTAGAAAGTAACAGACTTAATGATATTCCTATAATTGTTGAATCACGTAATTTACACGAATTAAAAGAGATTATAAAGATTGGAGGAGTAGATAGAATCCTTTTAGATAATTTTAGCATTGAAAAGACAAAAAAGGCTGTAAAAATAGTAAACCAAAAAATTCCTCTAGAGTCTTCAGGAAACATGTCACTTAAAAATGTCAGAAAATACGCACTTTGTGGTGTAAATTTTATATCAGTAGGAGCATTGACTCACTCAGTAAAGAGTATTGATTTAAGTATGAAATGTATATAAACAACAAAAACTTCGATAATTTGTTATATTAGTAGTGCAAAAAAAACAAGCCTATGAAAAAATTAGTACCATTTATCTTTTTAATCCTAATAAGTATAACTTTCTCACAAGAGAGTCTTGACACTATAAGTGGTGAGATGATGGTAGCAGATAGTCTTATTGTAGATAGTGTAGAGCAAATTAACCTGTATAACCCTCTACTCCCTCCAAATACTTATACTGACATTAATAACCCTAATTATTGGAAAAATAAAATGCCACATCCTGGCTACTGGCAACAAGATGTACATTATCAAATTTCAGCTGAGATTATTGACACTGAAAACCTGATAAAAGGTCATGAGATTCTTACTTATACAAATAATTCTCCCGATGAGTTAAATTATGTTTTCTTTCATTTATATCAAAATGCCTTTGAGCCTGAATCATATCTAGATAAGTTTAGAACAGCTAATAAAATGGAATCAATATATAGGCCTGATGAATTAAAACAAAAAGGAACTGAAATTTTAAGTGTAAAGTCAAATGATGAAGTCCTAGATATTGAAATCGATAATACTATTATGAAAGTGTTCTTAAAAGAACCTCTTAAATCTGGAGAATCCATAGTATTAGATATTGTTTTTGATACTTACTTTGGTGGAAATGAAGAAGAGGGTAACGTTAGAAGACGCATGAAGGTATACGAAGAATTTGGGAACAAACACTATAATGGTGTCCATTGGTACCCAAGAATATCTGTTTACGACAGGAAGTTTGGATGGACAACTGATCAACATTTAGGAAAAGAGTTTTATGGCGATTTTGGATGCTTTGATGTAGAGTTAACATTCCCTGAGAACTATATAGTCGAAGCCACAGGATTTATGGTAAACAGAGATGAGTTACTTCCAAAAGAATTAATGAAAAAATTAGATATTAAAAATTTTGCACATAAAAAGTATAATAGTCCTCCATCAACAATTATAACATATAACCCAAATAAAAAGAAAACATGGAACTTTCACGCTGAAAATGTACATGACTTTTCATTTACTGCAGACCCTAGCTATAGAATTGGTGTTACAGATTGGAACGGCATAAAAAGTTATTCGTTAGCACAAGAACAACATGCCTCAAAATGGCAAAATGCATCTGACTATGCGTCACGAATCATTGAAGTGTTTTCAGAAGACTTTGGCATGTATCAATATCATAAAATAATAGTTGCAGATGCAAGATCTGGCATGGAATATCCTATGATTACTTTAGACAGAGGAAAAGACCCTGGATACAGAGGATTATTAATCCATGAAATTGCCCATATGTGGTTTTTTGGACAGGTAGGAAATAATGAAACATATCGTGCAGCATTAGATGAAGGTTTTACACAATTTTTGACTGCTTGGGGAACTGAGATTCTTGAAGGAGAGTACATGGAGAGAGATTTAACTTATGTCAACGACAGTATTCTTGATAATGAAAATACAGATATACTGGCTAGAATAGCGTGGTTGAAAAATAATAAAAGTCCTTTAAACAAATACTATGATGCGCACACCAATCAGCTAAATGCTAAAGATGATGATGTATTTTATAGATATATTATGGATGCAACTGACAATAACACTCCTCAACTTAACACTCACTCTCACGATTTTGGAGGTTCTTTAGCGCATAGAGGTTCATACACTCATGTATATGGAAAAACTGCTGCTATGTTATATAACTTACAATATGTTTTAGGTGATGATTTGTTTTTAGCAGCAATGCAAAATTATTTCCACACTTGGAAAATGGCACACCCATACTTAAATGACTTTCGGAATTCAATCATTCATTTTACAAAAGTTGATTTAAACTGGTTTTTTGATCAATGGCTAGACACTAATAAAGACATCGATTACTCCATTAAAAAAGTTAAAAAACTTAGAAACGATACTATTGAAGTCACTATAGCAAGAAAAGGTGAAATGCAAATGCCAATAGATCTTACAATAGACTCAAAATTTGGATTGAGGTATCATTACCATATTCCTAACACATGGTTTAAAAAAGAAGATAAAGAAAGAGATTACTTACTTAAAAGATGGATTGGATATGGCAATCTTCAAAAGGAGTACACATTTAAACAACAAGTGCCCTCAGGAGTTAAAAATATTATGATTGATGTCAGTGGACGTTTAGCTGATTCATACATGATTGACAATAACTACAGAGGGAATATGCACTTAGATGTAGACTGGGGAGTGAAAAAATATGCGAACCTAAGAAAATATGAGGTATTAGTTAGACCAGACATATGGTATAATGCATTTGATGGAGTAAAAATTGGACCAAATATTAGAGGACATTACTTAAATAAACACCATGTTTTTCAAGCAAATTTATGGACAAATACAGGCTATGGAAGAAATACTGATGAGGAAGATTTAAATGAAAACAATGCATTCTCTTACAGAGTAAATTATTCACACTCTTTAAATAAATACGTTAAGAACAGTAAAATACGATTTTCAACAAGTTATTTAGATGGACTAAAACACTCATCATTAGGATATAACATAAAAGATATTAACGGAATGAATAATATAGATATTTCTATGAATTCGTTTCTAAGACAAGATGACAATGACTTAGATTATTTAATAGGTGAAAACACCTGGCAAGAGGCAGGAAAAAGGAATACAAATATAACAATTCAAACATCACACAGATATAAATATCTATTCCCACTTCAGTCTAACAATTTTCATGGAACTGGAAAGATTTCACTAAGTCTTAGATCATCATCTATACTGAGTGACTATAATTTTTCTACAATATCACTGTCAGTAGTAAATAAAAATCATTTTAAAGATTTTAAAATTAATACACGTATGTTTGTTCAAGCTGGTTTTAACCATGGATCAGCTAGTAATTTTCCATACGAAAGTATGCTGTATGCGTCAGGAGCCAATCCTGAAACTATGATGGAAAATAAATACGCTAGATCTGCTGGTTTCATTCCTGACGACTGGGGCGGTGGGAATGCTTTATATGACGGAAATACATATTTTCATTATGGAGGAGGTCTAAATCTAAGAGGTTATTCTGGAAGAAAAATGAAAGAACTTGTAAGTGATGTGGGACCAAATCCTGACAACGAACTTTTCTATAGAGGAACCTCCGGAATTTCTTTTAATACAGAAATTGATTTCACTCATTTAATACCTCGCTTACACTATTTTGGCCTCAACTCATATGTTTTTACTGACATCGGTATGATAGGAAAAAAAACTAGCGATAATGAAAATTTTCTAACAAGTGACATATATATAGATTCCGGAATTGGTTTTACATGGGAAGTATCTAGACTGTGGAGTCGCCAAATTAATGCAAAACCATTAGTTCTGCGTTTTGATTTACCGTTTTATTTGAATGAACCATTAGATAGTGAGGAGATGTTGAGTTTTAATAGATTTATATTTGGAATAAACCGAGCCTTTTAATATGTACTACTTTAAAATCATACTCTTCCTAATACCTATGCTTATTTTCTCTCAAAAAAGTGACATTTGTGGTGTTTGGTTAGAAGAACAAAAAAGATCACATGTCGAAATATATAAAAATACTGATGGTTTTTTTGAAGGTAAAATTGTATGGCTAATAGAACCATATGAAAAAGACGGAGACATTAAAAGAGATAAAGAGAATCCTGATAAGAACTTACGCAAAGAACCATTAAAGGGATTAGTTATTATTAAAGACTTAAATTATTTAAATCCTAATGAATGGGGAGAAGGCACCATCTATGATGCAAGAAGTGGAAAAACCTACAGTTTAAATGCAACATTAAAGGATAAAGACAACCTCTTTATGAGAGGATACTTAGGATTTAGTTTTATTGGTAAAACAACTAGTTGGACACGCATTGAATAATGCTAATTTGAAAAACGTTGTAATATTTTGTTGTATCTGTATTTTCTAATAAATTTTCCCAATTCAGGTTGTACTATTTTTGGTTGTTTTGTGAAAAAAGCAAAAATATATCCCATAAACATAGCTATTGACAACACAAAATATGGGCGTTTAAAACATCTTTTTAGGCAATTCCCTAATAATAAAAAAATATCCATCCGGATTGAATACAACATTTTACCGTTTCTAAATGCTGCCTTAGAAAAACCAAATTCCTTATTTGTAGCACGCTGATGAAGCACGTGTAGATTAGGTATCACTAAGACACGCCATTTATTATATCTAGCTAGATGCTCATCAACTGTATCCCAACCCATAGCATGTAACAAACCACCAATAGATTCAAAGCAATCTTTTCGGTATGCTTTTATAGCTCCTCGAACATGATCTAAATTAGTTCCTTTTTCGATCGTTTTTTTATTACTATTTTTAATTACACATACACCTCCACAAATACCTAAAAATGGATCTTTTTGAAAATAATTGGCGATAGTTTGCAAATAATTAACAGGTAATACTAAATCTGCATCTAATTTAATAACAACATCATAATCCAATGTATCTATTTCATTGAAACCGAAATAAAATGTCTCTATCACACTTCTTCCAGGTGCACGTAAATTAGACTTTTCTTTTCTTAAATACTTAATCCAATTATGATTTATGGCAGCCTTTTTAATTACATGACTTGTATTATCCAAAGACCCATCATCAACAATTATCCATTCAGAAGGAAGAATAGTCTGATTCACCATCGACTCAATTAATTCCGGTAAATGTAATTCTTCATTACAAGCAGGTGTAATAACTATCACTTTCATTTCTGAATATGTTTTTTTAATACTAAAAATGCTATCCAACCTAATACAACATACATTAAAGCTCCGAAAATTGAATATACAAACAATACTTTTTCAACATTAAATTCTTGTACAATACTAAATAATAAAACCAAACAAATCATATAAAAAATTTGCCAAATTAATAAAAAATGATTCTGTAAAGTATAAGATATAGCAGGGGTAACAACATTAAAAACAAATCGACTAAAAAGTAAGGGACAAATTAATTGAATATACCTTCCTGTATCTGACCATTCTTGACCTAATAATACTATAAAAAAAGTATCAGGTATTAAATAAAATGGAGTTGTTAATACAAAACTTATAACAGTCATTAATAAAATTGATTTTTTAAAAATTGAAATTTTATCTTTTGCAGTTGTTAAACGTTTATAAAATACTGTTTTAAACGAATTTGAAATAATACCCAATGGTTTACCAAGAATTTTATCAGATAAATCAAAAATACCAACCGTAAATAAACCAAAAAAAGCTGTAAAAAAAGCAATAATATATTTTTGAGAAACAAAGTTTAAAATTGAATGAGGTGTTTCAAAAAATATAAATTTTCTATACTTACTTAATAATACTTTGGATTTATTAAGAAAGTCAGATTTAGATATTTCACTAATAATATTAAAAAAGCTTTTAATCAACAAAAAACAGGCCAAGAATCTACCAATTATTTGGCCTAAAATCAATGCAATAAATTGAAGTGATGAAAAGGACAACACAATTGCTAGAGGGGTACTTAAAAAAGAATGAACTAAATGAGAATAAGACATGTTTTTATACAACTCTAATCTATTATTCCAACTATATAATATATTATAACAACCCATTAATAAAATACCCAATGGAATTAAATAAATTAAGAGAGTATATAACTCATGAACATTGTTATTAAATAATATATTTTTTATACTATCTAAAACACCACAACTTGATAGTATTAAAAAAAGAAATGAAATTAATAAAACCGATGTGAATAATGTAAAAAAAGAAATGAGACATAGAATAGCTGCATCAGAATCTTTTTTGGGTAGTAAAACAGCCATTTCCAGTCTAAATGTAGTTGTTGTGGAAAGAAGTTGAACAATAGCAAGAAATAGGGCTAAAACTCCAAATTCTACAGGAGAAAAAAAACGAGTTAATAATGGCAGTAATAATAATGGTATAAGTTGAGATAGTCCAACACCAGAAGTTAATATAAATAAATTCTTTACATATTGCGAATGCATTATTTCATGCAAAATATTTTTCATTAATCTGATCATATTTCGTCAATTAACTTAATAAGTTTTTTTGCTTGATATTCTCTAGAAAAACGGGAAATATCGTCACTATATTTAGTGTCTAATTGGCGTAAACTATAAATTTCCAAAATAGTAGTATATAACAAAGTAATATTATCAAATTCTACAAACCAAGCATATGATATATTATTAATAATTTTTTCTAAGTCACTACCCTTTTTACCAATGGCTAAAATTGGTTTTTTAGTTCCAATATATTCAAATAATTTTGCTGGGATACGCCCATTAATTGCTCTTTCATCTCCCTGAGAAACTAATAACATATCACATTGCATCATGTTTTCAATACTTTCTTTATGATTTAAATAATTATAATACTGAAATTTATCATGCATTTGGTAAGATGTAATTTTTTTAAAAAAATCTTGATACACCTCTCCAGAGAATAAAAATTTTAAATCTTTATTAAACTGAGGACTATCTATACATATTTTTTTTATCGTTTTCCAAAAGAAATCATGGTCTCTGGATTCATTATAAAGACCAAAATAACCTATTTTAAAATATGACAATACTTTTTTAGAAGCAGTGAGAGTATAATCATCGGGATCAAATCCATTTGTTAAAAACACATTTTTTTTTGCTCCCATTTTTCCAAAATCCAATGACCATGATGGACTAACTGTCAACGTGCAATCAGCCTGATTAAAAACTTGTTTTTCTAATTTTTTATGTTTCTTAATAACTCTAGATAAAAGAGGTAAATTGTCAAAATACTCAATGCCAGTCCAAGGATCCCTAAAGTCAGCAATCCACTTGAAATTATGTTTATTCTTTAAGCCCAAAGCAATCATATGCATACTATGGGGAGGACCACTAGAAACAATCACATCAACAGGGTTTTCTCTTAAGTAATTATCTAAAAAACTGATTGAAGGCTTAATCCAAAAACATCTAGAATCAGGAACAAATAAGTTAGCTCTTAACCATAGCATTAATTGATTCACCAAACCCGTTTCTTTTTTTAATAAAAAATCCGATGAAAAACGTTTTTTAAAAAATGATTTAAAATATTTTTGAGGTTCAAAAATTGTGTGCTTTAAAATATTTAAACCACTAGGAACACTTTCCTCTAGAGTACTATCCTCCAAAGTACTTACCCCATCCTTTGTTGTATAAATTGTAATATCATAATTTTCTTTACATAAATACTTAGAAAGTTTAAGCCATCTTTGCACCCCCACTCCTCCTTTAGGTGGCCAATAATAAGTAATAATTAGTATTTTTTTCATTTTTTATGAATAAATAACCTTGCAAAAGAGAATAAAGCTGTTACTATTAATAATAATGATGCGAATAAAGATATCTTAGCAGCAACATAAAAAGATTTAGGTTTAAACTCAAATATTATTTCATGATCCCCCGGAGGTAAAATAACGCCTCTTAAAATATAGTTTACTGAAAAATGTTCTACATACTTCCCGTCAATATATGCTTTCCAACCTTTTGGATAAAAAATTTCAGAAAAAACTGCAAAAGATATTTCGGGGTTACTACTACTGTAGACTAATCGATTTGGTGAATAATTTAATAATTTAATCTCACCATTACTTGAATAAGTAACTTGATTAATATCTGATGCATATTTTGCATGAACAGATACAGTGTGTTTAGGATTAATCTCATTTAAAGACAAAATTTCTTCATTAGAATTTTTAACCCATCTTATCGAATCAATAAACCACACATTGCCAAGTGCTTGGTCATTTATTTGAACAAATGGATTTTGATTCTGATCAGAAGCAATAATATATTTCGTATTTAACATATTAAGTACATTTAAATTACCGTTGTTAATATGCATATCAATCATTTCCTGATATTTACCGAGTTTTGCTCCGTGGTACCCTCCTATAGAATGATGGAAATAGGATGTTCTTGCACCTTGATCTATCCTTTCATTTAGATTATACACCCTATAAATCGTCGTATCCTTTTTGATACTATTATCAAAACTTTGTGCTTCAAAAGGTTGATTAACTTTATTAGTAGATATAAAATCATCTGAATTTAAATACCTCTTATTTACAAACCACATATCTAAAATCAATAAAGCAATTAAAGAAAATATCCAACGTTTATTATTATGTGTTTTGTAAATAGTAAAATAATATAATATACAAGCACCTACAATAATAAAGAATACTGATCGCAAAACATCCATTTGGAATAAATGCACTCTATCTGCGATTAAAGCTTGAGTAAACCAATCCGGAAATCGGGCGTCTAAGTCATTAGAAAAATCAAACAAAAGATTCTTAAATACTATAAAGAAAAGGGATAAAATACCTAATATGGATGTTGATCTAATTAAGGCTTTTTTCTTTGTAGAATAATCTAAATTTGATTCAATAAAATGATTTAATCCCATAATAGCAAAAACAGGAATAGCAAACTGTGCAATAATTAAAATCATTGAAACAGTTCTAAATTTATTATAAAGTGGAACATGATCTAAAAAAAAGTTCGTTACAATAGGAAAATTTTTTCCCCAAGCTAAGATTAATGAGAATAAAACCAATAATAAAAAAACCCATTTCACAGGTTTTTTAATTACAAAAAAACTCATTAAAAACAACAAACATACTAAGGCGCCAATATACACTGGACCTGAAGTAAAGCTCTGTGGACCAAAATACAAAGGAGTTGACTGAATGAAATTGCGACTATCTTTTTTAGAAACACCATTTTTTCTTAAAGCCTGAAACAAATTAGATTGTTCAGATAATTTTGAATGAGATGAGCCTCCAACAAAATTAGGAAATAACATATTAAAAGTTTCAACTTTACCATAGCTCCAGGCAGTTGCATATTCTTTGTCAAGCCCTGATCTATATTCTCCATTTTCTGATTGCAATTCAGAATCACCTCTTATTGTATATTTACTATAATCATAAGTAGACCATATATTTCCTGTATTAATTGCAATAGCCATAATACCCGCACAGCAAAATAGGATTGTTTTTTTAATAAAATCAAATTGCATTTTAGATCTTATAGCACGTGTTAAATAAAAAAACCAAAAAAAACTTAAAATAAACAGCAAATAATAAGTTATTTGCAAGTGATTAGCTCTTAGATGAAGTCCTAGTGCCAGGAATGCTAAAAAGAATCCTGTCAATTTATGCCATGATTTATACTTTTTAATATTTAAGCAATAAAACATACTTGCAACTGATGGCGCAATATATGCTATAGCGTGCGCCTTAGTATTATGTCCTGCTTCTAGAATTATAAAAAAATAAGAAGACATACCAAATGCAATTGCTCCTAAAATAGATAAATCTGGTCTTATCTTTAAAGAAAGCATAAAAATGTAGAACCCTAAAAAATATAAAAATATAATACCAACTGGCCTAGGCAAATAAAGTTGTAAAAATTTGTCTATATGGACAAGAATATTATTAGGGTGGTGAACTGAAATTTGATATGCAGGCATTCCTCCGAACATTGAATTAGTCCATAATGCCTCCTTTCCAGTTTTATCACGAAAGTCTGCTATTTCTTTTGACATACCCAAAAACTGTTTATAGTCACTTTGATTTATCTTACCTCCCTTAAGAACAGGGTGACAGTATATGATTGTAATCAAGGCAAATAATAAAATTGCATAGAAATGTGTAGAATTAAATCTTAAATTATTCATTTTCTACATCCTCAAAATCAACATATTCTCCACCAGGATCAATTTTACTGTCTTTTTCATATTGAATAACAGTTTCACCTTTTTTTTTCTCATGATATTTTTCTTTATGTTGATGATTAAATTTTTTATTTATTTTACTAACCCAGCGTTTTAAAAAAAAAGAAAGTAAAAATCTAGATAGAAATACAAAAAAATAATATGCCAATATAGCAAAGAAAAGAAATTTGAGTAAACCTACCATATATTGTTATTTGCTGAGATAGAGATTTCTTTCAGAGTATACTTTTACAAAAAAAGGGTCATCTAAATCAGATATGAAATATATTTTCTCACCTGTTGATTTCATTTCAGGTCCTAGTTCTTTATTTACATTAGGGAATTTGTCAAATGAAAAAACAGGCACTTTAATCGCATAGCCATCTTTAACAGGTTTAAAATCAAAATCTTTTAATGTTGCATTTCCTAACATAATTTTTGTGGCGTAATTAATATATGGTTCTTTATATGCTTTTGCAATGAATGGAACAGTTCTAGATGCTCTTGGATTAGCTTCAATAACATAAGCTTCTTCGTCTTTTATAGCAAATTGTACATTTAATAATCCTATAGTGTTTAATGACAGTGCAATTTGCTTAGTGTATTTAGTAATTTTTTCAATCACACTATCACTTAGATCAAAGGTTGGGAGTACAGCGTTAGAGTCTCCTGAATGAATTCCACAGGGCTCAATATGTTCCATAATACCTATTATATATACATTTTGACCATCACATATTGCATCTGCCTCAACCTCAATTGCTTTTTCAAGATAATGATCTAAAAGAATGTGATTGCCAGGGATACTTTTTAGAAGATTAACGACATGGTGTTCTAGCTCAGTTGGATTAATGACTATTTTCATACCTTGTCCGCCAAGAACATATGATGGTCGCACAAGAATTGGGAAAGATAAAGAATCTGCAAGCTTAAGCGCCTCGTCTGCAGTTTTAGCCACACCAAATTCAGGATAAGGAATTCCAATTGATTTTAATTTTTCTGAAAAACGTCCTCTGTCTTCAGCAATATCTAATGAATCAAAACTAGAACCAATAATTTTAATTCCATACTTATGTAATTTTTCAGCTAATTTTAATGCTGTCTGGCCACCTAATTGAACAATAACTCCTTCAGGTTTTTCATGATTAATAATATCATAAATATGTTCCCAAAAAACTGGCTCAAAATATAATTTATTCGCGGTATCAAAATCAGTTGAAACAGTTTCTGGATTACAATTAATCATAATCGTTTCATAACCTAACTCCTTCGCAGCAAGTACGCCATGAACACAGCAATAATCAAACTCAATTCCTTGGCCAATTCTATTTGGACCAGAACCTAAAACAATAATTTTTCTCTTATCACTCACATTACTTTCATTGGCAACTTTTGACACACCATTAGAATAAATAATTGGTCTTTCAAAAGTTGAATAATAATATGGAGTTTTTGCTGAAAATTCAGCGGCACAAGTATCAACTAATTTGTAAACACGTTTAATGTTATATTTTTCTCTTAGTGAGAAAACTTTACTTTCTAAAGTTCCTAATAGATGTGCAATTTGTCTATCAGCAAAACCTTTCATTTTAGCTCTTAATAATAATTCTTCAGGTATTGAGGAAATATCAAAACTTGCAATTAGATTTTCAATTTGTATTAATTCTTCAATTTGTCTTAAAAACCAATCATCTATACCAGTGATTTGTTTAATTCGTGTAATTGGTATCCCTATCTTTAATGCGTCATATAGTCTAAAAACACGATCCCAAGAAGGATATTTTAATGAATTTAAAATATCATCTTGGTTAGTCCATGTTTTTCCATCTGCACCAAGACCATTTCTTTTAATTTCTAAGGACTGACAAGCTTTTTGTAATGCTTCTTGAAAAGATCTACCAATAGCCATGACCTCACCTACTGATTTCATTTGCAACCCAAGCAAGCTGTCACATCCTGGAAATTTATCAAAATTCCATCTCGGTATCTTAACAATAACATAATCTAATGTTGGTTCAAAAAATGCAGATGTTGTTTTTGTAATTTGATTTTTCAACTCATCTAAAGAATAACCAATAGCTAATTTTGCAGCAATTTTTGCAATAGGATATCCCGTAGCCTTAGATGCTAAAGCAGAAGATCTTGAAACTCTTGGATTAATTTCAATTGCTACTATTTCTTCCTGTTCATCAGGGCTGACTGCAAATTGCACGTTACAACCACCCGCAAAATCACCTATAGAACGCATCATCAGGATAGCCATATCACGCATTTTTTGATAACAAGTATCTGACAATGTCATAGCAGGAGCTACGGTAATAGAATCACCAGTATGAATACCCATCGGATCCATGTTTTCAATAGAACAAATAATAATTATATTATCATTACAGTCTCTTAAAAGTTCTAACTCATACTCTTTCCATCCCAGTAAAGCCTTATCAATTAAAACTTCATGAATAGGAGATGCATGTAATCCTTTATTTAATGAAGGTTCAAAATCTTTTTGGTGAAAAACAAATGTTGCACCGGTTCCTCCTAATGTAAAAGAAGGACGAATAACAAGTGGAAAACCAAATTCTTGAGCAATTGACTTACCTTCTAAAAAAGAAGTGGCAATTTTAGCAGGTGCAACTGGCACTTTAATTTTATGCATCAATTTTCTAAACTGCTCTCTGTTTTCAGTAATATTAATAGCATCTATATCAACACCAACAATCTTAACATTATATTTTTTCCATATTCCTTTATCATCTGCTTCAATACATAAGTTTAGAGCTGTTTGACCTCCCATAGTAGGCAGTACTGCATCAATACTTCTTTCACTTAAAATTTTTTCGATTGAATCACACTCTAGTGGCAGTAGATAAATATTGTCAGCAACAACTGGATCAGTCATGATAGTTGCAGGATTCGAATTAATTAAAGTCACTTCTATTCCTTCTTCTCTTAATGAGCGTGAAGCCTGTGAACCAGAGTAATCAAATTCACACGCCTGACCAATAACAATTGGTCCACTGCCAATAATTAGAATTGATTTAATGGATTTGTCTTTAGGCATAAATAATCAAAATATAAGTCACATCAATTTACAAAAAAAGGTGTTTTAAAACACCCTTTTGATAAAAAATTGAAATTAAAAACATGTCAATTTTATTTTTTAAACATCTGATCAGAAACAGATAAAGATTTTCTACCTTTTGCTCTTCTCCTGGAAATTACTTTCCTTCCATCTGGAGTTGACATACGCTCTCTAAATCCATGCTTATTTTTTCTTTTTGTATTTGATGGTTGGTAAGTTCTTTTCATCTTATTAATTATAATCAATTGTTTAGGTCAGCAAATATAATATTATTTTTTAATTTAACGCTCAAAAAAAATTTGATATTTTCTTTGATAAAACTACTATGACAAACAAGATTACATTTTATAAATTACTTGAATACATCAAGCCATTTAAAGGAACATTTTTATTGGGAATGATTTTTTTATTTCTCTCAAGTATCGCATCATTATTATTTCCATGGTTAGTTGGCCAACTAGTCGACCAGACTAATCAGAATACATCTAATATTAATCAAATCGCTGTAATGCTATTTGCATTATTTACTGCACAGGCGTTTTTTTCATACTTTAGAATTGTATTATTTGTTAATGTTACATCTAAGGCATTAGAAAAATTAAGATCTGATTCATTCAAAAAACTTATTACACTACCAATTTCTTTTTATTCAGAAAGAAGAATCGGTGAATTGTGCAGTAGAATTGCTTCAGATATAGAATTATTAAAAAATACTTTCACTTCTGACTTAGCACAATTTTTACGTCAAATAATACTAATTTTTGGAGGAATAGGATTACTTGCAATTACGTCAATTCAATTAACATTATTTATGCTCTGCACTCTCCCTATCGTTGTCATAATGGCAATTATTTTTGGCAGAAAATTAAGAAAATACTCTAAGGATGTTCAGGATATTGTAGCCGAATCTAATACTATTGTAGAGGAAAGTTTACAAGCAATTCACACAATAAAAACATTAACTAGTGAATTTTTTCAAATTTCAAGATATAATAGCAAAGTAAAAAAAGTTGCTACAATGAGTATACGAGTAGGTAAACTTAAAGCATTATTTGCCTCATTTATAATTCTTGGAATATTCGGATCAATTGTAGCCGTAATATGGTTTGGAACTTCACTTATTCAAAATAACAACATGAGCATTGGAGAACTATTCGCTTTTGTTTTATATTCAGTTTTTATTGCAGCAAGTATTGGTGGTATTGCAGAACTATACGCATCCTTACAAAAAGCGATCGGAGCAACTGAGAAACTATTAAATATACAAAATGAAAAATCAGAGAAAATAATTAACATCCAACATAAAGAAATTAAGGGTGGTATTGAATTTAAAAAAATAAATTTTTCATATCCCTCAAGGAAGCGCAATAAAATTATCAATAATATGTCCCTTAAGATTAAAAATGGTGATCAAGTTGGTATTGTTGGTACAAGTGGCTGCGGCAAAACAACTATTACAAAATTATTATTAAGATTACATGATGTTTGTGATGGTGAAATTTTAATTGACAATCAAAATATTAGTAATTTTTCATTATTCGATTTAAGAAGACAAATTGGCATTGTACCTCAAGATGTGATTTTATTTGCTGCATCAATAAGAGAAAATTTATTATACGCTAATCGTGACGCTTCCGAAGCAGACATAATCTCTGCCGCTAAAAAAGCAAATGCTCATGATTTTATACTAAACTTCGAAGACGGATATAATACATTGGTCGGCGAAAGAGGCATAGAACTTTCAGGAGGTCAAAGACAAAGAATAGCTATTGCAAGAGCTATTTTACAAAATCCAAAAATTGTAATTTTTGATGAAGCCACATCCTCTCTTGATTCAAAGTCAGAAGAATTAATTCAAGAATCCATGAAAAACTTATTAAAAGATAGAACATCAATTATAATATCTCATAGATTTTCAACAATTCAACATGTTAAAAATATCTTTGTTATTTCTAATGGCAAAATTATTCAATCAGGTTCACATAAAGAACTAATGAATAAAGAGGGTCACTACAAGGAACTTGCAAGTTTTCAATTTTAATTTTTCAATATATTATTTAAATAATAAGTTGTACCTTTATTAGACTGATTATCAACTAACTTAACAATAAAAGATGAAAAACATTACCACTCTATTAACATTAGCATTATCTATGACTTTATTTAGTCAAGTTGACTATGATACACAAATTCAACCAATTTTTGACACTAATTGTGTGAGTTGTCACTCTAATGGTGCTTCGTATACAGGCGGTATAGAACTTACAAGCTATAATGATTTAATGGAGGGGGGGTATACTACTGATAATACTAATGTGCTAGCTGTTCTTGAAGAATATATAATCACAGGCTACATGCCTGCTTGGGGAGCAGATCCTCTTTCTGATGAAGAAATAAATTTAATCAGTCTTTGGATAGATCAAGGTGGAAATAGTTCAGTAAATGGTAACGATGGATGCACGGATCCTATTTTTGGAGACTTTTATAGTATTGGCGAAGAATGGATAGTTGACCTAGGAGATGACGGATGTTGGTATTATGAATGCTTAGATAATAATCAATGGTCGGAAATTCTTAGTTGTTCTGAAACTATATCTTGCACCCTATCAGATGGTACAACTGTTTTAGACGGATGGCAAGGTAATGGCGTTGGAAGTAATTGGTGTAACACCTGTTTCTGCGACAATGGAACGCTATCATGCACAGAAATGGAATGTGAGTCCAATTGCGAAAATGATGTAGATAGTGATGGAATATGTGACGAAGAAGATGATTGCGTTGGAACTTGGATTGAAGACATCACTACTGGATCATGTTATGATATAAATGATCAGGCAACTTGCATTTCATATGGATGCAGTTGGACAAATGAATATACCGGAGTATGGTTATGGGAAGATGTATGTGGCTATCAAGGAGACAGCAATTACACAATTGACAATAGCTATTGTGATGAGCAAATAATCGGGTGTGTTGCTGATGTTGACCAAGATGGAATATGTGAAGATGATTGCCCAGATGACATGCCTCTGTTAGTATTTGACTGCGAATGTTCTTTCTTTAATCCAAATACATACACTGTCTTTGAAACTACAATCAATGAAGAATACTGTGAAATATGGGAAGAATGTTATTGTGAATGCATAAATGATATAAATAATAATGGTATTTGTGACGAAGAGGAAGAAATAGTTGCTGATTGTTGTATTAATCCTGAATGGATTGACCCATTTACAATGTGCCCTATGATTTATCAACCGGTAATAGGTTGTGATGGTGTGATTTATGGAAACAGCTGTGAAGCTCAAGCAGCAGGTCTAACAAGCTGGATTGATGAGTTTAGTGGTGAAATTACATCCTTAGAATGGGATTGTGATACAACTAATTGTGTTGCACAGCTAATACCGGACTGCTCATTCATTACAGTATGGGATCCTGTTTGTGGCTGTGATGGAGTTACATACAGTAATTCTGCTGATGCGGCTTGTAATAATATATTTGAATATAGCGATGGTGAATGTAATGCAAGCGAAGAAGGTTGTTTTGAAGATGGAGAGTTATATTTTATTGGTTATGAATTATTTTTAGACAATTGTAATTATTACGAATGTTTAGAGGAAAGTCAATGGTCAGATGTAATAACAATACCTGACTGTATTGTAGGGGAAATCCAAGGGTGTACAGACGAAACAGCTTGTAATTACATGCCATCTGCCACAATAGATGATGCGTCTTGTGTGTTTGATGGAGATGCTGAGTGTGAAGATTGTGGAACTTCATTAAACTACAATAACTATGGTGATAATGAATATTTCTCAAATACATATTATGCACCTCCGGGACTAATCATTACAATTAATTTTAGTGGTTCAACTGAATCTTGTTGTGATCATGTGTATGTTAACAGTGTTGAGTACGATGGTGTTCTTGATGGAATAGTCATCGGCGATGAAGTGTTAAATATAGAATGGACAACTGACGGTAGTGTTAATTCGAACAGTGGATATGGTTGGTCTGCAGAATTAATATGTGAAGAGTCTATTGAAGGCTGTACACAACCATATGCAGAAAATTATAATCCTGATGCCAATACAGACGATGGATCGTGCATATTAGATTGCGAGTATTTTTTATCATATGACTCCTATTTAAATGATTATGATTCATCAAGTTATTACTGCGGTCTATACGTAAGTCAAGGAACATATACAATTGAACAAGCTATTAGTTATGGGTATAATTGTGAATGTGTAATTCTAGGATGTATGGACGAAACAGCAATTAATTATAATGCAGATGCAACTGTAGAAGAAAATTGCTCATGTGAGTATGAAGAAGTTTGCACCATTATTAGTGTAACTGGTGGAAGCTATCCAACTGAAGTATCATGGGAAATAGAAAATGAAAGTGGCACTATAGTTGCAAGTGGTGGAGCTCCATACTGTGAAAACTTCTGTTTCGAGGATGGATGTTATACAATTAATATGAATGACTCTTATGGAGATGGATGGAATAATGCTATATTAAGTATTGGAGAATACGACTATACCTTTACTACAGGATCATTTGCAATTGCACCTTTTGGATACAATAGCGATAACTGTATCATTGAAGGCTGTACAAACTCATTGGCTGACAACTATAATGAAGAAGCTAATTATGATGATGGGTCTTGTGAATATAGTTGTGAATATCTGCTAACATACGAATCATATCAAGACCTAGGCTTTGACAACACTGTATCCAACTACTATTGTGCTTATTATTTTGAGTTAGGATATTATACAATAGAATATATGGAAGAAACATTAGGTTATAATTGTGACTGTGTAATTGTGGGATGCACTGACCCCGAAGCAACTAATTATGACTCTGAAGCATTTTTAGATGATTGTTCATGTATATACGAAAACGATTGTCCATCAATCTCTTTTAACACAACAGATTCAAGCCTAGGGTGGTCGATTAATGATATGGATGGAGAGACTATTTTAGAATACAATACTTCTGGACAAGAAGTAGGTGGATATTGTGGAAATTACTGTTTTGATGATGGATGCTACATTGTAAATATGACTTCTTTATGGGGTGGCGGATGGTTTCAAACAACTTTAGAAATTGGCAATGAATCATTTACATTACCTAACGGTTCCGAAGGAATAGCCTCTTTTTCTCACAACACAGACATGAACTGTGAAATAGGTTGTACAGACCCCGAAGCTTCTAATTATAATCCAAATGCAATCTTAGACGATGGCTCTTGTGTTGTATTTGGATGTACTATTACAACAGCTTGTAACTACAACCCAGAAGCAACTGCGTTTGACGGCAGTTGTTACTATTGTTATATGGATAACTGCAATAACTATCCTATAGATTTATATGACTGCGATGGAAATTGCTACGATGAAGATCAGGACGGCATATGTGATGCTGATGAAATTGCAGGTTGCATAGACACTACGGCATGTAACTATAATGTTAATGCAACAAATGATGACGGGTCATGTGAATATCCAGAAATGTATTACGACTGTGATGGCGTATGTATCAATGACAATGACAGTGATGGTATATGTAATGAAATTGATAATTGTCCATTAACATATAATCCAAATCAAGAAGATGAAAACAATGATGGTATCGGTGACGATTGCGACGGAATTAGTTTAGAGGAGCAAAATAATTTGCAATGGGATCTATACCCTAATCCTATGAAAGACCACACTACTATTCAATTCAAAAATCTAAATAAAACCAATATTTTGATCAACATTATTAGCATATCTGGAAAAACAGTATATAGTGCTAACACTACTAAAAATGAACATGTGATTAATTATAATTTCACATCAGGATATTATATTCTACAACTAGAGCATAATTACAGAATAGAGAGAGACATATTAATTGTTTATTAAATCATAAAAAAAGGGAGATTTTATCTCCCTTTTTTTTATTTCTCTAAGTATAAGATTTTTTTTTCTTGAAAAAAATCTTCTTCAAAAAAATCACTAATTAAATATGTTTGAATATATTTTTCTACATTTTTTATCTCATGATCAACATCACCACCTTTTAGAAAAATTAAGCCATTTTTAAATGAATTAATCTGTTTACTGGAAATCTTTCCCTTGGTCCAACTAACTAATTTATCTAACTTAGCTACTGCTCGAGACACAATAAAATCAAACTTTTTATTAACATCTTCCATACGTTTATTTACCACCACAACATTATGTAACTGAAGTTCATTAACAATACTCTGCAAAGCATCTGTCTTTTTGCTAATAGAGTCTACTAAATAAAAGTTTACATCTGGGAACATTATTGCAAGAGGAACACCTGGAAAACCACCCCCAGTTCCCACATCCATGATGTTAGTGTTTTTTTGAAATGAAAAAACTTTACAAATTGCAAGAGAATGTAATACGTGTCGTTCATAAAAAAAATCAAAATCTTTTCTTGAAATCAAATTGATTTGTTCATTCCAATTACGGTAAATATCTATCATCATGATAAACTGATCTTTTTTTGTAGTAGATAAATCAAAATATTTAAAAACTATATTTTTCATTCAAATAATTATTGTTGTCAATAATAGTGATTTTCTATTATATTTATAGAAACTAAGACTATGAAATTCAATATCACATCTAAAGATTCCGAATCAAAAGCTAGAACAGGGAAAATTGAATTAGAAAGAGGCATTATACAAACTCCTATATTTATGCCAGTTGGGACATTAGGCACTGTTAGAGGTGTGCACCAATCTGAGCTAATTGATGATATTAAATCCCAAATTATTTTGGGGAACACATACCACTTATACTTGAGACCATCTCTTGACATAATAAAACAAGCAAAAGGGATTCATAATTTCATTAATTACAACAAACCTATTTTAACAGATAGCGGTGGATATCAAGTATATTCTTTATCCGCAAATAGAAAAATCACAGAAGAAGGAGTAAAGTTTCAATCTCATATAGATGGTAGTTCACATTTTTTTACACCAGAAAATATAATTGACATCCAAAGAGATATTGGAGCCGACATCATCATGGCTTTTGATGAATGCACACCATACCCATGCGAACATAGTTATGTTAAAAAATCAATCGGGCTAACTCACAGATGGCTCAGGAGATGTAAAAAAAGATTTGATGAAACTCAAGAAAAGTATGGATACAAACAATACTTATTCCCAATTGTACAAGGTGGAACACATGCAGATTTGAGAAAAATATCAGCTAAAGAAATTGCGAGCCAAGATTTTTCTGCAAACGCAATTGGAGGATTATCTGTGGGTGAGCCTCATGATGAAATGTATGAAATGACTGATATAGTTACTGACATACTACCTAAAGAAAAACCACGTTATTTAATGGGCGTAGGCACACCTTCCAATTTGCTCGAGAATATAGCACTTGGCATCGATATGTTTGATTGTGTCATGCCAACAAGAAATGCAAGAAATGGGCTTTTATATACAATGGAAGGAACAATAAATATTAAAAATAAAAAATGGAAAAATGATTTTTCTAAAATTGATAAAAACGGGACATCAAAGGTGGACCATGAATACAGTAAAGCATACCTAAGACACCTAATGGCATCTAATGAATTGCTAGGTAAACAAATTGCCAGTATACATAACCTAGCTTTTTATTTACATTTAATGAAACTAGCAAGAGAAAAGATACAGGAAGGGAGTTTTACTAAGTGGAAAAATAATTTAGTTAAGATATTAGACACAAGGCTATAGATGAAAAAATTTGATTTTTATATACTAAAAAAATTTTTGTTTACGTTTGGTCTAGCTATTTCCTTAATTCTATTAATTGCAGTAATATTTGACTTCTCTGAGAAAATAGATAATTTCATTGATAATCAAGCCCCTACAAATCTAATTATCAAAGATTATTATTTCAATTTCATTATACATTATGGTGTTGTATTTAGCGGACTAATCACTTTTGTTTCTGTTATTTTTTTTACTTCCAGACTAAGTGACAACAATGAGATTATTGCACTATATAACAATAAAATTAGTCCATCTAGAATTCTATTACCATATTTAATTGGAGCATTATTTATTTTTTTACCTAATATATATTTTCAAAATTCTTTTTTGCCTGAAAAAAATGAATCGCGATTAAAGTTTGAAAAAGAATACATTCGAAACAAAGATGTTTATAGGCAAAAAGGTCTTCATAAACAAATTAGCAACAATAAGTTTTTATTCATCAAAAATTATGACACACAAAATAAAAAAGGATACCATTTTGATTATCAAGAATTTTCAAAAAATGAAATGATAAAAAAAATATCCGCAGCAGTAATAACTTGGGACCATAAACAACAAATATGGGAATTAAAAAACTATACTGAAAAACACTATTTACCCAATAATACTATTAAGATTTCAAAATCAGCCAAAAAATATATTGATCTAAACACAACTCCGAATGATATTTTTCAACAAAATCGATCTATTAAATCAATGAATTTTAAACAATTAAGTCAGTTTATTTCAATTGAAAAAAAAAGAGGAAATGAATTTTTGCCATTCTATCAAATTGAACAACATGAAAGGTTCTCATATTCGTTCTCAATATTCATTTTTACATTATTAGGTTTTTTAATATCTAATAAAAAAGCACGAGGGGGATTAGGATATAAACTAACAACTGGTATTGCAATTTGCTTTTTCTATATTTTTTTAATGAAGTTTGCAACTACATTGACTCTTAACAGTAATGTACCCGCTCTCATGACGGTATGGCTTCCTAATGTGTGTTTTTTAATAATCTGTATTTTATCATTTAAAAAACTCACCTAAAGTTTTTTTATCCAAATCCATGCATTAATACCTTTAACAATAGGCTTTTTTTTAAATAAACCAAAAATAGATGATCCTGAACCACTCATACTTGCATATATAGCACCTAGTGAAATAAGGTAACTTTTAATATCTTTAAGTTCAGGATACAAAGAGAAAGTGATAGACTCTAAATCATTCATATGTTTTTTCATAGTTAATTCTATTTTTTGTTCAAATAAATCAAATATTTTTGGAGATGAGTTAATTTTAAATTTTGAGAACACTTCTCTAGTAGAACAAGAAATATCAGGCTTTATAACAACAATATATAAACCGCTCAAATCTAATTGAATAGAATTTATTTTTTCTCCTAAACCAGAAACGTAACTGGGTTTATTATATAGAAAAAAAGGACAATCACTACCAAGTTTTTGAGCGTAATCTAAAAGATCAAAACGACTAAGTTTTAAATTAAATAAATTATTTAATAGCACTAACATAAATGTAGCATTTGAAGAACCTCCTCCTAAACCCGAACCACAAGGAATATTTTTGTGTAAATGAATTTTAACTGGTTTTAAATGATAATTCTTATTTAAAACTTGATAGGCTTGAATAACTAAATCATTTTCAGCATTAGGAAATTGTATCCCAGAATAGGTTATTTGATTCTTTTTTAGAGAGTCGTCTTTAATAACTTCTAAAATATCACACAATGGTAAAGGATAAAAAAAAGAACTAATATTATGAAACCCATCCTTTCTTTTAGATAAAATTTTTAATCCTAAATTAATTTTTGCATTTGGATAACAAATCATGAAATATTTAATTAATAAGTTAATTAATTTATTAATAATTTTAAGTAAAATATATCTTTGTAAGATATAAATTAAATACAAACTATGGAATATTTAGATTTTGAAGCACCAATAAAGGAATTAATTGATCAATTAGATAAAACTGTAGGAATTGGAAAAGATACTAAATCAAATGTAAATGATTTAAAAAAAGAACTTGAACGAAAGATTAAGACCAAAAAAAAAGAAATTTATAGTAATTTAAGTCCGTGGCAAATAGTTCAATTATCTAGACATCCAAATCGACCATATACTTTAGATTATATCAAAAATTTAACAAACAATCAATTTATTGAATTACATGGAGATCGCAATTTTAGAGATGACAAAGCCATGGTAGGTGGATGGGGTAAAATTGGAGATCGTACATTTATGATTATTGGTCAACAAAAAGGAAAAAATACAAAAGAAAGGCAATATAGAAACTTTGGAATGGCAAATCCAGAAGGATATAGAAAAGCTCTAAGATTAATGAAAATGGCTGAAAAATTTAATAAACCTATTATTACACTAATTGATACGCCTGGAGCCTATCCTGGCTTAGAGGCTGAATCAAGGGGTCAAGGTGAAGCTATAGCAAGAAATATCTATGAAATGATGCAATTAAACGTACCAATACTGTGTTTTATTATTGGAGAGGGCGCATCAGGTGGAGCACTTGGAATTGGTGTTGGTGATAAAATAATCATGTTAGAAAACACATGGTACTCTGTCATTTCACCTGAAAGTTGTTCTTCAATTTTATGGCGAAATTGGAATAATAAAGAAACCGCAGCTAAAGCGTTAAAGTTAACTCCAAAAGATATGTTAAAAAATAATTTAATCGATGCTATCGTTAAAGAACCTCTCGGTGGAGCTCACAATGATCCAAAAAAGATATACAAAAACATCACACTAGAAATTAATAAACAAATTGAAAAATTAGTCAATATAAAAAGTGAAAAAAGAATAAAAAACCGGATCAATAAATTTTCAAAAATGGGTATATATAGTAATTAATCATATATTATAGATTATATTTGTGATTCTGATCTATATATCAGATGAATATCACCCTAATATAAATTTTAATTTTATTAATGTCACAAGTTAGAAAAAATACTAAAATGCCACCTCAGGCAATTGATTTTGAAGAAGCTGTTTTAGGGGCCATTATGATTGACAAAAATGCAATGGCAGAGGTAGGCGACATTTTATCACCTGAAGTTTTTTACAAAGAAGCTAATAAGGAAATATATAGTGTATTAGAAGCATTATTTCAGGAAGGTGAACCTATTGATACTTTTTTAGTTTCAGGAAAATTAAAACAAAAAAAGAAACTAAAAAATTGTGGTGGAACCCATTATTTAGCAGAATTAACCAACAAAGTGATATCATCTGCAAATATTGAATACCACGCAAGAATTATCGTGCAAAAACACATTCAAAGAGAATTAATCTCTACGTGTAGCGGAATTATTCAAGATGCATTTGATGAATCTACTGATGCTATAGAACTTTTAGATCAAGTAGAGAGTAAAATATTTAGCATAAGTGAAATTAATATCAAAAAAAAATACTTAACAGCTAGTAAATTAATTCAAAATGCCATTAAGGAAATAGAAAGAATTGGGAATTTAAAAGAAGGGGTTAGTGGAATTCCATCAGGTTTTGATGACATAGATAATATTACTAGTGGTTGGCAAAATTCTGAACTCATCATACTTGCTGCAAGGCCAGGTATGGGAAAAACAGCATTTGTTTTATCAATGGCAAGAAATATTGCAGTTGACTTCAAAATGCCTGTTGCTGTATTTTCATTAGAAATGTCTTCATTACAATTAATCAATAGACTTATTACCGCAGAAACTGGATTAGATCAACAAAAATTAAGATCAGGAAAACTAGACAAGTGGGAATGGGAAATACTACATAACAAAATCAAAGATATTGAAAAAGCTGATATTTACATTGATGACACACCTGCTCTCTCTGTATTTGATTTACGTGCAAAATGCAGGAGACTCCAAAGTGAACACGGTGTTAAAATTATTATAATTGACTATTTGCAATTAATGACTACTAAAGACCATAGAGGAAATCGAGAACAAGAAATATCTCATATTTCTAGATCTTTAAAAGGTATCGCTAAAGAATTAGAGGTACCTGTGATTGCTTTATCACAATTAAGTAGAGCTGTTGAAACAAGAGGTGGAAGCGACAAAAGACCTGTATTATCAGACTTAAGAGAATCAGGAGCCATTGAACAAGATGCTGACATAGTATCTTTTATATATAGACCTGAATACTATGGAATCAGTGAATGGGACGTCACACCATCTGGACCAACTGAGGGAGAAGCAGAATTTATTATAGCGAAACATAGAAATGGTCCGACTCATAGAAGCAGACTTAGATTTGAATCTAAATTAATCAAATTTTCTAGTATTGAAAATGAATTTCAATCGACAGAATATCACTCTAAAATAAATATTGACGACAGTAATAATGAACAACCAGACTTTTAATTCAAAAATATTTATTTTTTCTTTTTTTTTATTATTAGGACTGCCTCTAATTGGTAAAAGTATTCTAATTCCAATGGATGAAAATAATCAAAAAAATCATTTAAAATCATATGGAATTGCCTATTGGATCATACAAAATGAAGTTAAAGTTAATTGGCTATTGAACTATAGGGGTGGTAGTTTTATGTGTGAGTTTTTAGAAGATATAGAAAAAGAATGTATATACAGGGGTGTATCTTATGAATTAGTATCTTCTGAGGACGTAAATAGTATTTTGAATAATATTGCACAACCTCAAAACAACTATGATATTATTGAACTAGAAAAAGCACCAAAAATAGCCGTATATTCTCCACAAAACAAACAACCTTGGGATGATGCGGTTACACTAGTTTTAGAATATGCAGAAATCCCATATGATGTCATTTATGATGAAGAAATACTGAGTAATCTATTACCTCTGTATGATTGGCTACATTTACATCACGAAGATTTTACTGGTCAATATGGCAAGTTTTATAGATCATTTAAAAATGCTCCATGGTATATTGAACAAAAAAAAATATTTGAAAAAGATGCTCTAGCACAAGGTTATGATAAAGTTTCAAAACACAAATTAGCTGTAGTTAACAAAATTCAAGAATATACAGCTGGAGGTGGTTTTTTATTTGCGATGTGCTCTGCAACAGACACATATGACATTGCTATATCTGCACAAACAACCGACATATGCGAATATATGTTTGATGGTGATCCAATGGATCAAAATGCTCAAAATAAATTAAATTTTTTTGAAACATTTGCTTTTGAAAACTATGAAATTATTACTGACCCAAACACATATGAATACTCGAATATAGATGTAACTAAAACACGAAAAATTAACGAAGAAAATGATTTTTTCACGTTATTTGAATTTTCTGCTAAGTGGGATCCAATACCAACTATGTTATGCCAAAATCATGTGAATATTATAAAAGGTTTTATTGGACAAACAACCGCATTTAATAAAGATTTCATAAAAGCCAATGTGCTAATTATGGGTGAAAACAAATCTTTAAACGAAGCAAGATATATTCATGGCGAATTTGGAAAAGGTACTTGGACATTTTATGGCGGACATGATCCCGAAGACTATAAACACAGAATAGGTGACCCAAAAACTGAACTTGCTCTATATCCAAATTCACCAGGTTACAGATTAATTTTAAATAATATATTATTTCCAGCAGCAAAAAAGAAAAAAAGAAAAACCTAATCTATAAAACTCCACCTAACAGCCAACCTTAATGATGGCTGAGGTAAAACATAATCTTTAATTAAATAATTTCCTTCATAAAAGAAATTGGTTAAATCATCAAAGATAAATCCAAGAGAAAAATTTTCTTTATATAAATGTATTTCTGCCGAAGAAAACGGAATCAGACCTTTTTTTTCATTTAAATTATGATAAAAAACATCTGTTAATGGATAATAATTATTTATATAATAATTTGAAAAAATTAAAAAGCTATAGGAACTTAACAATCTAATGTCTTTAAACACATAACAATCATATTTTAATTGCTGTTTAAATAATAAAGAAGGAACTGAAAGAACTTCATTATTAGATTTCTGAAAATATAAAATACTATTAAAAGTGAGATTATTAAACACCCATTTTTTATTTATTCTAAAATTATAATATAAAATCTCATCAGTTGATTGAAGTGGAGATGCTACAGTATTAAAATATAAATAATTTACATAATGATTAAACGTCGCTGAGAAGAAAAAATTTCGATCAATTAAAGTAGAAGAAAACGAAAAAGAAGCGACACGAGAAGACAAAAAATTATGCCAATTAAAATCACCTCCTGTGTAGTATTGTTTAGAAAAAAAGTCTGGTTTTTTAGACAAAAAAAGGAATCTTAAATTATTATCAAATGCATTAAGTTTCTTTTTTAACTTTAAATCAATAAAATAATTATGTTTATTATAACCTGCAGGAAAAAAACCTAATTTAAAATAAATATTATTTTTAAAATCAAAAGAATCAGTAGTGGATATGGTTATATCTAAATCACCTAACTCATTTAATATGATGTCATTTGTATTATAATAATTATGATTAACAGATAAAACAAAATTTATATTATTGATAGAAATAGAATTAGCATATCTTTGAAAAAATGTAAAATGCTCATAACTTCCTTCAAGAGAAAAATCAAAAGGTGTCAAAGAATAATGATAAGATTGTGGATTTAAATCTATGTAAGATCTTTCAAAATTATTAATTAAAAAATGATGTTTTAATTTAAGTTTATCATTTATTAAATAATGCTGATCAAATTGTAAAATTCTTTTCTTAATAATCGTTTGTGCAGAATTTAAATAAGTTATTTGCAAATCACTGGACAAGTCAGTATTATAATTACTTAATCCTCCATTTTGATTATAAAAACCATTATTTGAAAAAAAAGATAAATTAAAAGAATATGGATTGTTTTTTGAATGATATAAAACTGATGCATCAATTACGCTATACTTATTTTCTTGATTAACATAAAACCCAACAGAATTTAAATTGTTATAGGAAAAATTTAGTTTAATATTTGGTCCTATTGGTCTAGATAGAAACGTCTCTACTAGACCACCTTCACTATATGTCTTCTGATACGAAATAAAACTATATATTGAATCATGAGGATGTAAGTAATTTTGTTTAAAAAAATCTACATTTCTGACCTTAGAACTGTAATGATCTAGATAAAAATCATCATCTTCAATTGGAACTAAAAAAATAATAGGATCTCCTATGTTATTCAGTTTTATATTTGGAGATTGATAAAAAAGTGACTTAAAATGTAATGAATCTAAGTCTATAAAATCTTGAGCAAATGAAAAACAATAAAAAAATAAAAATACGAACCTAAAACACATTGCAATAAAGTTAAAAAAAAAGCCCCAACTAATAAAAGTTGGGGCTGAAAATTGGCGACGACATACTCTCCCAGTTTTACCTAGTACCATCTGCGCTAACAGGCTTAACTTCTCTGTTCGATATGGAAAGAGGTGATCCCTGTTGCTAAAGTCACCATAAGTGATAAATTAACAAATTAAGAAAGATTAAATTTTAACAATTAAAAAACAAATTAAGACATTGTGAAAAAAGTCTACGGGTAATTAGTATTGCTCAGCTATGATGTTACCACCTTTACACTTGCAACCTATCAACGTCCTAGTCTTGAACGACCCTTAAAAGAAATCTCATCTTGAGGTTGGCTTCGCACTTATATGCTTTC
>NZUK01000010.1 GCA_002701365.1 Flavobacteriales bacterium
ATAATTTAGAATCAATTTATTTGTAATGGTATTTTGTTGTCTTCTACTAAAAATACTTTCTTCATCTTGCGAATCAATCCATCCAAATTGGTTGTCTTCTCGTTCTAATGCAATTATATATTGTAAAAAAGTATTGTTATTAATTCTATACCGAGGATTTATTCTACCATAAAAAGCTATATTAGAATGTTCTTCCCATTCATTATAATTATTACTCAATCTATATTGTAATGAACCGCTTAAATTTAAAGCAAATTGTTGATTATAATCACTAGATGTTGATATTGACGTTTTAAATGCAGGGGGCTTGATAAATACTTGATTTTCCTGTCTTGATTCAAAGTAATCTTTTTCTTCAAAAAAATATCGCACTTTTAAATTCATCCAAAGGTGTTTTGTGTTGACAGCCCAAACGTCTAATTTAGTAATAATTTTACTCTCTGTAAATGGCATATAAAGCATCTGATGTTCGGCACTTAATTTCATTTCACCTTTTAGTATTTTAAACTTTTTCGCTATTTTATGATCGCTAGAAAATATATTATATGCTATTGACGCATTTGTATTGACTTCATTATTTTGATATAAAAATCCCATGTCATTTATGTCATACTTGTCACTTTCAATATAATTATTTATCCTGAATCTAGTATTCCCATCAATATTATAAAGGCTTATAGAGGATGAAAAACCATTTTGCGAATTTTCATCTTTCACAAAACTTCCTTTAAGGCTAACATCACAAGCATATCTTTGCCGTGGTTCGGTAATTGATCCTAATAAACCAATGACATTAGCACTTCTAAAACTTGACTCTCTATTTACATTTGTATTGACAAATGTTAGAAATGAATTTTGATTAAAACTTTTGTCAATTACTATCATGCTATAATTAGTTATTGGCTCAATTAATAATTCTCTAGATAAATTATTAACGGTGTCATTAACTATTGCATATGTATTTTGTGTTACAGCATTAAAGAAACCAAATCCCAACCCATTTTGTGTCCTTCCTGAAATTTTCGATGCATTATATAATTTAATATTCGCCGGATAATATGTGATTTCTTCGTTATTTAGAATTTCTAAATCTTCCTCAGATTGTGCTGGGGGACTCCCAATTCTTCTTGAGTAGAATAAGTTTCCTTTTCTAAAAAGTTCAGTACCTTCAGTAAAAAAACTTCTTTTTTCATCATATCTTGTTTCAAATGGACTAATATTTAGGACTAATGCATCAAATTCTACTTGTTGAAATTCAGGTAAAATAGTCATGTCTAAAGTCCAATTCCAATCTTGATTAGAGAGAAATTTAGTGTTAAATCCATATTTTAAATCAATACCTCCAGTGTATTGTATTTCATATTTTTGATTGGGTTCTTTAAGTATAGTAGAAGAAATATATGGAGTCAAAGATAGCCTGATAGGTGGATTAATATTTTTTATATCTTTTAATAATCCTGCTTGTTGTCCAATATGTTTATTTTTAATGTTTATTGGATTCCATGAATAATCTTCCCTCAGTCTTTTAATTTGTCTGTAAATATTTAGTCCCCAGTCTTGTACTTCTATATTTGGGAATCTAATTGCTGAATATGGAATTTTCATCTCGACATACCAGCCATCTTTTTTAATAGTAATAGCGCTCTCCCATATTGCATCCCAGTCAGAATCTTCTTCATATCCGTTAGTTGTTAAAATAATTCTTTTATCAATTTGAACACCTGCTGCAGTTACCAAGAAACTAAATTCATTAATCCCATCATTGAAAGGATTTAAAAATATTCCGAATATGTCAGTACTCCTTCTGTCATCGTCTCTAGGTCCTAATTCTTTTAAAATACCAGGAATATTGGGATCGTCATATCCTGCATTTTGATCATTAAGATAGGCTCCTATATAGATTCCAGTGTCATCATATGCAAATTTTACCTCTGTTTTTTGGTTGGATCTTTCAATTTTACCATTTGTTGGTTCAAGCATTGTAAAATCTTTGGCAGATTCTATATCTAGCCAAATAAGTTCATTTAATTCTCCATCAATTGTGATTTGAGAATTGATTCTTTTAGCAAATACTTCTTTTTTTATTTGTTGGGACAATAAAATAGAATGAGACAATAATATATAAACAAATAAAAATCGCATGAATCCAAAGATAATTGATTTTAATAAATGAATTGTTTTTATTTTTTTAAACATTAGGTTATTTTTGACCAAAATAATTTTTACTATGAATTTACATGAATATCAAGGCAAGGAAATTTTAGCTAATCATGGCGTACGTGTTCAAAGAGGATATGTAGCGGATACAGTTTCTCAGGCTATACAAAATGGTGAGTTATTATCTAAAGAAACAAATACACCTTTTTTTTTAGTAAAAGCACAGATACATGCTGGAGGTCGAGGTAAAGGGGGTGGAATTAAGTTAGCAAAAAACATGACGGAGTTAAAAGAATACGCTAGTAGTATTTTAGGAATGATGTTAATTACTCCTCAGACAACCAGAAAAGGTAAAAAAGTTAATAAAGTATTCATTGGAGAGGATGTTTATTATCCAGGTGAAAATGAAATAGAAGAAATGTATATTTCCGTTTTGTTAAATAGATCAACAAATACTAACATGATCATGTATTCTTCAGAAGGTGGTGTTGAAATTGAGAAGGTTGCAGAAGAAAGTCCGGAAAAAATATTTATAGAAAATATAGATCCATTAAAAGGAATTTCAAAAGAGCAATTAGAAACTATTGCCAATAACCTTAAAATGAAAGATGATGCGTTTCAAAATATGTGTGATTTTGTAGAGAAATTGTATAAAGCTTATGTTGAGTCAGATTCTTCATTATTTGAAATCAACCCAGTTATTAAAAGTTCAGATAATCAAATTATTGCAGTAGATGCAAAAGTTACAATTGATGATAATGCTTTATATAGGCATCCTAATTTCGCAGAATATAGAGATGAAAAAGAAGAAGACCCCTCTGAAATTGAAGCAGAATCATTAGGACTAAGTTATGTTAAATTAGATGGTAATGTTGGCTGTATTGTTAACGGTGCAGGATTAGCAATGGCAACAATGGATATTATTAAAATATCAGGTGGTAATCCTGCAAATTTTTTAGATGTTGGAGGAACTGCTGACTCAAAAAGAGTAGAATCTGCATTCAGAATTATTCTTAATGATCCTAATGTAGAAGCAATTCTGGTAAATATTTTTGGTGGTATCGTTAGGTGTGATAGAGTTGCACAAGGTATTGTAGATGCTTATAAAAATATTGGAACTATTAGTATTCCTATTATCATTAGATTACAAGGTACGAATTCAAAAGAGGCAAAAGAAATAATTGATAATAGCGGATTAAAAGTTTCTTCAGTTATTTCGTTACAAGATGCTGCAGATAAAGTGAAAGAAATTTTACAAGGCTAGTTTATTTTTTTTAGTCTTTCCCATGTCTCATGGGGATTTTTTACTTTAAATAATTTATGAGGTCTATTTTCTTTTATTAGCCTTTCTGCTATTGGGTAATCATTTCCTCCTTTTTCCATTTTGTCTCCAAAAAAATAAATTTCACCATCTATTTCATTAAGTATTTGTGATTTATTTCCACCTCTTTTATGGATGTCGATACTGATTTCGCCCCCTACTGACGCTTCAATCTCTGGAAATAACTGCATTAATCGATTACAAATATTTAATCGTTCTTTTTGCATATTATCCCAATTATAGTATTCGGTTCTTTTATTTTGAGGACAGTTTCTTCCAATAATAGAGAAGTTTACCAAACCTACTCTTTGTTCAACGTGGTTTCCAAATTTTTCCTTCCAAGTTGTATTTTTTAGAAAAATTATTAATTCATTTTCCATTTCCTTTGTAAGAGAAAAATCATTTTCAGATATTAGTTTTCCATTTTTCCATACCTGATTGCCACAACTTTGGTAAACTTTTGTAACATTACTCCATACTCTAGTACCAATTTGTTCCACGGTTTTAGCTTTATCAGAGCCAGTTACTAGATAAACATTTTTATTACTTATCCAATTCGTGAAAAATTTTTCAAATCCTTTATCCATGGGTAGTCGGCTAGGTGTAAGTGTACCATCAATGTCAAATATGTATTTTCTCATATGATTTTATATTCCAGATTTGTGACGCATATCAGAAAGTCTAAGATTTAATTTTCTTGGAGATTCATCTATATTCATGTTAAATGGTGTTTGATTCCGGATGTTATTTTTCTTTTTTAAACCTAATTTTAGACCTATTGAAATGTTGTGGCTACCATTGTGAAATTGTCCTATTCCCGCAGTTCCAATATCATAGCTCCAACCAAAGTATGCTTTATTAGTGTTGAATCCAATTAGTGTACATATGGCTTTTTCATGAGTTCTAAATGCTGCACCCGCCCAGAATTTATTACGATATACTAATTTTAGATTTAGATCGACTTCGAATAAATTATTATATGTCGTGATCCCCATTTTTCTAATCACAAAAGATGGTATCATAGCAAAAGGACTGTTGGGGTTATTCCGTCCTAAATACGATCCGTGAATAAGTATGTATTTAGTTCTATCAATTTCATCACTAACTATTGCATTGGTGTTTTCAGGTGCTAGTAAATTGCGAATACTAACTCCTAAGTCGAAATAGTCCGTAAATAGAATTAGACCAAAATTCACATCTCCAACTGGCTTGGCATTTTCATCTTGTGAAACAATATCTATTTGGTTATTTATAATTTCAGAATATGTTGAGTTACTTTCATTAATAAATTGTTTCATGTTATATGTTCCACCTAATGACATTGATAAGCCGATTCTTGATTGTTCATTTAAAATAGTATGATATGCGTAACTCATTTCAATTTGTGTTTGTGAAATTGGATGTGTTTTGTCAAATAACAGAGATCCACCAAATGCACTATTTTTACCTGCACTACCGTGAATTGATATTGAAGATGTTTGTGGTGCTGATTCTCCAAAACCTACCCATTGGTTACGATGATTAAGAATAATTGGAGTAAATGCGTAAGTTCCTGCATATGCAGAATTAATCAGATAATCATTAAACATATATTGACTATATATAGGAAGTTGTTGTGCTTGAATCTGTTTGTGGAACAGAAAAAGTAGAGAGATAAATAATATATAAATATATTTTTTCATATAGTTCTTAACGTTTAATTGTCAGGCCTCCATGGTAGGTGTTAACATTTTCATTTATAGGATCAATAGTGTAGTAATAAACTGCATAAGGAAGTGGCGTACCAAGATGTGTTCCATCCCACTCATTACCAAAATATTCTCCCTCAGAATTAAACACTAATTGTCCCCATCGATTATATATTTTTATTTTGGCATTAGGATAATTCTCAATTCCTCCTATTTCCCAGATATCGTTTTGACCATCTCCATTTGGACTAAATAATGATGGAATTTGTAAACAATCTTCAGAAGTTGGATTTAAATTTACTTCTACAGGATCTGATTGACACCCCTCTATGTCAATAAAAGTAAATACATATTCACCAGCAGTTAATTCAATTGATTCTGTAGGATCAAAGTCATACAGTACGTTATTATTTATTAATCCAGATGAACTAACATTGTATTGATAGTTTCCTGAATTACCACCGCTAACGTTGAAATCTACAAATCCTTTTAATGAGTTACATAATGGAGGTTCAGTAAACACTTCAATAATAAATGGTACTTCTTCTTCTATCATAATAGTTTCTGAATATACACAACCTAGGTCATCAGACACATATATTGTATATTCTCCTCCAATTAAATTACTGATACTAGGTAAACCAGATGTATACAATTCATTATTGAGCCACCATTCATAATCGTAATTTCCACTATTGCCAATATAACCACCATTGTATTCTACTTCAATAGATCCATCAGATGCGTTAGGGCAACTGACATTACTACTTGTAATATTAAAAGAAAATAAATCAGGACTTGTTAAATTGGTTTCAAATTGCATTACACAATCGAATTGGCCTATTATGTCAATAATATTATTTCCTTCGCATAAACCATTGATTGTCACATTTAATACATCATTTTCAATGTAGTTAACAGTTAAATTAAGTTGAGATGTACTAATATTAGCATCTTCATTATTGACAGCATACAAATAGTACTCATCCCCGTCTAATTCAGGCATTGTAAAACTACTATTATTTGGATTAAAATCAGAATTAAATGGGATACCACCACTAATATCAAATGTTATTGATCCGGCACATGGATTATTTAATGAGTTTTGTGCACATGGAACATTATACAACCCATCTTCATATTCAGAAGGGGATATTTCACTTTGTATACTAATAGGATCTGGGCTAAAAATTTCATACTCAGTCCATACCTCACAACCTCCGGCTTCAGTCGTTAATAAACTATACACCCCAGGTTCTACATTTTCTAAATTTTGGGTATTTCCTACTTCAACATCATTTTCATCATACCAAATAAATGTGAACTCTCCAGTTCCTCCTTCAATGTAAACTGCTATTTCATTCCCCTCATTGTTTTCGTCATTACATAGGTCATGTTGAATAGTTTCTGAATAAACAGAAAACCCGTCATCATTATATTTAAAGCAAATAGTTTCAATTAAAAATCCACCCTCAGGGAATGTATCAAAATCATTTAAAATACCATCTCCATCTATATCTGGATCGTCATCGGAATTACCTGGTATACCGTCTGGACCAAAATTGTTATGTTCTTCAATCAGTCCTGTTATAGGGTTTAAATAAAAGTCACCATCCATATTTTGATCGTATAATGGACTGGATGGATCTGTGCTATTACAACTTGCAATACATATGTCATCTAACGTGCCAAGTATTCCGTCCGGTCCAGGATCGTATGTCCCATCTCCATCAACATCATTGTTTTCTGGATATAATAATTGGGCGTAATACGATCCATTACATAAGTCAGTAATCATATTTTCTGATTCTAGTGAAGGATTTAATGCGTCTCCATCGCAATTAAACCAAGCAACTTGACATAATTCAGTATTTAATTGTTGATAATTAATTTCGATAGTAGCTACACCGCCGCATTCATTTGTACTTGGTTCACAGCCTGAAACAATTACTTCTGCCCAACTTAATTCTTCTGATGCCTCATAAACGTCGAATTCTGTTATTTCAACAGGAGAGCATCCATTTGCATCAATAACTGTTAAGGAGTATGATCCTGGAAGTAATAAAATATTATGAGGGAATCCATTGATTTCATCTAAGTCATAGTCAGCATCAATTTCTGCGATATCATTTGGATTAATATTTGGGTTGAAAATAGGATTAATAATTTGGCCTGTTTCTGTATTAGTCCAAATGTCAAAGTATGGTCCTTGACCACCAACAATTTCAGCTGACACATTAACTGGACAATTTGTACAAGTTTCGTAATCAGGAACAAAGACATATAATTCACTAGGTCCGTTAACAACAAAATTATATTCAGTTGGACATGATCCATTACCATCTGCTGATTGTGAGCATAGCGTTATGTCATATGAGCCATCAGGAAGTGCATTAGGATTCCAATTGCCCCAATCGATAGTAAATTCACCATTGTCGGATGTGTTTAAAAAAGGAACATTATAGCTCCATGTATCAAATATGTCGTCTGTGTCTAGAATTCCATCTAGTATTGTATTCACAATTCCATCACCGTCTAAATCTTCCTGAGAATACACAATTATACTTTCAATATAACCGTCAGATTCACCAAAACATGATATATTGTAACCTGCTGGGTAGGTAAATAAATTTATTTCTATCAAAGATGCATCAATTAAATTTTCAATTTCAATTTCAAACGACAGTGTATCACTTGAACAATCATTGTAATCTGTAACGTACACTTCATAGAAACCTGGTGGCAATTGATTATTTGCTGCACTAGCACATTCTGTTCCATTTAATGGCATTGGAATCAATCCTCCTTCGTTAGGATCTACATAGCTTAGATTAACCGTGTATGGCTCAGTACCTCCTTGAATTTCCCAACATGCACTAGCTTCTTCATCATCAATTGTACAATTTTCTGCACAATTTGCCTGAGTAATAATTGTATTTAATGATAAGCTGTCAGACGGTTGGTCTCTTAAATCAAATTCAACAATCATTGCACAGGCATTTGCTATGCAATCTGTAATTTGTGCAAAGTAAAATCCGGGAGCTAAGTTTTCTATTCCGTAGGTGTCAGGAATACCGTCAGTGCCAATTAGATTGCCTAAATTATCTTCCTCAATAAAATCACCAGTTGTAATTTCAGTATCTAAAGAAGCATCAAATTGTGTATCTCCATCATCGAGAAACCATTCTACTGTCCAAAATGCATTATTTTGTACGCATGTAAAATTATTATCATCATCTTGTGAACCTCCTTGAATTTGCACAATTGCAAATGCATCTTCTTCACCAAAACAAGATATCGCAGTTGTATCAGTTTCGCTACTATATTCTTCTATAGAACTTTCTGCATTTATTTCTAGTTCATAAAATGGGACTTCAATTAATATAATTTCTTCGTAAAATCCTTCAGGGGTTCCGTCACAAAAATCTATATATTGAATGATAAAGTCTTGACCTTGTGTTTGAACATCAACCGGTATTGAGTAAATAGGTTCAACTTGATTGTTGAAATCTGACAACGGTGTATCTGTTGGGTCTAGTGTTAGTGGGTCAGATCCATTATTAATAAACCAAGATATTTGAAATTCATTTCCACTGCCTCCAAAATCTCCTAAAATTCCATCAGGATTGAGTATGCTGATTGTGGCTCCGCATGAGCCCAAACCAATTGGAGTTTCTTCTGCAGTTAATGTATCGTTTGGCAGCCAATTAGGTATGATAATAGCAGTTATATCGCTAGTAGCATTATAGTCAATATCAGGCCCCTCGGATTCGGGCATTTCAATATTTTCAGTAATAGCACAGTTATATGATCCATCTTCATTTGGCAATCCATCAGATGCAGTTATGGTGTAAAATCCAGCCCCTATTCCAGAAAAAGTAATAGTATTATTTGAAACAGCTTGTTCATCACATATGCCTATAATATTACCATTCGGATCAGATTCACATAGTGAATATGTATATGGTAATCCGCATCCTCCTTCAACTGTAGCGGTGACTTCACCATTGTTTAAGCAAAAAGTAGCTGTATCAATTGCTGTAATTTCAATTGTTAAAGGACTCTCTGGCGCATTTAATTCAATATCTAAAATTGTGTCTCCACAAGTTATTCCATCGTTAACAATAACAGAGTATAGTCCTGGGATTAGTTGGTCAAATTGACCAGAGGAGTTGTTTTCAATTAAATTAGATGGTGTAGGTTCATTACTATACAAGGTATATAAAAATGGCTCTACACCGCTTGCTATAACAGTTATTTCTCCATCATTACTGTCAATACAACTTGTGTTAAAGTTACAGCTGTAATAAGTTAATAAATCGTATGTGGTTTCTAGAGGCTCATCAATACCTATGATTGTCATGTCTGCTTCAAAGTCATAGCAGCTGTTAAAATTATTATAATTGGCATCATAAAGAGATACCCCATAATCGCCTGGTGCTAAATTTTCAAAGGAATAAGATGTTTCATTTGAGTTAGAAATTTGCTCTATTATTGAAAAGCCATTTGCAGAATTATTATATTGAATTAACTCTAAGTCATAAGGGGGAGTTCCTCCACTTATTGAAATATTAATTATACCTTCAGCATTGTTAGCACATAAATCTTCGGGTTCCATTTGAATAATAGTGTCAATTACAATACTTGGTAATGTATCAGGTTGTGATACGATAAACTCAAACACTTGTGGTTCACAAATACTATCACCACCCCAATCTATTATCGTAAGGGTATAAGTGTCAGCTAAGACATTATTGATACTAGATGAGCTAGTATTATTTGATGAATTTATTGTTTCGTTTATACTGTTTGTCCATTCAAAGCTGTATGGTGGTGTCCCCCCGTTTATATTATCTACTATTATGCTTCCTGAAGCATCACCAAAACATTCTACGTCTTCAATTGTTTCGGTGTAATTAATTGGATCAGGTTGTGTAATGGTAAAGTCTGCATCTGTTTTACAGCCTAATGAATCTTCTACAATCACCGTGTAGTTCCCGATTATAAGATTATTAATAGATGAAGTGCTGTCGGTTTGATTGTAATCAAAATTAATTATTTGATTATTAATTATTTGAGTTCCTAAAGCATCAGTATAAACGAGTGTATCAGAATCTTCGAATATCCAGGTATATTCATATGTGCCTTCTTCTGTGCCTCCATCTACTTCGATTTCTATTAAACCAGTTTCGTCTCCAAAACAAAGAGGATTTTCTTGTGTTATGTTTGTGATTTCTAATATGTCATTATCAGCAATTGTAAATACTTGTGTCGTATCACATCCTAATGCATCAATAATAGTTACATCATATGTTCCTGCTGATAAGCTACTTATGCTTGGCAGTAGAGACCCGGTTGACCAAATGTAATTATAAGGTGGAGTTCCGCCATTTAAAGTAATATCTACAGCTCCATCACTTTCACCATCACATGTTGCGTTAGTTATATCAATACTGGTAATTTCTAGTAAGTTTGGTTCTCCAATTTGGAAGGTGGTATCTAATTCACA
>NZUK01000011.1 GCA_002701365.1 Flavobacteriales bacterium
ATGGGAGAAAACATCCAAAGGATGGGTCTGGGAAGAAGGATACTGGAAAAAAATTGACTTTAATAAATGGATAAGCCTTTATGCTTAATAAATAATTAAATAATTTAGTGATTACTGAAAAGGGAATGATATCATTCCCTTTTCTATTTTAATAAATGATATCTTTATATAAAATAAAATAACACTACAGTGGATATCAAATATAATATGGTGGCTACCACTATGTATGGCCTAGAAGATGTTCTAAAAAAAGAATTAATCGAACTAGGTGCTGAAAATGTTCAAAAAGGAAATAGATGTGTGCATTTTTATGGCACAAATACTTTGTTATATAAAGCCAATATCCAACTCCGCACTGCGCTAAAGATTTTAAAACATACTACATCTTTTAATGCAAAAAAAGAAACCGAATTATATAGGAGTATTAGTAAAGTCAAGTGGGATAAAATACTAAACTATGATAAAACATTTAGCATTTCCTCAACTGTAAATTCAAAATATTTTACACATAGCAATTATGTTTCTCTAGTCACAAAAGATGCTATTGTTGATCAATTTAGAAAAAGATATAACAAACGTCCGTCTGTGGATTTAAAAAACCCGGATATAAATATACACGTACATATTTCCAACTATAAATGCGAGGTATCATTAAATAGCTCCGGTCAATCTCTTCATAAAAGAGGCTACCGATCTAAGTCATTTTCTGCTCCAATGAATGAAGTGTTAGCAGCAGGTATTATACTATTAAGCAATTGGGATTTAAACACAACCCTAATAGATCCAATGTGTGGGTCAGGGACGCTATTAATAGAAGCTGGCTTAATAGCAGTTAATAGAGCTCCTAACATCTTTAGAAAAAATTTTAGTTTCCAAAAATGGAATGACTTTAATACAAAATCTTTTGAAAATATTAAAAAAAGTATTCAAGAAAAAGAAAGAGATTTTAACGGGTCAATAAAAGGATTTGATATTTCTGCATCCGCCATATCAGTAGCCAGGAATCATGTTCACAATATGAAACTAAATAATACTATTAAAATTCATGGACAAGATTTTTTTAAATCTACTGGCGATGAAAAATCCATTGTTATAATGAACCCTCCCTACGGAAAGAGAATTGAATTTAAAAAAGATTATTACAAAGAAATTGGAGACACATTAAAACAACAATACACTAACACATCTGCCTGGATTATAAGTAGCGATTTTGATGAAATAAAAAAAATTGGACTAAAACCTTCAAAAAAAATAAAATTATTTAATGGAGCTCTTGAATGTAAGTTGCTAGAGTATGAATTATACCAAGGGTCTAAAAAGGCTAGTAAACTTCAAGGTGAGTAATAATACATGTAGCTAAGTTGTTAATTATGTGAATTAATATAGGTAAAATCAAACTTCCTGATTTCAATCTAGCGTAACCCAATAAAAGTGCTATTGGAAACATCATAAATAATAAGATATAAACTCCGTATTGTATATGCACGATTGAAAATAAGATGGCTGAAATAAATACTGCACCATGTGGGCCAAAATTAGAACTCTCTAGGCCTTTAAAAAGAAATCCTCTAAATAGAACCTCTTCAAATATAGGGCCCAATAAAACGACTCCTAAATAAAAAAGGGGTAAATTTTTAGATTGCCTATAACTTTCAATCACAAAATCTGAATAAAAAAATTCAGGATAAATATTTGACATGTATTCCATTGCAATCATAAAACAGATTGCAAGTAATACAAATGATATTACAGTATTAACTTTAGGTAAATATAAATTCAAATAATCTTTAATACTATGTGTTTTTATTTTAATAAAAACATAAACACTTAAAAGGCCTACAATAGATGATGAAGAAGAAATAATGCCTAAATTCATATATGCAAGACTCGCCGTAACCTCAACATCTTGAATGGTCGCACATAAAAATAAAACAAGTGTTTGAAATAAGCCAAATAAAAAAAACACTAAAAATGTTATTAGTATTGTTGATATAAGATTCCAATATTTATTACTGTTATTCAATGCCATAATGAGAGATAAAAATACGTATTTTTGAAGAATGAGTAATTATGATATAGAAAATAAAAAAATATCTTCCAACACTTTTATATTTCCAACATTCCTTTTAATAATTATTGCAGGTATCAAGATGTTAGAATTAAAAACTGGATCCAATTGGGCCCATCTAGGTGTAGAACCTAAAAATATCTCCGGACTTAAAGGCATATTATTTTCACCATTTATTCATGGCTCAGTGAAGCATTTATTTAACAACGTAATTCCTTTATTTTTTTTATTATCTGCTATGATTCATTTCTATGACAGACTCGCTTACATTATATATATTATCATACATATTTTAAGTGGGTGCTTGCTATGGTTTATAGGCAGAGAAGTTTTTCATATTGGGGCAAGTGGTGTGATTTATGGATTAGCATCATTTATGTTTTTTAGTGGCATCCTTAGAAGAAATACTCAATTATTGGCATTTTCATTATTGATTACTTTTCTATACGGCAGTATGGTTTGGGGTATTTTTCCTGAAACTGTGAAAAAAGGAGTTTCATGGGAAGGTCACTTAAGTGGAGCAATCACAGGGCTAATGCTATCTATTGTATTGTTAAAAAAAGGTCCACAGAAAAAAGAATATGACTGGGGCGAAGATGATGACAATATTGACGACAATGACAAGTATATTTACCACATAGTAGATTAATAATAGTATTTTTTTTAAATTCGATATATTAAAAAATCTTATGCAGATGAAACACATATATTTTACTTTAGGAATTCTATTAATTACTACAATTAGTTGTAACAATAAACCCTCTAATCAAGCCAATGAAATCTTAGATGGTCAATACGTGAACCAAAATAATGATAATATAATTACTACAATTGGTAATTTTTCAAACGGAAAAAAAGATGGATATTTTATGTACTTTGATAACAAAGGAAAATTATTAGCTCAAGAAAACTATAAAAATGATCAATTAGACGGCATTCAAATTACTGTTCATGGTACAGGTAAAATAGATACTAAGTCGTCATACAGCGATGGCATCCTAAATGGGACTTATGAAAAGTACTATAAAACGGGAAAGTTACTAGAAACTGGTTCTTTCAAAAATGGTGTGAAAGACGGTGAAGTTATTTGGTATTATGATACTGGCAAAAAAAATATAACTTATACATATCAAAATGGTGAATTAAATGGACCGTCTAAAACCTTTGATGAAGATGGTTTTTTATTAGAAGAAAGTACTTATAAAAATGGTAAAAAGTTATAATTTTTATCTCTTTTTATTGCATTATAAATAATTTCATCACACTCTTTTTTTGCAATTTTTAATTGATTTCATTATCTTTAAGTAATAACTTATGATATAAGTGCTTAATAATACTGCATTTAAATTAGTTGTATAAAGGATAAAACTTACCCCTAAACCAAATTTTAAATTATGAAAAAATTAAATTTTTTATTGGCTATTATGGCCTCAATATTTGCCCTTCAATTTTCATGGGCACAACCAGGTGAATATACAGTAGAAGCTGGTGCTTTTTACTATACACCAAGTGACTTAACTATAGAAGCGGGATCAACAATAACATGGATTAATGTTGGTGGACTTCATGATGTAAATGGTATAACCAACTCTATTACAGATGTTTCTTTTGACAATCCTGAAGACTTTTATTTGGGAGCCGTATACTCTGCAGGACCAGACTCACCTGTTGAAATAGGTTCTTATACGTTTTGGGAAGAAGGTGTATATACATATGATTGTTCTATCGGATCACATGCTGCTCAAGGAATGGTAGCAACCATAACAGTAACACCTCAGGGAGAATACTATGGTTGTATGGATGAAACAGCATGTAATTTTGACCCTGTAGCAAATATTGAAGACGGATCTTGTCTTTATAATGATGTATGCTGCAGTGCATTAACACCAGAGTGTCTTGCTTGCCAAGCATGTCAAACACCTGAAGATTGGTGTTTAGACAATCCTGGATATGCAGGTTGTGACGCGTATGATGTTGTTGGCTGCATGGATGATGGGTTACAAGACTGGTCTCCATTCCCTAATATCGCTGCTGATAATTACGAGCCAGGTGCTAATACACCGGGAGAATGTGCATATTGGGGTTGTGGAAATCCTGACAACACATTAATGCTTGTTGGTACATTCATGAACCTTAGCGGTGAAGATGGATGGGATGGTGCTGCCATGACTGTCACAAACATCTGGGACAATTCTTATTTATACGATGTTGGCGACACAGTATTTTACTTCGCTCCAACATATGAAGTTATGTATGAATTACCTCCTCTCCCAACTGAGGATTGTTGTGGATTAATTAATCCTGATGAATTTTTAGCAGATGGAGAAACTGTTAATCCAGATTTTAATCCTAATTATTTACCAGGAGAAAATATGCCAGATGGTCAAGTTAACCACGATGATTGTTTAGATTGTCCTCTAAATGGGGATTTCGTTGGAGAATTAGGTTACGTAGTAAACTTTTGTGCTCCTGATGATTTACTCGATGGATGCTATAATTTAGTAGTTGATCCAGGATCTTTAGACATTGCATGGGAGATTCAAAATGCTGAAATATCAGTATTTGCATTAAGTGGATCACAAGATTTTGATTCAACTAGTGGTGCTGCTTGTAGTGATGCTGACACATTTGGTTTTTCTGATGTTAAATTCACATCAAATAGTGTTGAATTTGATCAGGAAACAGGTATTTTGAACTTTGGCGTAACAAATGCTGGAACAGAAACAACTGTTGACTCAGATGGGATTGAGACAGCAGGAACAACATGGATACTAATCGATGGATTTGCTGAATTATCTGACTCACCTGAAGAACTGACTGGATATTCTCCAATTGTTGAAGACTATGTTACAAGTAATGGATACTTCCTAGGAACAAACTATGAATTTTCTTACGACTTATCTGAGTTTACATCACCTACAGTATTAGGTCCAGGAAACCATAGTATTACTATCTGGTTAAATGGTGGAGCTAATCAACCTTTGGGAGTAAACCCTGAGTTTGGTGAAGAAAATTACGAGAACAATTACTATACATTAGTTTTTGAAATTCCAGCAATATTTGGCTGTATGGATCCATGGGCATCTAACTACAATGCTGAAGCTAACACTGACGATGATGGAGCTGAGCCTTGTTATTATGTTTGTGGAGACACTAATGGAGATGGTGTTTTAGATGATGATTCTTATGAATCATTTACAATCACATGTGGAGGTGGAAGCTGGCAAGCTGAAGTAGGTTGGACAATTCAAACTATAGATGGTTTTGAAATTTTATCAGGCGGCGCTCCATTTGATAGTGATGATTTTAGTGAAGCTGGTCTTTGTTTAGCTCCTGGATGTTACCAAGTAATTATGACAGATACATATGGAGATGGTTGGAATGGTAATGATTTAGAGATTGGTGAGGATTTAGAATTTACAATTGAATCAGGATCTGAGGGTTCTGGTTTATTTGAAGTTGGTAATGGCTGTGAGCCTTATTTTGGTTGTATGGATGATGCAGCAACTAATTACAGTGAAACTGCAATTGTAGATGATGGGTCATGTGAATATGATTGTTCATTCTTTACAGATGAAAATGGAGTTTCTTACGAATCTGTTGAAATAAATATCGATGGAGGACTGAGTTTCTTCCAAGGTGAAATTGGATGGGAAATCGTAGATTCTAATGGTGACATATTAGTATCTGGTGGTGCTCCTTATTCTGATGTTACTTGTCTTCCAATTGGCTGTTACACTTTAAATATGACTGACTCATTTGGTGATGGATGGGATGATAATGTTATGACAATAGAATCTGGAAGTGGCTACACTTGGACATTCACTGGTCCGGAAGGATCTTATCCAAATGCAAATGAAGGAACTGCGACAATTGCAACGGGAGATCCTACTGCTTGTGGAATTTACTTTGGATGTATGGATCCAGACGCTGACAACTATAACGAAGCAAATAATATCGAAGACGGATCTTGTACATATTCATGTGACGATGGTGGAATGCCAGTTACAGTAGAATGTGATGGTGGAACATGGCAAGGTGAAGTTGGTTGGACTATCTATGATGCTAATGGTTTTATCGTTCTAAGTGGCGGGGCTCCTTATCTAAATGAAGGTGTTTGCTTATCTGAAGGGTGTTACTCGGTTATAATGACAGATTCATTTGGTGACGGATGGAATGGTAACGAACTGACAATTATAGGATTAAATACTGTAGACGGTATTGATTTAGAATTTGAAGCTTCAGGAACTGGAGGATCTGGTGCCTTTGGAATTAATGATGAGAGTTGTGTGACTGAAGGCTGCATGGATGATGGCGCAGAAAACTACAACCCTGAAGCAAATATGGACGATGGTTCATGTGAATATGATTGTGAAACATGGCTAGATACTGAAGAACTTTATTCATGTTACTGGTATGTATGGGTTTACAACACTTACGACTACACCGTTGAAGCAATGGAAGGTTATGGTTTTGACTGTACTTGTGTAGAAAATCCAATCCCTGGATGTACTGATCCAAACGCTGATAATTATGATCCTATCGCAGACGAAAATGATGGATCTTGTAATTACACTTGTGATGAAGATGCAGGACAAGTTAGTACTGCTATAACATGTGATGGTGGAACATGGCAAGGCGAAGTCTCTTGGCAAATATATGATGAAGGTGGCAATGTTGTAGCTACTGGTGGTGCTCCATATTCTAATGAAATCTGCTTAATGGAAGACATGTGTTACTCTGTTCAAATGCAAGATTCATATGGTGATGGGTGGAATGGAAACATCTTAAATATTGGTGGCGTGGAAATGAGCTTATATGCTGGATCAAGTGGAAATGACACTTATAATTGTGTTTATGAATGTAATTTTGAAGAAATAGCCGTATCTGTTAATAACGGTGGAAGTGACTTTGGATTCTCTATTACAAACAGCGCTGGCGATGTTGTTGTTAGTGGCGGTAATGACTTTGAAGGAGTTCTATGTCTAGATCCTGATGACTGCTACGATGTAAACCTAGCAAGTTCTGACGGCATGGGTAATACAGGCGCTACTCTTCAAATTGGTGATAATGAATACGGATGGACTGGATTTAGTTTTTGGTATGCTTATCACTATGAAGTTATTGGTGGAGGTTGCCCTATTTATGGATGTACTGATCCAACTGCTGATAATTATAACCCTGACGCAGATGTAAATGAAGCTTCTCCTGCAGATAGTTCTGATCCATGTTTATATTATGGATGTACTGATCCTAATGCAGATAATTATGATTCTGGTGCAAATTACGAAGATGCAACATGTGAGTATTCTTGTGATGAAGGACTAGATGTATACTTAGTTAATTGCGATGGAGGAACATACCAATATGAAGTTTCTTGGCAACTTATTGCTAATGATGGGTCGTTAGCTGCAACAGGTGGAGCACCTACAAACACAGGAATTTGTTTAGCTCCTGGTTGTTATGATGTTAATATGAGTGATACATATGGAGACGGCTGGAATGGAAATATTCTAACAATTGGAGATATGTCGTTTGAATTAGAAGAAGGTTATGAAGGAACATCTGTATTTGTAGCTGGTGTTGACCCAGCAGATTGTGGTGTATTCTTTGGATGTACTGACTCTGAGGCAGCAAATTATGACAGTGGTGCTACAAATGATGATGGAACATGTTATTACAACTGTGATCAAGAAGGATGGGAATCAGTAATTATTTCTTCTACACAAGGTTTCTATTCATATGAAGTTGCGTGGAATATAGAAGATGCTGATGGTAATATTTTATTTACAGCTGGTGATGTAGATTATGCAGCTGGCGGTGGATATGATTTTGATAACCCAGGTCTTGTTGATACATGGACATGTTTAGACTTAAGTGCATGTTATACTATCAACATGGGAGATGCATGGGGAGATGGTTGGAATGGAAATACTATTACAATTACTACACAGGCTGGTGAAAGTAATGATATTACTCTTTTTGCTGGAAATTCTGGATCAGTTGAATATGGTTACTGTCCATTTATATGTGATGATACAGCAATAGATGTCACGGTAAACAATGGTAGTGGTACAGACTTTGCATTTGTTGTAACGGATTACGATGGAAACACAATAGTATCGGGTGGTAATAATTTTATGGGACAAGGTTGCTTTGATTTAGAAAATGGTTGTTACACTGTTTCTTTATCTAGTGCTGCTGGTGGTGGTCAAGGTTCAGCATCATTAACCATTGGTGATGATGAATTTAACTGGAATGATGGAAGTGATATTGATTACTGGAGTTCTATAAATCCTGAGTCATTAGGAAATGGATGTCCTACGCTAGGATGTACTGATGAAACTGCATGTAATTATTTTGCTGATGCTAACCTAGATGATGGATCTTGTTGGTATGCTGAAGATTGTGACAACTATTGTGTTACTGAAGATTTTGATAGCTTATCAGATGGAACTTCTGTGTCAACAACTGATCTTTTTGATACTTGGACTGGAGACAGTACCGGAGATGTATTTGTTAGTGGTGGTGAAATCATCGTTAATACTGGTGATGACATAGTTACTACTACACCTGTCTTAGAAGAAGGCTCATACACAGTTTCTTTTGATATGGGAATCTCTGAAGGTGGATCAGGATACTTTAATATGGGTAACTCTGGTGATCCTAGTAATTGGCAATGGGAATTTGAAGTTTATTTTAATGACGATGGTACTGGTTACACAACACAGTCATATGAAACATGGTCATATGAATTTGGAACAGTCGCTGTAGCTGTATTAATTGATTTAGATAATGGTCTAGCATCATTACAAATTAATGGCAATTGCGTAGATACATGGGATTGGTCAGGTGCATTAGGAGGAGTCAACTTCTATGGTGCTACTAACGACTCTTATTCAATCGATAACTTTAGCTTATGTGCTGGTGAGGTTGAAATATGTATTCCTGGTTGTACTGATGAAAATGCAGTCAATTATAATGAAGATGCTACTGAAGATGATGGTTCATGTATAGATCCTATATATGGTTGTACTGATGAAACAGCATGGAATTATAATCCAGTAGCAAATACAGATGATGGTGGTTGTGTTTCTTCTTGTTCTGATATTGGACAATCATCAATGGTTGTTAATATGTACACAAATGGTGTTGTCTCTGGTTGGTATGGAAGCTCTATTACAATTGGTGACAATGAATTTTCACTAGGAAACCTATACCAAGAAGAAGTTGTATTCTGTGCTGACTTAACTGGATGTATAGATGTTAGTGCTGGAGGAGGAATCCAACAATACAATATTGGTTGGTCTATAAGTGCAGATGGTGAAACAATTCTTGAAGGTGTTCCTGGAGAGGGTGCTCCATTTGTTGGTGAGATAGGATCTTGTTCTGTACCAGGCTGTACAGACTCTGAAGCTTGTAATTATAACTCTTCAGCAACTGATGATGATGGATCTTGTTCATACTCTGATGAATACTATGATTGTGATGGTGTTTGTTATGATGATGACTCTGATGGAGTATGTAATATAGATGAAATTGATGGATGTACTGACCCAACAGCAGCTAATTACAATGCTTCTGCGACAAATGAAGATGGATCTTGCTCATATGCAGTATATGGATGTACTGATTCTGCAGCTTCTAACTTTAATGAAGATGCTAATACTGATGATAATTCATGTGAATATGGTCCGTGGGGTGAGACTACAACAACTGATTGTAATATGACAATTCTTATTCCTGGTGATGCATCAATATCTCTCGAAGGAGAAGCTATGACTGAAGCATGGATTGGAGTAACTGACTCAGATGGTAATATTTGTGGTTCTGTTTTATGGACATCAGGTGAAACTACATCAATTGCTGCATGGGGTGCTGAAGCTGGTGAAGAATATGGTTTTGAAGCTGGTGAAATTATCACATGGATAATCTCTACAGAAGAAGGTAATGTAGTTGGTAATGCAACATTTAGCTTTGGATCTGATAGTTATTCATGTAATGGACTATCTGGAATAACTGCAATTAACTTTGTATCCACATATATTCAAGAAATAGAACTATCTACTGGTTGGGGAATATGGTCAACATATATCGATCCTAGTGATGCTAATATGGCATCAGTATTCGAAGGTATTGTTGATAATTTAACAATCGTGAAAGATGAATCTGGTTCTGTTTACTGGCCAATGTTTGGACTAAACTCAATTGGAGAATTAACAGAGGGAAAAGGTTACCAGGCAAAAATGCTAGCTGATGACATTTTAGTTCTAGAAGGAGACTTAGTACCATACGATTATTCTCTTGAACTAACAGAGGGATGGGGTATAATGGGCTATTTACACCTGGACTGTAACAATGCTGCTGATATGATGTCACCTGTGGTTGAAAACCTAACTATTTTAAAAGATGAAAATGGTTCTGTTTACTGGCCAATGTTTGGACTAAACTCAATTGGAGATATGTGTCCAGGCAAAGGTTATCAAGTGAAAATGATGGAAACATCTATATTCTCATATCCATCTGGTGGTAGATTTGGTTTTAATGAAGTTACTATAGTAGAAAAGCCTGTTTATTTTGAAACTGCTGTTAATACTGGTAACAATATGACTATTGGTCTTCCAACAACTGCTTGGGAGGTGATGCCAGCTATCGGAGATGAGATTGCAGCTTATGATGAGTCAGGATCATTA
>NZUK01000012.1 GCA_002701365.1 Flavobacteriales bacterium
ATATTTCTGAGCGGAAGACGAGACTCGAACCCGCGACCCTCAGCTTGGAAGGCTGATGCTCTACCAACTGAGCTACTCCCGCTTATTAATTTCATAAATTGTGGGGGAAAGAGGATTCGAACCTCTGAAGGCTAAGCCAGCAGATTTACAGTCTGCCCTCGTTGACCGCTTGAGTATTCCCCCTATCAAAATCTCCTAAAAACCGAGCCGATGGAGGGACTCGAACCCACGACCTGCTGATTACAAATCAGCTGCTCTAGCCAGCTGAGCTACATCGGCAAAATCACACATCATAATACTATCACATTCGATTCTTACAATACCTCTCACATAATATCCACATTCAAAATTTCAAAAAACAATACCATTAACAGATAAAAAATAACTCTTATCTATTAAAGGACTGCAAATTTATTAAAACATTTGTCTTTTACAAAGAATAAAACAGGTTTTTTGTATATTTTTTTTAAAAACTCTAACCCCTGGGGTGAGATTTTTTATATACTTTTTTTATTTTTTCACTAGATACTTGTGTATAAACTTGAGTGGACAAAAGACTAGAATGACCAAGTAAATCTTTAATTGCATTTAAATCTGCCCCCCTACTTAACAAGTGAGTCGCAAATGCATGACGCAAAATATGGGGACTTTTTTTCTGAACACTACTTACCAATGATAAATAACGATTAACAATCCTATAAATCATCTTAGAGTAACTTTGCTTGCAACTGTCAGACATGAAAAGAAAGTCAATATCAGTTACCTTATAATGACTAGCTCTTGATTTAATATAGATGTCTAGTAAGTGAAGTATTGAAGGATTTAGTGGTATTATTCTTTGCTTATTTCGTTTACCAAAAACAAGTAATTCTTTTTTAGAAAAACTACAATCCCTTAACCTAATATTAATTAATTCACCAACCCTAACACCTGTTTGATACAATAACTCCAGAATCAATCGATCTCTAAGTCCTTGAAAATTGTTTTTAAAAATATTGCCAGTATCAAATAAGTCCTGAAGAGATTTTTCAGAAACTACAGTAGGTAATTTTCTAGACTCTTTTAAATTTCTAATCTTAAGAGTAGGATTAGCACTTGTATACATTTCTCTATTACAAAAATTAAAGAAGCTTTTCAAAGAGCTAATTTTTCTATTTATAGTCTTAGCAGAAACAAGATTTTTCTTTAAATAAACTATCCAAGCACGCACACGATTAATACAAATAGTATCCAAATTCGAAACATCACAATCTAAATTTAAAAATTTAAAAAACTGAATTAGATCGGAAGAATAAGCACTAATAGTATAACTTGAGTAATTTCTTTCATTTGAAAGATATTTGACAAAATTATTCATCAACATAAGAAAGGCATTAAGAATACGCCCCCAAATTTAATCAAAAAAAAGAAAAAATAAAAACTACTTATCTTGAGAGTTTAAGAAAGATAGTGAGTATTTAGCTTTTAACAATTCTTCTCTGCGGCGAGTAGATTTCTTTACAAAATTTTTTCGGCCACGAATTTCACGCAAAGTACCAACCTTATCAAATTTTCTTTTAAATCTTTTCAAAGCTCTGTCAATAGCTTCACCTTCTTTAACAGGTATTATAATCATACTAGTAGTAATTTAAGTTTGCGAATTTAAATACTTTTTATAACAATATCAAGATAAATGCTTAGAAATAACTATTTTTTGAATTTCAGAAGTACCCTCTCCAATTGTACAAAGCTTAGAATCTCTGTAAAACTTTTCAACTGGAAAATCTTTTGTATATCCATATCCTCCAAAAACCTGAACAGCTTCATTAGCAATTTTTACACAAATCTCAGACGCATAATACTTAGCCATGGCACTCTCTTTAGTAACTTTCTTGTCTTCCATAATTAACTGACATGCCCTATATATTAAAAGCTCACTTGCATTAATTTCAGTACACATGTCAGCAAGTTTAAATGAAATAGCTTGAAATTGTGAAATTTTTCGACCAAACTGTTCTCTTTCTTTAGAGTATGAAAGACTAGCATTATATGCGCCTTTTGAAATACCTAGAGCCAATGCTGCAATAGAAATCCTTCCCCCATCAAGCACCTTCATGGCTTGAACAAAACCTTCCCCTTCACTTCCCAACATGTCTTCTTCACTAACTTCGCAGTTATCAAAGATAACTTCAGATGTTTCTGACGCTCTCATACCTAATTTATTCTCCTTTTTACCGGAAGAAACACCTGGATTATTCTTATCTACTATAAAAGCGGAAATGCCTCTAGAATCACCTACAGAACCTGTTCTTACAAGAACAACAATAACATTAGAACTAATACCATGAGTAATCCAATTTTTTGAACCATTAACAATCCACTTATTACCTTTTTTTACAGCCGTAGTACTCATATTAAGAGCATCTGATCCAGTGCCGGTTTCCGTTAATGCCCACGCACCTAAAAATTCCCCTGAAGATAATTTAGGAAGCCATTTTATTTTTTGTTTCTCTGAACCAAATTTTAAAATATGACCTACGCACAATGAATTATGCGCTGCCACAGAAAGTGCAATAGAACCACAAAATTGAGCTAGTTCAGAAACAACAGTTACATAATCATTATAACTTAATGCACTGCCACCATACTTTGACGGAACTAAAACTCCAAGCATACCCAATTCACCTAATTTCTTAAAAAGTTCAATCGGAAAATATTGCTTCTCGTCCCACTCCATAAAGTTTGGAACAATTTCTCGTTTAGCGAAATCTAAAATAGTTTGCTTAATTAATTTTTGGTTTTCAGTATATTCAAAATTCATATTTTATTTATATTTTTTTATTGATCCATCCTTAAGTTGATTTAAATATGTTTTCAAATCTATCTTCACTTCTCCTGAAAGAATAATTAAACCAATAATATTAGGAAATGCCATTGCCAATATCATCATATCTGAAAAGTTGACAACAGCATCTAAACTAGCAGACGAACCAACGACCACAAACATCATAAATATAATTTTATAAACTAATTCTGATCTTTTACTTTTACCAAAAAGAAATGTCCATGATTTTAATCCATAATAAGACCAAGAAATCATAGTTGAAAATGCAAATAGTAAAATTGCAATAGCTAAGATGTATGGAAACCAAGAAATAACACTTCCAAATGCTTGAGAAGTTAATTCTGATCCACTTAAACCACCAACATCCTGATAATTTCCTGTAATTATAATAACAAAAGCTGTCATTGTACAAATAACAATAGTATCAATAAATGGCTCCAACAACCCTACCATACCTTCCGAAATCGGCTCTTTAGTTTTTGCAGCTGCATGTGCTATTGAAGCAGAACCAACACCAGCTTCATTAGAAAATGCAGCTCTTTTAAATCCGACAATTAACACACCTATAAAGCCACCCATTCCAGCCTGAGGAGTAAATGCGCCAGTTACTATTTTACTAATCACAAAACCCACATCGGAAATATGCATCACAATAATAACCATTGCAGCACCCACATAAATAGCGGCCATAAACGGAACAATTTTTTCTGTAACTTTAGCTATACTTTTTATGCCACCAATAATTACAACACCAACCAAACAAGCAAATAAAAGCCCAAATAATGGTCCAAAATTTGACAAACTTGGAAATATGCCTTTCACAGCTTCAAAAGCTTGATTAGCCTGAAACATATTCCCACCACCAATAGACCCCCCTACACAAAGAATAGCAAATAAAACAGCTAATACTTTTCCAGAATTTTTGAGATTCTTTTTTGCTAAACCGTCCCTCAGATAATACATTGGACCACCCGAAACGCTTCCATCTGCATCAATCAATCGATATTTCAATCCCAAAGTACATTCAACAAATTTGGAAGACATACCTATAAGACCTGCAACAATCATCCAAAAAGTAGCACCAGGACCACCTAAACTAATTGCAATTGCTACACCAGCAATATTCCCTAAACCAACTGTCCCTGAAAGCGCAGTCGTTAATGCTTGAAAATGAGAAACTTCCCCTTTGTTTTTTGGATCACTATAATCGCCCTTCACTAAATCTAATGCATGTTTGAATCCTGTCAAATTAATAAAGTTCATTTTTATTGTAAAAAACACAGCACCGAAAACTAACCACAATACAATAAATGGAACAGAACTACTTTCTTTATGTTCTTTAACTAGCTTTTCGTTTAATTTTATTTTAAATACTGGATCATCTTCTGAATCTATATCTTTTTTTAATTTATTCTTCACATAATTAGAGTATGAACCAAAGGATACATCCCAAAAAACGACACGACCTATTCTATCTACAATAGGACTAAATAACTCATTAATACTAAATGAAAACATATTAACCTTGTTGGAAAATCCATGACTTAATTGAAATATACTAGCACCTTCTGAAAGAATTAGATTATTTTTAGAATAATCAACAATTTTAAAAAACCTAATAAGCTCCGGCAAACTATCTGGAACAGTATAATTAAAAATCAACACATTTTCTTTTATTGACCAAACACCCTCTGCCTTAATACTATCTACTTGATATTGAAATGAATAATCCTTGTTAATTCTTAAAAAATCTGATATATCAACATCTAAATCCAAACCAGAAATAGCTTGATAAGAATACTCTTTTTGAATAATTTGTGTAACATCATCTTGCGCTAACATGCTAGACGAGATACAAAATGACAAAAGAAACAGGAATTTTATAAATGTAATTTTCATAATATTTTACTTAATGCATTATTTAATTTAGTTGGCTCAAAATTTAAATCTCTTATTGCTTTATCAATACACAAACTAGAATTGATTGGTCTATCCGCAATTTGATTTAATTCAATTGACTTTATTTTTCTTATTCTCGAATAATCAATATTTAAATACTTTGCAATATTACAAACAATCTCAAAAATAGATAAGCATTCTCCACTTGAAATATGATAAGTACCATATTTCTTTAACTTTATAACCTGAAAAATCACCAATACTAAGTCTAAAATAAAAGTAGGAGTCCTGTGTTGATCATCTACAATTTTTAAATCTGCATTGTCTTTTAAGTGCTCCAAAGACCATGTTAAAAAATTACCCCTACCTATGCCATATAACAAAGAAGGTCTTAATATCGTATATAAAATATTACTTTTTTTAATTAAAGACTCCGCTTCTAATTTGGATTCACCATAAATATTAATAGGCACACATATATCATCTTCAGTATAAAAACTATTCAAGCCTTCAAAAACAAAATCGGTAGATATTTGAATAAAATGAATGTTATGTTTTTGCACATAAGGAATAAAGTTTTTAATACTTTTTGAATTAACAGCAAAGCATTTTCTCTGATTTTTTTCACAAAAATCAACATTAGTTATAGCAGCTGAATTAATAATAAGATCCGGACGCACCTGATCAAGTAGTTGAACACAATCTTTAGAACTTGTAATATCTAAATTAAAATACTGATGATCGTGATTAATTTGTGATTGATCAGGACCTAAACCTGTAGCAATTACATTAAATTTATTTTGGGATAAAAAAAAGCTTAATTTCTGACCTAAAAAACCATTAGCACCTGTAATTAAAACTGTAGAATTTTTCACTTATAAATCTTAATTTTATTGCAAAATTTTGTATTCCTCTAATAATAATTGCATCTCTTTTTGAATTTCAACAGTTGTACTGCTGACTTTTTTTTCGAAATCATGACCTGAGCTAGCATATATAATTGCCCTGGACACATTAACCAATAAACCAATATTTTTATTTAACCCATTTTTACAAACTAGCTTCATGTCCCCCCCCTGAGCACCAATACCAGGCACCAAAAAAAAGTGATTGGGTGCCTTCCTTCTAATCTCTAACATTTCATCAGTACGTGAAGCGCCGACAACAAACATTATATTATTTTCACTACCCCACTTACTAATTTCAGTAATTAATTCAAGGTATAAGGGCTGACCTGATGAAGTAGAGATATTTTGAACAGCTGAAGCACCTGAATTAGAAGTAGCAAGTAATATAATAGCACATTTATTTTTTCTTAAAAATGGCTTAACTGCGTCAACACCCATATAAGGAGAAATTGTGACTGCATCAAAATCAAAATGATCATAAAAAGTGTCAGCATACATACTAGCTGAATTAAATATATCAGATCTTTTTGCATCAGCTATTTTAAAAAAATGCTCTGGTATATACTTTAATGTTTTTTCTAGACTCACCAAACCTTTAGGCCCTAGTTTTTCATAAAAAGCAAGATTAGGCTTATAGGCAACACAATAATCCATAGTAGCATCAATAATAATTTTATTAAATTCGAAAACAGGATCATCATACTTTAACAGATGCTCAGGAATACGCTTTAAATCTGGATCTAAACCTATACATAAAAAAGACTTCTTGTCTCTTATGGCGCTTTCTAATTTTATAAAATTCATTTTATCCAGTTTTTAATTTTTCAGCATTTTCTGCGATTTGCAACTCTTCAATCAACTTATCAATGTCACCATTAACAATTTCACCCAATGAATATAACGTCAATCCTATGCGATGATCCGTCACACGACCTTGAGGATAATTGTAAGTTCTTATTTTATCAGATCTGTCACCTGTTTTAACCATAGTTTTTCTTTGGCCTGCAATTTCTTCATTTCGTTTTTTTAGTTCAATGTCATATATTCTAGAACGCAAAACTTTAAGAGCTTTTGCATAGTTTTTAATTTGTGATTTTTGATCCTGACACTGCGCAACCACTCCCGTGGGGACATGAGTTAAACGAACAGCAGAATAAGTAGTATTGACTGACTGACCACCTGGACCAGAGGAACAATAAGTTTCTTTTTTTATATCACTTTCTTTTAACTCTATATCAAAATCTTCAACTTCTGGTAAAACAACTACACTGGCAGCAGAAGTATGTACCCTACCTTGTGTTTCCGTTTGAGGAACCCTCTGTACTCTATGAACACCTGATTCATATTTTAAAAATCCATACACGTCTGTTCCTGAAACACTAAAAATAATTTCTTTAAACCCCCCCGAAACGCCTTCACTAAAATCCATTAATTCCTGCTTCCATTTTCTTGAATCAATAAATTTAGTATACATACGGAACAAATCTCCGGCAAAAATACTCGCTTCATCTCCACCAGCTCCTGCCCGAATTTCAACTACTGCATTTCTAGAATCATCCGGGTCTTTCGGCACAAGTAAAATTTTGATTTCATCCTCTAATTTTACTTTAATCTCTGACGACTCTTCTAAATCAATTTTTGCTAACTCTTTTAATTCAGGATCGTTTTCATTTTTCAAAATATCCTTGGCCTCACTTATATTATTAATAATTGAAATATATTTATCAATAGTTTCAACAATAAGACCTAATTCTTTATACTCTTTATTAAGTTTGATATATTGCGGCATATCAGATATAATCTCTGGATCTACTATCATCTCAGAAACCTGTATGAATCTATCTTTAATGGCATGTAATTTTTCAAGCATACAATTAATATATAATCGAACCCTCAGGAGATTCAATTGTTAGTTTTTTAGAATCCGAACGTAAAACATGCCCCACAACTTGTGCATCTAAATTAAAAGAATTGGCAATTGCAATAATTTCATGTGCGACATTCTTTTTAACATATAACTCCATCCTGTGCCCCATATTAAAGACTTTATACATCTCACGCCAAGAAGCATGAGATTCTTGCTTTATTAAGTTAAATAATGGCGGAACAGTGAACATATTATTCTTCACCACATGTAGGTTGTCTATAAAATGTAAAATTTTAGTTTGGCCACCACCCGTGCAATGAACCATACCTGAAATGTAAGATCGATAATTATCAAAAATCTTCTTTACTACCGGCACGTATGTTCTTGTTGGAGATAAAACTAATTCACCTATTGTGTGATCATCTAACTTGTCAAAAATAGATCTAGAGCCACTATACACTAATTCAGGATCAATTAGTGGATCAAAACTTTCTGGAAAATCCTCACCTATTTCACTATGAAAAATATCATGTCTGGCTGAGGTAAGACCATTACTACCAATGCCTGAATTATATTCTGACTCATAGGTAGTTTGGCCTGATGATGACAAACCAATAATTACATCACCATCCTGAATATTAGAATTATCTATAATATTATTTTTATTAATCCTGGCTACGACTGTATTATCAACAATAATTGTTCTTACTAGATCTCCAACATCAGCTGTTTCTCCACCTGAAGAAAAAATATTAACGCCCCAGGATTTATATTGTTTAATTAAATCCTCAGTTGCATTAATTATGGTAGAAATCACGTCTCCACTTATCAAATTCTTATTACGACCAATTGTAGACGAAAGAATGAAATCATCAACTACACCAACACATAATAAATCATCAATGTTCATAACAAGTGAATCTTGTGCAATACCTTTCCAAACAGAAAGATCTTTGGTTTTTTTCCAATAAATATAAGCTAACGAAGATTTTGTTCCAGCACCATCAGCATGCATAACTAAAGCATAATTTTTATTACCACTCAGATAATCGGGAATAAGTTTACAAAATGTATTTTTAAATAGACCTTTATCAATGTTCTTAATGGCATTATGGACATCTTCCTTGTTTGCAGACACACCTCTTTTTAGATATTTTTCTTCCATACAAATAGAAAAAAGAGTACCCTTGGATACTCTTTTATATAATATTATTTTTTATATTTTTAACAATTGATTAATTAATTTGTTGAATAAAATTTCCTTTTGCATCCAATGGAATAACATTACCCTTCTCATTAATCATTGCACGTTGTGGACCTTTTTCTTTACCTTTAGTTGGATTATCCTTTAACCATTGTTCGAAATTATCACTCAAAACTTTAAAATCTGTTCTACGATTTCTCTGATGTGCATACTCTTTCTGTTTTTTAGATCTTAATTTAAAAATATAATCTTTATCTAGAGTCCCTGGATCTAAGCCACCTTCGATGTCTTCAAGCACAACAGGTTCAGTGGATGCCATACCAGTTGGAACAAGTCTATCAGGATCAACACCCTTTTCGACTAAATAATCAACACAACTTTTTGCACGATCAAATGAAAGCCTGACATTTAAAGTATCACTACCTCTTAAGTCTGTATGCGATCTTAATTCAACCACTACATTAGGCCAATCATTATTTAACAATGATGCAAGTGAATCTAGTTCCTCTTTAGACGCTTCCCTTAAATCAGATTTACCTAAATCAAAAAGAACACTTTTTAAAACTAATGGACGTCTCATTGTTCTCATTTCAAATTCTCTGTACATAGGATACAATAAATGTCCTTGTTGGTATCCACATCCTTTTTTAGTAGGATCATCTTCCTCTATATACTGACAATCACGATTACTTATATTTTGTGTTGAAACAGTTGTGTCTACCTGTTGAAAAAACCAATCTTTATTTACAATAATTCTATAATTTTGATCTTCTTCAAAGTTACATTCATCAAATGAGAAATCACCGAATCCATCAGTGTGCGCTATTTTGCTTCCTGAAGAAGAAGTTCCAACTAACTCAACTTGTGCACCTTTTATTGGAGAACCATCTGCAACATCTGTAACGCGTCCAGAAAGATTAAAGAAAATCTGTTGTTTATCGAAATAATAAATATCCATCTTACCCTTACTTTTCCATTTATTACCAATCCTATTGGAAGAAAAATACCCCTTCAATTCTGGCTCTGAATCTCCTTGTGGATTTTCAAAAGTAATTCCGAAATCATCATAACAAGTATTAACAGGATATTGTAAATTTTCAGCCTCATTAAACATATGTGATGATTTTCCATCATATGTAGAATTATATTCCGCTTTATAAATGTCTAATCCACCCATGCCAGGTCGACCATCAGAAGAAAAATATAAGTTTTTAGTATAACCACTAAAAACAGGAAACCCTTCATTACCAACACTATTAATATTGGGGCCTAAATTTTCAGGCTTACCCCAAGATTTACTTCTTCGATCATAATGACTGACATATATATCAGTCCCCCCCATACCGCCTGGTATTTCAGCAGAAAAGAATAAGCTTTTTTCATCAGGACTTACTGACGGACCATGAACATCCACCAATGTATCAATTGGAATCACCTCCATACTTACGTCTCTAAATTTTTTACCTCTAAAAGTAGCGGAATATATTCTACGTCCTTGATATTTGTTTTTTTGAAAAATTGCTCTTGTAAAAAACATTTTATTTCCTCTTTTATTGAAAGATACTACTCCTTCCTCTGAGTTTTTTAAATTAACAACTTCGTCTAAACCTAATGTGTCCTGATTACTTAAAGTTTGTTTATCCCATTCAGGAGGAGTAATCGTTTTACTAGATCTTTTTCTAGATCTTTTATCCTTAGACTTTGTGATTATGAAAATATCAGAAAAATACTGACCTGTGATATGATTTGTGTTTTTACCTAAGACACCTTCTCTAGATGAAGTAAAATATAAATCTTCGTTTTTTTTACCTTTCAAAAATGGAGCAAAGTCATCTGCCTTAGAGTTAAGATCTGATCCAGCATTAACAACACGATACTTACTGCCATCTCTAATCCATTGTTTTGTTAATTCTAGGGATTCTAATGCAAGCGCCCCTTTAGGATTATCAGGATCTAAATTTATAAAGTTTTCATACTCATCTTGAGCTTTTTCAAAACGTTCCATCGCCTTATAACATTCCGCTAAGTAATAGTGAACCATCGGATTTGAATATCTCATCTTAATAGTTCTTCTCAAATTGTTTTCAGCTTTTTTATAGTCGCCCAAAAAAAAGTAACACTGAGCCAACTTAAAGCCAATTTCATTTTTTTCAGACCTATCATTGGATCTCTGATATGCACGTTTAAAAATAACCTCAGCTTTACTATACTCTGCTCGATCAAAAGCTTTATTTGCCTTTATAAAATCACCTGAATTTTGAGAATATACAATAGAACTTAAGAAAATAAAAACAGGGAGTATATAGTGTCGGATTTTCATATATTTTTTTTTTATTACAATAAGATTTAATGCAATTTAACAATTATTTCCTACAAGGAAAAAAAAAGACACAATAAGACTAATCCACAGACTCAACTGTATCAATCATCATAGCAACAATTCTATATGGATCTGCATTTGATGCTGGTCTTCTATCCTCTAAATACCCCTTCCAGTTATTAGAAGGCATAGATATTGGAATTCTGATTGAAGCACCTCTATCAGAAACACCATAACTAAATTTATCAATTGATTGTGTCTCATGTAATCCCGTCAAACGCTGCTCGTTAGAGGATCCATATATTGCAATATGTTCAGAATGTTTGTCACCTAAAGCATTACAAATACCTTCAATATAATCCTTTCCCCCGACCTCTCTCATTTTTTTATTTGAAAAATTACAATGCATTCCTGAACCATTCCAATCACCCTGAACAGGCTTAGGATGAAATTCAATACCAACGCCAAATTCCTCGGTGACACGATGTAAAAGATATCGAGCTATCCATAAATCATCACCCGCAGCATATGGATCAGTTCCTAAAACTTGAAACTCCCATTGTCCTAGTAATACTTCAGCATTAATGCCAGTGATACTTAATCCTGCTTCTAAACAAATATCTAAATGCGCCTCCACTATTTCGCGGCCAGCAACATTTTTATTCCCAACAGAACAATAATACATTCCTTGAGGATTAGGAAAGCCATGGTCAGGAAAACCCAATGGCCTAGTCCCATCCATTAGAGTATACTCCTGTTCAAAACCAAACCAGTAATCATCATGCCCTTTAGTTATTTGAGATCTTGTATTTGATGCGTGAGGCGAACCATCTGGGTTCATAACTTCACATAAAACCAAATACGCATTCAACCGCCCTGGATCCTGGTACATTCTAACGGGTTTCAAAACACAATCAGAGAAGTCTCCTTCTGCCTGCTGAGTTGAACTACCATCAAAAGACCAGTTAGGTATTTTAGAAATATCCTCATCAAATTCATCAAAATTCAGAACTTTTGTTTTACTTCTCAAATTAGCTTCAGGCATATAACCATCTAACCATATATATTCAAATTTAAATGCAGTCATCAATAAAATTATTTTAAGTTATTATGTTAAATTATCATTTTGTGTCTACTCTACACAATAGTGTAAAGTCTAAATTAAATTTATTGTATATATAATACATATGTTATATAAAAAATGGTTTTTTATTAACATATCATATGATTTATTAACATAACAAGGAGGCAATAAGAACGAACCAAATAAGTATTATTCCAAATCAAAATCACGATACAAATCCGATAAAGAACGCTTTATTTTATAAAAAACTCGACCAAAATCTCGCATTAATGAGGGAAAATTATTAGGTCCAAAAAAAATGAGATATACTATAAAAACTAATGCAATCTCCGAAAACCCTAAATTTAAGATCAAAAAATGCATAGAAAAAAGTTAAAACTAATTAGCCTCATGCTTTGTAGTATCATACATTATTGGCGATGCAATAAATAAAGATGAATATGTACCTACAATCACTCCCGTCATAATAGCAAACATAAAACCTCTTACCATTTCGCCACCAAAAATAAAAATCACTAATAAAACAAAAAAAGTAGTTAAAGAAGTGTTGATAGTTCTACTTAAAGTACTATTCAAAGCTCTATTTATTACATCATTTCTATCTCCTGCTTTTATAGCTAGATATTCACGAATTCTATCAAACACAACTACTGTGTCGTTTAAAGAGTATCCAATTACTGTTAAAATTGCTGCTATGAATGCTTGATCAATTTCTAAAGAAAACGGTAAAATTCCATAAAAAACTGAAAAAATGGACAGTAAGATCATAACATCATGAAACACAGCCATGATAGCACCTAAACTATATTGCCATTTTTTAAATCTAATTAAAATGTATATGAAAATTAAAATTAAAGAAAATAAAATTGACCAAAATGCTGATTTTTTGATATCATCTGCAATGGTCGGACCAACTAACTGAGAACTTAAATAAGGAGCACCCGTTTTATCATCAACAAGAAATTGATTTTCATTATTTTCAGCAAACATTGATAAACCTTGATATAATTTTTGTTCAACTAAAGTATCCGCTGAAAGATCTTCTATTAAATAATTTGTTGTTATTTTCACTTGATTACTTTCCCCAAAAGTTTTAACCTCTGGATATAGTTTTAAGTTGTTTTCTGTAACAAAAACATCTCCAAGATTATTTCTTAACTCTGCTGTAACAACCGAATGATCAAATCTAACCACATAAGTTCTACCACCTTGAAAATCAACACCTTGATTCAGCCCCTTAGTAAATAATGAACAAACACCTACGACAATGATCAAAGATGATAATACATAATAACGCTTTCTATTCGACAAGAATGAAATATTCATATTAGTAAAAGCATTCCTTGTGAAAAAATTGGAAAATGTAATAGTTTTTTTAGAATTTATACGTGATTCAAAAATCAATCGAGTAATAAATATTGCACAGAATAAAGAAGTTAAAATTCCAATAATTAGAGTGGTAGCAAATCCTTTAATAGGACCAGAACCAAAATAAAACAAAACTACACCTGTTAAAAGAGTTGTTAAATTAGCATCAATAATTGAACTATAAGCTTGTTGATATCCATCTCTAATAGCTAATGTCAAGCCTTTGCCTTGTCTTAATTCTTCTCTAATTCTTTCATAAATTAAAACGTTAGCATCAACTGACATACCAATAGTTAATACAATACCTGCAATGCCTGGCAAAGTTAAAACACCACCTAGTCCGGATAAAGCGCCAAAAATAAAAAACATATTAACAACTAAGGCAATATTAGATGCAATTCCTCCATACATATAATAAAAAATCATGTAAACCAGAACAAACCCCAGCGCTATTAGAAATGACTTATAACCAGCAGAAATAGCCTCTGCACCTAATGAAGGACCAACAATAGATGATTGAATAATTTTAGCCGGAGCTGGAAGTTTACCTGCCTTCAAAATATTAGCTAAATCTTGAGCTTCATCTAGAGTGAAATTTCCAGAAATTACTGAACTTCCACCTGATATTTCAGCATTTACAACTGGAAACGAATATACATAATCGTCTAAAACAACAGCTACAGATTGACCGATGTTTTCTCTTGTTATTTTTTGCCATAATCTGGAACCACTTCTATTCATTCTCATATTAATCTGTGGATTTCCAAATTGATCAATATCCTGACTTGCATCAACAATAACGTCACCTGACAGTCTTGCTTTATCTTCTCGATTTGACTTTATTGCAATTAATCTTACTCTTTCATTGCTCTCATCAAAGGGCTTCGCTTCCCACAAAAATTTAATATTTCTAAATTCATTAGGAAGTAAAGCTACCACATCTTTATCCTTAAGATATAAATTAACATTGGCAGTATCTTTAATTAAAGAATTTCCAACTACAGGACCAGGAATAATTAAAGGTGTGTTTGTATTAGGATCTAATTGAAGAGAGGGAGTTAAAATATCAAATAAAGTATTAATGTTATTTTCAAGACTATCCGCCTCAAAACCATCGATCAATAGATCATTATCAATATTGTCGGAATTTGCAATATTAGAACTTAAGTTTCTTTCATTTAACACTAAATTTGCTTCCTGAAGAAAATTAATTAAATCACTATTATCATACGTCTCCCAAAATTCCAAGACAGCCGCACTTTGTAATAATTTTTTTACTCTTTCTACATCTTTTACACCTGGCAATTCAACAATAATTCGCCCTGTTCTTTCTGCTTTTTGAATACTAGGCTGAGCAACTCCAAACTTGTCAATCCTAGCTCTTAAAACAGTAAATGCTCGATCAACAGCTCCTTCAGCCTCAACTCTAATAATTCTCATAACATCACTATCAGATGCCTCACTAGGTATCTTGTCTCTTAAATCTTTATTTCCAAATATTCTAGGCGATGCTAATCTTGACATACCCGCAGCATTGAGTTCTTTAAAAGAATTTTCAAAAAGTTCCAAGTAGTCTAGTTGACTATTTTTTTCTTTACTAGAAGCAAGTTGCAAAGCTTGATTAAAAATAGGATCTTGACTATTATCTGATAACGCAATTAATATGTCTTTCATCGAAATTTCAAGCGTAACATTCATGCCACCTTGTAAATCTAAGCCTAATTTTAATTCACTATCTTGACAATCAGAAAAAGTCCATGATTTTTGACCAAAAAATAACCATGGTGTATAAACAGGTTCATTAGATATAGAGTCTAAATAATACTGTTCTAATTGATATTTTGTTTTTTGGCTGTAGTTAGTGGACTCTGGAATCGAATCTTGAAAAGATTCTGCATATTGTATAGCATTTTTTTGCTCCTTATTAACAACAAAAGTAAAAGACAAAGAAAAAAGGAAGGAAATAAAAAATATTATCCCTATAAAACTAATTAAGTTTCTAACACTGTTATTTTTCATAAATTATATAAGTTCTAAAATGAACGCAAATATATAAAAAAGAAAGGAAGTTTAATACAAAATAACAGATGTTGTTTTTTTAAAGATATAAATAAGAAAGATTTATGTAAATTTACTATGTAGTTAGTTATCTATAAAATAAATGAATACAATGCGTATTTTTTGCAAATTTTTATTACTCAATACAATCCTAATACAAATATGTTTAGGACAGATAGATTTTGTGCCAAGCACTAATATAACAGTATTGAAAAATAACATAGAATTAAAGAATGCATGGGCAGGTGGAATGAACGCATGTCAATTTTCAAAAATTGACATGAATATGGACGGCTATAAAGATTTATTTATTTTTGATAGATCCGCAATAAATGGCTCAGAATATGGCAACCGTATAATGACTTTTATATTTGATCCATTAATTGAGCAATATCAATATAATCCTAACTATATATCTTTGTTTCCAGATTTAAAGAACTGGGCACTATTAATAGATTACAATCAAGACTCGAAAGTTGATATTTTTACATGTGACCCTAACCTATCGTCCATAGCCGTCTATATAAACACATCTGAAAACACTTTATCATTTGATTTCTACAAAATTCTATACTCAGATGCAGGATTTGTGCCACAACCACTATATGTTGATAGAGATGATATTCCTGCAATTGCAGACATAGATGGTGACTCTGATCTTGACATTCTTACTTTTAGTCCAAATGGTAGTCACTTGTATTTTCATGAAAATAAATCAATGCAAATGGATGAAGACAACGACAGTATTTATCTATACAGGAGTGATGATTGTTGGGGGCGCTTTAAAGAAGCTGATCTAACTAACAGTGTTACTATGAATCTTACTGATGATTGTTGTGAATGCACTATTGACGATATTGATGGGGATTGCATTATAGATTTTAATATTTTTGGAGTTCAAATCGACCCTGAAATTACTGAAGATTGCACTGAAGACAATGGCAGGTCAGCTCACTCCGGATCAACAATATTAGCATTTGATATTGATCCGCAAAACAATCAAGGATTAGAAGTCTTATTAGGAGATTTAAATTATGACCACATGGTATTGTTGAAAAACGGAGGCAATGACACCACATTGATTGTAGATCAAGATGTCTCTTTCCCTTCATATGACACTCCAATTGATTTAACCCGATTCCCAGGCGCATTTTATCTAGACATAGACAATGATAACTTCAAAGACCTAGTAATTAGTCCAAATGCTGTCAACACTTCAAATCATAAAAATGCATGGCATTATAGAAACACAGGTAATGTTACAAATGATAATAACATAGTCTTTGAATACATAGAAAATGATTTTATGATAAAAGACATGATTGATTTGGGCAGTAATTCAAAGCCATTATTATATGATTTAAATAATGACAATCTGCTTGACTTAATAGTAAGTAGCAAAGGTTATTTTGCAACTGGAAATTATCAATCCCGTATTTCACTTTACAAAAACACTGGTACCGCTAATAACCCTATTTTTGAATTTGTGAATGATAATTTTAGTGATTTATCTTTACTAGGTGACTCCGTGTCAACATTTTCCATTCACCCAACTTTTGGTGATCTAGATAATGATCAAGATATAGACATGATCATAGGAGATAATAATGGTCAAATTTATTATTTTGAAAATACAATTCAGAATGAAGCTGGCAGTGAATTTCCAATATATCAAAATTATGAACTACTGGATATTGATGTTGGTAGTTTTGCTCAGCCACAATTAGTAGATCTAAACAGAGACGGATTATTAGATTTAGTAATTGGCGAGCGAATGGGGATAGACAATTGTGTATACAACGGTATAAATTACTATCAAAATATTGGGTCGCCAACTGAAGCTGAATTTGAAAACTACACACCAGAATTTAATAGTGGAGAATGGGACGAAAATTGCGGAAACATTACAACTAAAAGTCTCGGAGGCATTCATTTAGGAATCCCACAATATTTAACTGCATATACGACACCACATGTGTTTGAATATAATGACGTATATTATTTAGCTGTCGGAACAGGAAGTGGCTTTATTTATTTATATGATAATGTAGAAAGTTTTATTAATAATGTCCCAAACCTTAATCTAAACTCTGAATTTAATTTATTAACTAATTCAATGTTAGAAACAAACAACTCCATATACTCTACAGTCGCAATTGAGGACTTAAACAATGATAATCTACCAGATTTAATTCGAGGAAATTCTAGTGGTGGCTTAGAGTTGTATTTTGGATTAAATTTTAATGCAAGACACGAGCAAGATCATACTTCAAATCATGATATCACAATTAAACCAAATCCAAATAATGGAAAATTTAATATAGAAAATCCGAACAACACACACTATACTGTTTCAATAATTTCAAGTTTAGGGCAAATTATAAGTAAAGAGGAAATTACGACATCAAAACACATAGAAATAAGTGATCCGAAAAAAGGATTTTACATACTTGAATTTAAAAACAAAACAGATCAATTTGTAAAAAAAGTGATTTGCCACTAAAACAAACCCATTTCTGCTAACATATTATTGGTTTTTTGAACAGCAATAGCAGACTCAGAAAGTTGATCTAGTTCATTGTTTTCTAAATCTAGTTCAACTATTTTTTCTACACCATTCCGCCCCAGAATTACTGGCACACCAATAGTCAAATCTGACAATCCATACTCACCATTTAACATTACAGAACATGGAAACATTTTTTTCTGATCACAGGCAATAGCTTGCACAAGAGCTGAAACAGCTGCACCCGGAGCGTACCAAGCAGAAGTTCCTAACATTGCCGTTAATGTAGCTCCACCTACTTTTGTATCTTGTTTAACTGTGTTTAATCTTTCTTCAGACAGAAAATCAGACACCCTAACACTATTTCTGGTAGCTAACCTTGTTAAAGGTACCATCCCCTTATCACTATGACCACCTATAACCATAGCTGATATATCTGAAGATGGACAATTTAATGCTTCACTCAGCCGATATTTAAATCTTGCACTATCTAGAGCTCCACCCATTCCAATAATCCTGTTTTTTTGTATTCCTGTAACCCTATGAGTAAGGTATGTCATAGTATCCATTGGATTACTAACTATAATTAAAATAACATTCGGAGAATACTTAATTAAATTTTGTGAAACTTGCTTAACAATACCCGCATTAATCCCTATTAGTTCCTCTCTAGACATTCCTGGCTTTCTAGGAATACCACTTGTAATAACAGCTATATCACTATTTTTAGTTTGAGAATAATCATTAGTAACACCATTAATCATGGTATCAAAACTATTTAGAGAAGAAGTTTGCATTAAATCCATCGCTTTTCCTTCAGCAAAATCTTTCTTAATATCTAGTAAAACAACTTCTGAAGCAAAATTTTTAATGGCTATATATTCAGCGCAGCTTGCTCCAACCGCACCAGCACCAACTACAGTAATTTTCATCAATTTTTCATATTATTTTTAATTAACACGAATGTATAAAATTTATAAATAATTTTTCCATGGGGAAGATGTTTTTTTTATTATTACAATTAGTTAGAAAAATACTTTATTCATATAATTTATTTTTTTAAATAAGATCGAAATTTTATATTATCGTATATTTAATATTATTGTTGGTACGATTTTTGAACTCATGTACTAAATAACATATTTAAAATAATTAAAAATGAAAATCAGAACTTTATTTTTTATAATCTCAATAATCTCAATATCATATTTAAATGGACAAGTGGTTGCATCTGATGACGTTATACTATGTGATGGTCAACAAGGAACTGTTCCTGTGACATTAACAGCTACATCTTATGCAGTTGATTTAACTGATGCTAATATATATACAGATGATATTTTTGGCGGCGTGATTGATATGGGATTTGATTTTGAGTTTTATGGCAACACGTATAATCAAGTGGTATTGTCCTCAAACAACTATTTATCATTTATTACTTCTAACGCTGGTGCTTATTCTGCATGGGCAATAAATGCAGCTATACCAAACAATTTTGATGCTCCTCTTAATGCAATTCTATGTCCTTGGCAGGACATCTATCCTGGGGTAAATGGTAATGGAATTATTCAATTTGCGACTACTGGAGAAGCACCCAATCGGGTTTTTATTGCATCATTTTGTGGTATACCAATGTTTTCATGTACAGAAATTTGTTACTCTAGTCAAATTAAACTTTTTGAAACTACAAATATTATTGAAACTCATATTGCTCAAAAAGTACTTTGCACAAGTTGGAATGGAGGGGTAGCTATCCATGGTCTACATAATGAAGATGGAACAATTGCTCATGTAGTAACTGGTCTTGATGGCGTCGAACGAAACTACCCAAACGAATGGACTTGTGAAAATGACGGTTGGAGCTTTACACCAAATGGAGACAATGATTATATCATCGAAAATATTGAATTTGCACCTGCAGTTGCGGGAACAGATATTATTTGGCAAGATGAGTTTGGTAATCAAATTGGAACTGGCGGAGAAATTACAGTATACCCAGGTGGAGATGTTACATATACTGCTGGCGCTTCTTTATGTGGTGATGCCGGAGATTGGTGTGGATTTGAAGGAGGTATAGAAGGTGACGATGTAAGTATTACATTTGAAGTACTTCCTATTAATGGCGATAATACTGACATTATATGTTATAATTCCAGTGATGGAACAATTGAAGTAATTGCTCCTGAAAGTGGTGATTGGCTATATAGCCTATTCGATATTAACAACAATCTAATTGATTCAGAAACTACGAGTGACGAAACATGGATTTTTGAAAATTTAGAGCCAGGAACCTATTACGTCAATATAACTGAACAAAATAGTTTTTGCATAAGCGAACAACTGGAGTTTATATTATATGAACCAAGTCAAGTAAATTCTTCCTATATAAACACTAACGTAGAATGTAATGGTGAAAACGATGGTTTAATTGAGATAGAAATAAATGGAGGAACTCCGCCATACAACACTATTCTTGGCGATCAAGAAAACGGCGAAACAATAGATGAGCAAGGTGGTAATACAATAATATTTAGCAACCTAGTTGCTGGAAATTATTATTATACTCCTACTGATGTAAATGGATGCCTTACTGAGAGTAATGAAATATTTTTCACTATTACTGAACCTTCAGAACTAGATCTTTCAGAGGATGAAATAGGAGGAGTAACATGCTTAGATGCAGCTAATGGATTTATTCAAATTACTATGTCAGGTGGCACACCACCATATTCATATGAATGGTCTAATAATAGTGGTTTTTTTGCCCAAACTGAAGACATAGCCAATCTTAATGGTGGAACTTATGATTTGTCTGTTTTAGATGATAATAATTGTAATTATTTAACTAGTCTAGAAATAACTGAAAACGAAGGGATAATTATTGATCCATTATTATCCGAGTGCATAAGCAACAATGGTGAAATTACAATTAGCACAACTGGCGGAACTCCACCTTATATATATGAATTATTTAATCTTAGTAATAATAATTCTGAAGCAATCAACAATAATGGCTATTTTAACAATCTAATTGAGGGTGATTATTTAATTGAAATCACGGACGAATTAGGATGCTTAGAAGAAGTGTCTATTAATTTAAATGCTGCTCCAATTGCCGATTTTAATATTGATTTTGATGAATTTTATCTTTCAAACAATCCAACAGTATTTACAGATTTTTCTAATGATATTAATATTGATACATGGACTTGGAATTTTGGTGATGGAAATACATTAACGCAATACGAAAATCAAGAAACATCACATTTATATACAAACCCTGGTACATATTATGTCACATTAACCGTTGTAGATTCTTACGGCTGTCAAGATGAATTAACAAAAAAAATTGAAGTATTACAAGATTATTATTCATACTCTCCTAATATTTTTACACCAAATAATGATGGAATAAATGACACTTTTACACCATCATTATTTAATATTAATGAAGAATCATATAGTTTAATGATTTTTGACAGATGGGGTAAAAAAATATTTGAAACTTATAACTATAATCAAGGATGGGATGGAAAACTTGAAAATGGATCTCTACTGAACTCTGATACATATAGTTACAAAATAAACTATACAACGACTATGGGTATTGAAAAAGAAGAGAAAGGAAAACTAATAATGGCTAAATAAATTAAACATCAATTTTAGCATACTTTGCATTAGCTTCAATAAATGCTCGCCTAGGTGGCACATCATCTCCCATTAACATAGAAAACACTCTGTCTGCTTCAGTCGCATTATCTATTGTCACTTGCCGTAATGTTCTAAATTCAGGATTCATTGTCGTGTCCCATAACTGAGATGCGTTCATCTCTCCCAAACCTTTATAACGCTGGACATTGACCCTAACATCCTTACCTGCCTTTAGCTCATTAATAGTATTATCACGTTCTTGATCATTCCAACAGTATCTTTGAGTTGAACCTTTTTTCACAAGATATAATGGTGGAGTTGCTATATAGACATACCCATTTTCCACTAATTCTTTCATATAGCGGAAGAAGAATGTTAATATTAAGGTTGCTATATGACTACCATCTACATCAGCATCACACATAACAACTATTTTATGATATCTTAATTTTTCTAAATTTAATGCACGATCATCATCTTCAGTACCAACAGAAACACCTAAGGCAGTAAACATATTTTTAATTTCCTCATTTTCAAAAACTTTATATGGCATCGCCTTTTCAACGTTTAATATTTTACCTCTGAGAGGCAAAATAGCTTGAAAACCTCTATCTCTTCCTTGTTTTGCTGTTCCTCCCGCAGAGTCTCCCTCAACCAAGAATATCTCACAATTCTCTGGGTTAGTTTCTGAACAATCAGATAATTTACCTGGCAGACCTGTTGAAGACATTACAGTTTTTCTCTGAACCATCTCCCTAGCTTTAGCAGCAGCGTTTCTTGCTGTTGCTGCTAAAATTACTTTTTGAACAATTCTTTTTGCTTGCTCAGGGTTTTCTTCTAAATAAAAGGACAACATATCGCTTACAGATTGTGAAACAGCCGTAGTAACTTCCTTATTACCTAATTTAGTTTTCGTTTGACCTTCAAATTGTGGTTCCATTACTTTTACTGAAATAATAGCTGTTAGACCTTCTCTAAAATCGTCTCCAGAAATTTCAAATTTCACTTTTTTAAGCAATCCTGACTCATCGGCATATTTTTTAAGTGTACGTGTAAGTCCTCTTTTAAAACCTGAAAGATGTGTTCCTCCCTCATGTGTATTGATATTATTAACATAAGAAAAAACATTTTCAGTGTAAGAAGTATTATAAACCATAGCAACTTCTACTGGAATGCCTTCTTTCTCTCCATCTATATGAATTACATCTGACAATATAGAATCTCTTGTTTGATCCAGGAATTCTACGAATTCTTTTAACCCTCTTTCAGAATAAAATGTTTCCTTTACAAAATCTCCGTTTTCATCTTTCCTCCTTTTATCAGTAATTGATAAATTTATTCCCTTATTTAAGAAAGCTAATTCTCTTAATCGAGCAACTAAAATATCGTAACTATAAACTATTTCTTCAAAAATTGAAGCATCTGGTTGAAAAGTAACAAAAGTCCCTGTTTTGTCAGTTTCGCCTATTTCACGAACATCGTATTGAGGAATACCAATTTTATATTCTTGTTCAAAAATCTTACCATCTCTGTGTACTTCAACTCTCAAATGAGAAGACAAAGCATTTACACAAGACACTCCAACTCCATGTAAACCGCCAGACACCTTATATGAGCCCTTATCGAACTTACCACCAGCATGTAGCACTGTCATCACAACTTCTAACGCCGATCTGCCTTCTTTTTCATGAATTCCAGTTGGGATTCCCCTACCATTATCAGATACAGTAATAGAGTTGTTTTCGTTAATAAAACATTCGATACCTGTGCAATGCCCCGCTAAAGCTTCATCAATTGAATTATCTACAACTTCGTATACAAGATGATGCAATCCTTTAACTCCAATATCACCTATATACATTGCTGGTCTTTTTCTAACCGCTTCTAAGCCTTCTAAAACCTGAATACTACCAGCAGAATACTGCTGTTTATTTTGATCATTTGAATCCATAATTTATGATATATTTCTTTGTATACTAAATATACTAAATATCTAGCTTCTTGTAACTTATTTTAATAATAAAAAAGAAATTATTTTTTTATTAAAATTTATAGACACAACCTAAACTCATTCTTAGGCCATCATCATCATAATAACCATGAAATAAATCGATTTTTTGACCAAAAATATTGTTAATATTTAATAAAAATTGAGTGTTCTTAAAATCATAACTAATTGACAAGTCTGTTCTTAAACATGGATCTATTTTAAAAATTTCAAAAGAATTATCAACTGTTAAATCAGAAATTTGAAAAGCGTCTCTTTTTCCATAAAAAGTAGAACTAGATATGATATTAATTTTATCAAAAAAACTAATCGTTAAAACACTGTTCATTTTAATTTTAGGTATAAATTGAGCACCTTCATAGTCAGTATTTTTAGATTTAATTCTATTCCAAACTATATCAACAAATAAACTATACTTCTCCTTATCAATACTTATAGATGAAGAAGTGCTAATTCCTCTACGTAACCCATCTCGATACATGCCTAAAGGATTCATGGTTAAAGTAGATAAATCATTTAAGTATTCTTGTGAAAAAACAAAAGGTATTAAAGCTCCTCTTTCTCTTATGTACTTAAACTGACCAGAAAAAGAAATATCTTGATTTATTTTTTTAGTATACATTAAATCCATGTTAACTAGCCTTGAAAGACAATTTCTAAAATACGGATCAATAAACGGAGTTTCTGAAAAAATTTGATGAAATGAATGATACACAAGAGACCTTTTCATCGTCAATTCTAAATACTGAGTATTATTGATTTTATGTACTAAATCTATTTCTGGAGACAATTGTGGCGTACCACCAAATTTAATATTCTCATCAGGAAGATAGTTAAAAGAAACACCAACGTTGTAGTCAAAAAAACCACTTCCACTAACCAGCATCTTAGAACTTATGAAAAGATCTGAAAAATCATTGCTTAAAGACCTTAATGACTTAAAACGTCCATAATGTAAATTGTCCAGGACTAAACTAGAATCATTATTAAATATTGATTGTGAAAAAACTATATCTAAATTGAAATGATATTTTTTTAAAGCCTGTTCTTTTTGCAAATTAATAGAGGGGTTTGCAAAAAAATCCTGACGACCATAATTATGGTGAAAATAATTCACATTACAATCAAAATTAGTTAAAAGACTTGTTTGAGAATCTTTATAAAAATTAAAATTCAATGCTAATTGATTGCCAACAAATTCGCTTATTTCTTCTAACGGGAGATCTAATGCATATTGTTCTCCCCAATAAAAACCTGTTCTATTATTAAATTGAACTAAAGTTTGAAATGTATTGTCCCCCTTAAAGATGTTACTATAAAATTTTAATAAGTTTAATACATAACCATCAGCAACCTGATTTAAAAAAAGTCGATTTTTAGAATCATGTTCTAAATAAAATCCCGAATTATGCTGCATAGAGACCCCATTTGTATAATGTAGTTTAGTATTAAAAAAAGCTTCGTTACCAAATTTAAGTGACAAATACTTACTATAAACAGGCCGTGAACTCTCAAATCTAAACTTACTGGGGCTGTTAAGTACAATACTTTCTTGCAACAAAATTTCACGTTGCAATATAGATTTATTAGAAATAATTTGTGCCTTCAAAGTGTCGGTAAAAATCGGCTGATCACTAATTTTAACACTACTTCTTATATCTGGAGCATATTCTTTAAAAACATCAATCGTTTCAATTCTTAAATTATCATCTTGAGACAATGCATGCAAAGATAAAATTACTAATAATATGAAGAATAATTTTTTAATCATTAATGTAAATTAAAGAGTCTGTTTTATTATCTAAAAAATTGTTTTTTAATATTAGATTCAATTCATTTAATATTTCAGGATTTGATGATTTTTTTTCTAATTCATTTAATATATGCTGTCCCTGAAACATATCTTCTTGTGCAATATAATTTTTTGCAAGTAATAATAAGGCTTTTTCTACCCAGACAGAGTAATTAGGCAGTTCATTCACTAATTTAAAAATTGTAGTCTGAGTATCTGAATAATCATTACTATTATAAAAGAGTAAAGCAATGTAATAATACGATTCAGCTTTTAATGCTCCTTGCGTATTAAGCGCAAGCCATTTAAATTCAACTAATGACTGCTTACTTCTATTCATTTTATACAAAGAGAATGCTTTGAGATAACGAATACGAATTGCTTCTTTTCCAGAAAATAAACCATCGCCAACGAGATTAGATGTAGTTTCTAGTAATTGTTCATATTTAAATAATTTAAATTGCGACTCTGCTAGACCTAAAATAGCTTGTTTTTTCAATTCAATTTCAGACGCTAATTCTAATAATTGGCTAAAATACTGTTCTGAAGAAATATACTTTTGCAACTCATAACTCATTTTAGCCAAATTAAAAATGCCGTCAATAGTATATTTATTTTCATTTTCATTTACAATGCTGTTGAGTGCTAGCATAGCACTTTCTAGATCACCTACTATTTCATGACTTTTATACAAGTAATAATTCGCTTCTAAATAAAAAAGACCCTTAGGATAGTAAGACAGATAAGAGTTAAAAGAATTAATTGCATTTTGATAATTGCCTTGCATGTATTGCAACTCCGAAGATGAATATGTCGAAGAATCTAAATCAGCGTCAGTATAATTATGATTAATATTCTTAATTAAATCTAGAAACTGATCCGCTTGCCCCGTTTCATTATATATGTTTTTAATAACATGTAATGCTTCCTGAGAAGTGTTTGTGTTAGGAAATTGGTTTAATAGACTTTTAAGAACACTAATAGCCTCCTGATCTCTTCCTTGCATATAATACACTAAACCTGTTTTTAATGTAGCAATCGGATAATAAAGGCTATTAGGAAAATTAGCACGAATCAAAGAAAATGTTTGTAACGACAAATCTAATTCTTTTGACAAAATATAAGTATTCCCTAAATCAAAAAGAGCATTATCAATATAATTAGACTCCGGAAAAATTTGAATCAGATCACTAAATGACTTAATTGCACTACGATAATCATTTAATAGCACATATGACGTACTTTTTTTATAAGATGCATAATCATCTTCAATACCTGACAGCTTTAAAGCTTTATTAAAAAAATTAACCGACAATTGATAATCACTAGATGCAAAATAACTATCAGCCATACGCAAATAAATATCATATAAAATTTTTTGATCTTTATTATATTCTATCGCTGCTTGAAATTTTCTTATAGATTCACCATAGTCTTTCTTTTTTAAATAGCAATATGCTTGAGAATATAAACTTTGAGAATATAGTATATTACTTTTGGAAAAAAGTTTTTGATAAGACTGAAGGGCATTATCATATAATTCTAGATTAAAATATGATTCTCCTATCCAGTAATATGTTTTATAAAAAATATCTGAATATAATTCAGTATTAATTGATTTATTAAAATAAAAAATAGCCTGTTCATACATTCCGTCATTATAAAGCTGAACTCCCTTGTAAAAACATATTTTTTGATATTGCTTTTTTACATCTTGACTAATTAATTCACTTTTTTCCAAAACTGAAATAGCATCATCATAATTGCTAGTATTTAAATAGGTATTGGCTAAACAAGTATAAATCTCATCTAAATGCATCGATTTAGGATATTGATTAATGAACTCTGTAAGATTTTGGATCGGATCATATAAGGGATTTTTATACTCATAGCATAAAATAGCAAATTGATATGACGCATCATGCTTAACGATGGAATCTGAATCTATTAAAGAAGCCGCACGAAAAGCATTCATGGCTTCGTTATAATCTTGAGTTTTTCTATAACTGTCGCCTAAAAAATAATATGCGTATTGTGCAATATTCTCATCCTCTGTAAAAAGAATTTTATTTAAATGATTAATAGCAAAGCCATAAAGCCCCTTATTATAATAAGCAATTCCTATTTGATATAACTGGGTTGTTGTTAAAGTATCTTTAAGTTGCTTATACTCTTCAAAATAAACTATTGAAGAGTCATACTTTTTTAATTTATATGCAGATTTTGCCTGAATTAAAAGCAAGTCATTATAGTAGTCGCATCTAGTAGAATCTAATATAGGTTCTAAAAAATCTGACAACTCATTATAATGACCTAAATCAAATAAAATTCTTGAAATAAAATAAGGCACCTGTTTAGAATATTTTTTAGAGCTCTTCAACTCTTTAAATATTTCTAACGCTGAATCATCTGAACCCTCAAGAAATAAAATATAGGCATTATAAAATAATGCATCTTCTTTATGTGGGTGGTAATTCTGCTGTTGCAATTCATAAAAACTACTTTTAGCTAAATCATATTTATTTGTTTTATAACAACTGTAACCAAGATAAAAAAATGCAAAATACTTTTTTGAAGAATCTAACTTATATATATTCAAAGCACTCAAGAGTTGAAAAACATCTTTATATTGTTTTTTTTCAAACAAATACTCGCTCATGTAAAATATAGCGTCTTCTTTTTTCTCACTAAGAGGATAATTAGATAAAAATTTATTAAACAAATACTCCGTATCATTATTATATAACTTTAATGATGATAGAAATAAATAATAATTTGAGTACTCAATGGTTTTATTATTTAACAAGGCTTTTGTATTAATAACTTTTGAAAAATAATTCTTTGCGCAAACATAATCCTGGGCATAAAAACAACTTAATGCCTCATCATAATCCTGGGAAAATGAAAAAGAAAAAAAAGAAAGAAATAAGCAAAAAACAAACCTCATGATATAATTATTAAACATATGTTTATTATTCAAATAATGAAACAACTTCAGACTAAAAATTTTAACAAAATAATTAACATTTATTTTTAGATTTTTTTATTTAATTAAATTTGTGATATTAATATCTAAACCCATCACCTTGAATATAGAAAATATTATTAAAATTGAAAATGCACAAATACATCAAAACAATCACCTTATACTAAAAGATGTGACATTTGAGGTAAGAAGTGGGGAGTTTGTATATTTAATTGGTAAAACGGGTAGTGGCAAAAGTAGTCTATTAAAAACATTATACGGAGATCTACAATTAAGCAGCGGAGAAGGAGAAATTGTAGGCTTTGACTTAAAAAAGATACGAGAAAAAGACATTCCATTTCTAAGAAGAAGAATCGGAATAATTTTTCAAGATTTTCAACTTTTACAAGACAGAAGTGTTACGGAAAATTTATTATTTGTAATGCGTGCAACAGATTGGAAAGACAATGGCTTGATGAAAAAAAGACTACAAGAAGTCTTACAACTAGTCAACATGTCAACAAAAGGTCACAAGATGCCACATCAACTTTCTGGAGGCGAACAACAAAGGATTGCAATTGCTAGAGCCTTTATAAATAACCCCAATTTAATACTAGCAGATGAGCCTACAGGAAATCTTGACCCAGAAACTTCTGAAGAAATCATACAGCTTCTACAAGATATTTCATCAAAAAAAACAGTCTTAATGGCTTCACATGACAAATACCTCATGGACAAATTTCCAAAACGAACAATAATATGCGATAAAAACTATGTGTCTGAAAAGTAAGTGCAATTTATCCATTCTAATTCCGTGTTATAATTTTGACATAACAGATTTGGTAAAATCCATAAATAAGCTTTGCAAAAATTCGAAATCACTCAAAAAATTCGAAATACTATGTTTTGAAGATGGGTCGACTAAATGCTTTTCTAATATTAGAGTAGATAAATTAAAAAATGTTAAATACCATAAACTGCAAAATAATATTGGTAGATCTAAAATTAGAAACATGATGGCCAAAACAGCCAATTATGATTGGCTTTTGTTTATAGATTGTGATTCAAAAATTGCACATTCCAATTTTATTAAAAACTATACAGATCAAATTCATAACATTAAAAAAGAAGACTATACTAGAGTAGTTTTGTACGGAGGTACAGTTTATGATAAAAAACCACCAAAATCAAATCAAAAACTACATTGGAAATATGGAACCAAAATTGAAACAAAAAGAAAGAAAAACTCATTCTCATCTCATCATTTTTTAATTTCTAAAAAATGCTTTACAGAAAAAAATATTCAATTCAATGAGAATATTAACACATATGGATACGAAGATGTTTTATTTATTGTAGACAATAAATTAAAACCTACATACATTAAAAACCCTCTCATTCATTTAGGGGTCAAAAAAACAATAGATTACATCAAGGACACTGAATCTGCAATAGAGAACTTAATTGATTTTTATAAATTTTCAAAAAACAAAAAGAAAATTAAAATTATACAGACATATCATATGATTTCTAAACTTAAACTTACAAAAATACTGGTAACATTATTTCAAATATTTAAGCCATTAATTCTGAAAAACATGAAGTCTAACCATCCTTCTCTATTATTATTTCAAATTTATAAAATTGGGTTTTTATCTCATATGTTGGCAAATAGAAACTTAACTAAAAAACGATAGTAATTTAGATTCTTGATTTTGCCAATTATATTTGCTTTTTGCAGACCTTAAAGCAGATACCCAATGTGACTTAGGGACAGATAGCAAGTTGTTTATTTGATTAGATACATCCTTGGGAGTTCTTTTACGTATAACTTCACCAATACTGTCAGCCTCAATAATATTTTTAAACTCAGGCAAATCACTCACCAAAACAGGTATCTCTGCACTTATATAATCAAAAATCTTATTAGGTAAAGAATACCTATATGACAAACAAGTATCATCTTCAAATGACAAACCCAAATCAGCTGAACACGTTATTTTAAATAAATCATTAAATGGAAGTTTTCCTAAAAAAACCACCTTACCTTCAAGTGATAATCTTTTAACATGATCTTGAATCTGAGGCAATAGATCACCATCACCAACAATGTACAATTTTGCATTAACATATAACATCGCTTCTACCATTAAATGAACACCACGATCCTTATTAACAGCACCCTGGTAAATGATTTTTTTTTGAGTAGTTTTTTTCATAGATTCTGTGACTATCCTAGACAAAGGAAAGTTAGAAATAACTGACATACAAATACCATATTTTTGATTATAATATTCAGCAAAACCATCGCTAACAGTGTATGAAGTTTTAATTTTTTTGATAAAAAACCTTTCTATTAGCAACCAAATAAATTTCACAAATGGACGCTCATTTAATTCTGGAACCTCAGTAAAAATCTCATGACTATCATATATTAATTTGTTTTTTTTTAATTTTGACGCAAAGAAATTTGCGCATATAGTATCTAGATCGTTTGATAATAAAATATCACTTTTTTTAGAAATTAAATAAAAAAAAAGTTTTAGATTATATTCTAAATAAAATAAAAAACCTTTATTAAAAAACATACTTAATCTAACGGCCGAATAATGTCTTTTACTCAAAGCAAGTGAACATGGCAAAGACCTACCAATTAAAAGAACTGTAAACCCAGCTTTAAATAATGAATTAGCAACCTTGTCAACACGCTGATCAGTGGTTAAATCATTGGTGACTGAAATAATAACTCTCTTCAATTGTATTTAGTTAAATGAAAACCAATTATATTAGTATTATGAAGATAATAAATTCTCAATCATTACTAAATTATAATTCTTTTAAAATAGATGCTATAGCAAATTTATTTGCTATAGTAAAAAACAAAAAAGACATATTAGACTTATTATCAAATCAAAAAATTAATAAAAAACCCAAACTAATTTTAGGCGGAGGAAGTAATATTTTAATTACAAAAAATATTTCTGGCCTCGTTATACACAATAAAATTAAAGGAATCAAAATTATTCAAGAAGACAAAGAATCAGCTATGATTCAAGTTGGAGCTGGAGAAAACTGGGACGATTTTGTTAAATGGAGTACGCAACATAAATTTTATGGAATTGAAAATTTATCATTAATACCAGGTTCTGTTGGAGCAGCACCAATCCAAAATATTGGCGCATATGGCGTAGAACTAAAAGATGTTTTTATAAAACTAGAGGCAATAAACTTAACTAATTCAGAGACTCAAATTTTTAATAAGTCAGATTGTTTATTTAGCTACAGAGAATCTGCATTTAAGAAACAACTAAAAAATAAATTTATAATTACAAAAGTTTTTATCAAATTAAAAAAGACCAAAAAAATTAATTTAAACTACCATATACTCAAAGAAAAAATCAAACAGTTAGGTTTGAAAAAACTAGACAGTCAAAAAATTCGCGAAATAATTATAGAAATAAGAAATAGCAAATTGCCAAATCCAAAAAAGATTGGAAATGCAGGTAGCTTTTTTAAAAACCCTATAATTAATCAAGAACAATTGATTGAACTACAAAAAAAATACCCTGAAATACCTTTTTTTAAAAAGGAAAAAATAAAAATTCCAGCAGCATGGCTCATTGAAAAATTAAATTGGAAAGGTTACCAAGAAGAATCATGCGGAGTATACGAAAAACACGCATTGATTTTAATTAATCACAATAAAGCAACAGGCCAAGAAATTGCTAATCTCTCAAAAAATATTAAACACAGTGTTTATGAAAAATTTAATATTACTTTAGAGGAAGAAGTTTGTATTTTATGAGTACTACAATAATTATATCAATAGGAATAATTAGCATATGTTTAATGGGTATAGCAATTAAAATACTCATTAAACCAAATGGACAATTTTCTGGAACATGTGCGAGTAATAATCCTTTTCTAAATAAAGAAGGTGAAAAATGTAGTTACTGTGGGGCCGATCCAGGAGATCAATGCAAAAAAGAAGAAAATCCTGATGAAAAGTAATTTAAAGTATCATTATTTTCAACATAAATTAAACAACCTGAAATTTGATTTTTTTCCAAAAAGTTTTGTGCACTAGTCAAACCAAATGACATGCAAGCTGTTGCATAAGCATCTGCACTCATACAATTATCATGTAAAATTGTAGCACTCAACAATTTATTATCAGCAGGCAATAAAGTTTTTGGATTAATCGTGTGACTTATTTTTATCGAATCAGAATAATAATAATTACGATATGAGCCAGATGTAGCAAGTGAAACATCTTTTAAGTTTAAAATAAATGCAAAACCTCTTTCTCGATCTGTTGGCTTATCAATTCCAATTTTCCAACCACCCCCCATATTATCACCTGAACATCTAATTTCACCGCCAACCTCAATCATAAAATCATCTATATTCATTTTATGAAAATATTGAGCAATATAATCTACTGTAAAACCTTGAGCGATTCCATTTACATCAATAGTAACTTCGTTGAATTTTATGATTTGATTATTTTGCAATTTTATTTTATCACAACCTATGTTAAGAGAATAAGGAATAGAATCATCACTAGAAGCCTTCTTTTTTATTTTATCAGGGCCAAAACCCCAATAATCTACTAATGGTGCAATAGTAACATCAAACATACCATCAGTTTCATGACATATTTCAATAGATCGTTGTAAAACTATTTCAAGTAATGAATCTATATCTACTACCATACCCGCATTAATTAAGTTAATTAATGAGTTGTCAATGTAGGAAGACATTGATAAGTCAATATTTTTTAAAAGACTATCTATCTCATAATAACTTATAAGATCATCTAGATGATTATATTTTATCATATAGCTTGTACCTTGAGTAAAGCCATTCAAACTATGTTGTTGAACATCATCTTGACAAGAAAAAAAAATTAAAAATATAGAGATATATAATATTTTATTCACCAAAGTCATCAAAGTCTACATTTTCTTCCGGTATACCCCAATCATCACACATTTTCAAAACTGCTTGATTCATAAGTGGAGGACCACAAAAATAAACTTCTATATCTTCGGGGGCCTCATGATTTTTAAAATGGTGGTCAATTACAGTGTCATGAATAAAGCCAACAAAACCATCTCCCTTGTCATCAAGGCCTTTCTTTTCCACCCAGTTGTCTTCAGGTAGGGGTTCAGATAGGGCAATATGAAATTTAAAATTTGGAAATTCTTTTTCAATAGCTCTAAAATCATCTAAATAAAATAACTCTCTTTTTGATCTTCCGCCATAAAAGAAAGTTACCTTTCTTGTAGTTTTTAACGTATGAAATAAATGAAACAAATGCGACCGCATAGGAGCCATACCAGCTCCACCACCAATATAAACCATTTCATTTTCTGTTTCCTTAATAAAGAACTCTCCATACGGACCTGATACAGTAACTTTATCTCCTGGTTTCAAGGAATACACATAAGAGGAACATACTCCAGGATTTACATTCATCCAAGTATTTTTAGTTCTATCCCAAGGAGGAGTCGCAATACGAATATTTAACATCACTATGTTCCCTTCAGCAGGATGATTAGCCATTGAATAAGCACGAAAAACAGGTTCATCATTTTTCATATTTAAGTCCCATAAAGCAAATTTATCCCACTCACCTTTAAACTTATCTTGACCTGCTTCATCTTTCGGATGAGGTGATATATCCATTTCATTGTAGGCCACTTCAATTTCTGGAACATCAATTTGTATATAACCACCCGCCTCAAAATCAAGTTTCTCGCCTTCTGGCAGTTTTACAACAAATTCCTTAATAAAGGATGCGACACTATAATTTGAAACTACTTCGCATTCCCATTTCTTTATTCCAAAAATTTCTTCAGGAATATTAATATCCATGTCATTTTTTATTTTTACCTGACAACCTAAACGCCAATTTTCTTGTATTTCTTTTCTTGAAAAATATGGCTTTTCTGTTGGAAGAATTTCTCCACCACCTGAGTTCACCTGACACTTACACATAGCACAAGTACCACCACCACCACAAGCAGAAGGTAGAAAAATTTTGTTATCACCGAGCGTTCCCAGGATTGTCCCACCCGGATTAATAGTAATATTTTCCTTTCCGTTGATTGTTAAGGTAACTTCACCAGAGGGCAACAACTTTGATTTAGCAAAAAGTAATATACTGACTAAAGATAGTATAACAACTAAAAAGAAAACTACTGCAGCAATTATAGTATATATCATAATTAAATTTTTATTCCCATAAAGCACATAAATGCTATGCCCATTAAACCAGTAATAATGTACGTAATACCTAGTCCTCTTAAAGGAGCAGGCACGTTTGAATATCTTATCTTTTCTCTAATAGCAGCAATAGCAACAATAGCTAAATACCAGCCAACTCCTGATCCTAAAGCAAAAGAAGTAGCTTCTATTATAGTAGAATACTGTCTTTCTTGCATAAATAAAGCTCCACCTAATATTGCACAATTAACAGCAATTAAAGGCAAGAAAATACCCAGAGAGCTATATAAAGCTGGAGAAAATTTCTCTATAATCATTTCAACAAGTTGAACCATTGCAGAAACAACTGCAATAAACATAATTAAACTTAACACGTTTAAATCAACACTAACAAAATTATCTCCCAACCACTGTAGCGCACCAGCTTTTAAAATTTGATTTTCTAAAATATAATTAACAGGAACAGTAATCCCTAGTACAAAAATAACTGCTAAGCCTAATCCATTAGCAGTAGGTACGGTTTTAGATACCGCTAAATATGAACACATACCCAGAAAATAGGCAAAAATCATATTATCAATAAAAACACCTTTAATAAAAATATTTACTAAATCCATATTAATTTTCTTCTATTAAATCGTTATTTCTAGCTCTTTGCATCCATATAATTAAACCAACAACAATTAAGGCCATAGGTGGTAAAATCATAAGATTGTTATTCATATATCCCAGTTCATATAGATAATTAAACCCTGGCACTTCGTATCCCATCAATTTACCAGAACCAAATAATTCTCGAACAAAAGCAACGGCAACCAAAATCCAACCATATCCAAAAGCATTACCAAGAGCATCTAAAAACGAATCCCACAGCTTATTTCCCATTGCAAAAGCCTCAAGTCTACCCATAATAATACAATTAGTAATTATTAAACCAATAAAAACAGATAATTGTTCTGAAGCATCCGGCAAAAATGCTTTTAATATTTGATCAACCAAAGCAACTAAAGATGCAACAACTAACAATTGAACAATGATTCTAATTCTATTAGGGATGTTATTTCTAAGAATTGAAATTATTGAACTCGCCGAAGTCATAACAAAAATAACAGCAAGGGTCATAACAAGTGCATTTTCTAATTGAGTAGTAATAGCAAGCGCAGAGCAAATTCCAAGCACTTGAATTGTAATAGGGTTTTGATCACCCATAGGGTCTGCTATTAGCTTTTGATGTTGTTTGTTAAAAAAAGACTTCATTGCATATTAATATTATTGGTGTTAATTAATTGAGCTGTTGTATCATTTACAATATTGATTGCAGAAAAATAATTATCATAAACCTTTAGAGTATTGAATAGCATATCAGACACACCGTCACTAGTAATAGTCCCGCCCGTAATCCCATCAACTTGATGCATATTACCTTCTTCTGCACCACCTTTTTTTACTTCAATTGAAACAAATTCGCCTAAATAATTTTTAATTTTTTTGCCCTTAAAAGGCAATTCAAAAATATCTGTATTTATCTCTGCTCCTAAACCTGGAGTCTCTGCTTTGTGATCAAATACCGCACCATAAACAGTGTTATAGTCTTTTTCTAAGGCAACAAATCCCCAGACTGGCCCCCAAAGACCAGTACCCGCCATTGGGACAATGAAGTAAGTTTGATTATCTTTCTCTGCAGTGTAAAAAGGATATTTAAAATCATTAGGAGAAAGTGTTTTATCTCTATATTGAAATAACACGTCAATGTTAAATGCTGAACCATCAATAATTTCGCCTTTATTACTTATAATTGTTTCAGAACTAATATACTTCGCGTACTTTTCTTTTGCCTGAGTTCTTGTTGCATCAACACCAATAGCACTTAAAATATCAATCATTTTTTTATCAGCGGCATTTTGTTTTTTTCTAGGCTGTAAAACTTCCGATGTAAAAGCCAATACTGTACCAATAACAAGTACCATTATAACAGCAAATGTAAACGTATATGTATTACTTTCTTTATTCATTAACTTTTATTCTTTTTAACCTTCTATTAATATTTGCCTGAACAACATAGTGATCAATTAATGGAGCCATAATATTCATAAATAAAATTGCAACCATAACACCCTCAGGATATGCAGGATTAAAAACTCTTATCATAATTGATAATACACCACACAAAAATCCATAAATAATTTTTCCTCTGTTAGTTTGAGCAGCAGATACAGGATCAGTTGCCATGAAAACCATGCCAAATAAAAAACTACCTATGCATAATTGATGTAAGGGATCTAATGACATAAATAAATTAGTATCCGGGGCAACCCAATTAAAAATATATGCCATAGATAAACCACCAACAAACATGGAAGCCATGATACGGAAGGAACCAATCCCAGTAAATAATAAGATAAGTGCTCCGATCAAAATTGCGATTACTGATGTTTCGCCAATAGATCCTGGAATTATTCCAAAAAAGGAGTTAGACAAACTATATAAACCATCTCCAAGGAATTCCTTAGACTTATTTATTACTTCTGTGTTTAAAGGATTAACATTTACCAAACTTGCTAATTGACCTAGCGCAGTTTCTCCTGAAATACCATCTATACTATCTGCAGAATGAACCCAAACTTTATCTCCTGACATTTTAGTTGGATAAGCAAAAAATATAAATGCTCGAGCTGTCAAAGCAGGATTAACTATATTCATTCCTGTTCCACCAAAAACTTCTTTACCAATAACAACTGCAAAAATAACTGACAAAGCTAACATCCAGAGAGGAACATCAATTGGCATAGTTAAAGGAATAAGCATACCTGTTACAAGATACCCTTCATTAACTTGGTGTTTTCTTTGCACAGCAAATGCGAACTCAATACCTAAGCCTACAACATATGATACAATAATTAGGGGTAACACCTTCCATAAACCAAATAAGAAGTGATCAAAGATAGAGTATACTTCTTGATATCCGTCCATTCCGCTTGTTAACTGAGAATGATATTGATAACCTGTATTCCACATACCAAATAATAAACAAGGTAACAAAGCAATAATCACTAAAACCATTGTTCGTTTTAAATCTACTGAATCTTTTATGTGAGTACCTCTATTTGATGTATGGTTCGGTACAAATAAAAAAGTTTCAAAAGCATCATATGCAGGATACAAAGTATGTAACCTGCCTCCCTCCTCGAAATGAGGCTTTATTTTTCTTAATATATTATGCATTAACTTCATTTAACTACACTCTTTTTTTATTAAATCTAAACCTCTTCTTATGATTGACTGAACAGGTATTTTTGAAGTACAAGCAAACTCACACAAAGCAAAATCCTCTGAATCAACTTCATATATTCCTAAATGCTCCATTAGTTCTATATCTTCAATTAAGATCGCTTTAATTAATTGCACTGGAAATACATCAATAGGCATATAAGACTCATATTGCCCCGTCACTACATAAGCTCTTTCTTCACCATGAGTATTAGAATCTAAATCATATTCTTTAGTAGAACTTAACCACGAAAAAAATGTTCTTGATAAACTATATTTTGAAAACCCAGGCAACAACCAACCAAAAAACTCACTATAATTTCCCTCAGGAATAATTGATAATTGAAAATCATAAAAACCTAGGTATCCATCTTTTTGTATTCTAGTGCCAGTTAAAACATTACCACTAATAAAACGCTTATCTCCTTCAATCAAATTATCTTGTATCATATTGGAAATAGACATACCCTGCATCACTCTGCAGTAACGAGGTTTTTTTACCATTGAACCCGACAACACAACAATTCTTGATCGATCATACTTTGCATCACGAAAAAATCTAGCAATTGACACAATATCTTGAGGTGCAAGATACCAAACAACATCTCCTTTATTTATTGGATCAATATGGTGAATCTGAACACCAACATTACCAGCAGGATGTGGTCCATATATATGATTAATTTGTACACCTTTGGCATTATTAAAAACTTTTGCTGCATTAGAATTACCATCTAAATTCAAGTGAGTTGTACCATCTGTTAGTTGAGTAACAATATCTAAACCTAACTGAAACAAATCAGTATCACCATGAAATACAAAATCATTATCAGGAGCAAGGGGAGAAGAATCAAAACCCGAAATAAAGATAGATTTTGGCATATCCTGAGGATTTGCGATAGTTGCAAAGGGGCGTTGTCTAATTAAAGGCCAAAGACCTGACACTAATAAGTCATCTATAATACTTTGACGATCTAAAGATGCTAAATCTCTTTTTTCAAAGTTTTTATATTTTATTTCTTGATCCGCAGAAATAATAATTTCTAATATTTTTCTTTTTTCACCTCTAACAATGTCATGCACAACTCCACTAACTGGAGAGGTGAATTTAATAGCATCACAATTTTTATCATAAAAAACAACATCTCCAGCATCAACACGATCTCCAACTTTGACTTGCAATTTTGGAGTTAAAAGATGAAAATCAGTTGGTTTTAGGGCGCAAAAATCTGATTGAGGAATATTAGCATAAACTCTATCGGCAATACCTTTGATTTTAATGTCTGCTCCTTTAGATAATTTGATATCCATGTATACTAAGATTATTTTAGATTACCATTTTTAGCAATTCAAAAATAGAAACTTATTTAAATTGAAACATATTTTAATTTAAAAATTTTTAACAAAATACATAATTTAGAAACATTCTAAATTATAAAAATTTGTGAAACTTTGACTATTAGGCAATTATCAATTCATATAAGTTTTATTAATTTTAATTAAATTACTTTAATTATGAACAGTAAATTTATCTTTTTGAGTTGCTTATCTTTATTTCTAATAAATCAGACTAGAGCACAATCTTTTGACATATATAATGAATTTGTTTTTTTAAAAGACTTCAGCTATAATACCAAAAAATCAAATTCCTCTATTAATTTCGCAAAATCTGTTAAAATAGAACATGAAGTCAACGAATTACTTGACCCCATTATAGAGCTAAATTCCTCTGAAAAATTAAAATTATCATTTGACATTTTGGCTTCAGAATCCACAACATACGCGTATACTTTTATTCATTGCGATAGTGATTGGCAATACTCAGACATTACACAATCTGAATACTTAAATGGATTTTTTGATAACTATATTAACAACTTTGAATACTCATTTAACACACTTACACCATATGTAAACTATAATCTAGTTTTTCCTAATGAAGATGTTCAATTTAAAAAATCCGGTAACTATGTTATTTTAGTATATGACACTGAAAAAAATACACCTGTTTTGAGTAAAAGATTTATGATACACGAAGACATATTAAATATTAACATGTCAATTAAAATACCATCACTACCACAAGACAGGGACACAAAACAAGAAATCGATTTTTATATTAAGAACTTTGAAAAACTGAATATTATAGACCCAACACAAGAATTAAAAATTATTATCCAAAAAAATGATGATTGGAATAATATAATTGACAATTGCAAACCAAGTTTTGTAAATAATAAAGTATTAGAATTTGATTACCAGGGAGATTTATCTTTTAATGGAGGAAATGAATTTTTCGATTTCGATATGAAAAGTTTAAGATATCTTGGGAAAAACGTTTATTCTATTGAACAAAAAATGATACAAGGACATCAAATTTATTGTATTGATTTATTTACAGACAAAATTAAAAATGAAGATTATGAATTTAAATATGATTTAAATGGTAAATATGTTTTATCTGTTAACGAAACAAAAGATCGTAATACAGAAGGTGATTATGCATTAGTTAAATTTACTCTTATTAATAATGAAGTAACAAATCAGAATATATATGTATATGGAGAATTAACAAATTGGGACATATTACCAGAAGCAGAAATGAAATATGATTCTCAAAAAAAATATTATTACTGTTTTTTATACTTAAAACAAGGATACTATAATTATCAATATGTAATATCAGATGAAAGTAAAATAACTTATTTGAATAATAACTATTCAGAAACACGCAACCAATACTCTATATATACATACCATACGCCTTCCTGGGGCAATTATGATAGATTGGTTGGTATATCAAAAAACACATCAAATGCTCTGAAATAATTAATTATTATTATTTTTATAGCAACTCAATTATATCTATTAAAAAATGAATAATAATATTTCAAAACCACCAATCCCAAACTGTGAGCCTGTTAAGTCATATGCACCTAATTCTATTGAAAGAGCACAATTACAAGAAGAATATAAAAAATCCATGAATAAAGTTATAGAAATACCTATGTGGATTAATGGGAAACACGTTAAATCAAAAAAAAAGAAACCTATATCCCCGCCACACAATCACAAACATATTGTTGGACACTACTACGAGGGAAATACCACTCATGTTAACAATGCAATAAAGGCAGCAATAAAAGCCAAACGTGAATGGGAGGCAATGTGTTGGCAAGATCGAGCATCAATATTTTTAAAAGCGGCTGACCTTCTAGCTGGTCCTTATAGACACAAAATTAATGCAGCTACAATGATTGGTCAATCAAAAAATGCATTTCAAGCAGAAATTGATGCAGCATGTGAATTTATTGATTTTTTAAAATTTAATGTAAAATTCATGCATGACATATATCAAGAGCAACCTGAATCATCTAGAGGAGTTTGGAATAGAATGGAGTATAGACCATTAGATGGCTTTATATATGCAATTACACCTTTCAACTTTACATCAATTGCTGCGAATTTGTGCGTAGCACCAGCATTAATGGGTAACACAATCGTATGGAAGCCTTCAGACCATCAAATATATTCAACCAAAATAATTATTGATTTATTTAAAGCAGCAGGTTTACCAGATGGTGTTATCAATGTAGTTTACACAGATCCTGTACTAACCAGCAATATAATTTTTTCTCATCATGAGTTTGCAGGATTACACTTTACTGGATCAACCAAAGTATTTAAAGACATTTGGCAAACTATTGGCAAAAATATTAAATCGTATAAAAATTATCCAAGGATTGTAGGAGAAACTGGTGGAAAAGATTTTATACTAGCACATAAATCTGCAGATCACAAAGAAGTAGTGACCGCCCTGATAAGAGGAGCTTTTGAATATCAAGGTCAAAAATGCTCTGCAGCATCTAGAGCATACATACCAAAAGATAGATGGAAAAGTATTAAAACATTATTAATTAAAGAGCTACAAACTATTCAAGTGGGAGAACCTTCCGATTTTTCAAATTTCATGAATGCTGTAATTCACGAACAATCATTTAATAAATTAAAAGGGGTGATCAATAAAGTTCGAAAAGATAAAAATGCTGAAATTATTTTTGGAGGAGGATGTGATAAGTCCTCAGGTTATTTTATTGAACCCACCGTAATTGTTGCAAAAAAACCTGATTTCTTTACAATGAAAGAAGAATTGTTTGGTCCAGTGTTAACAATATATATATACGATCAGAGTGATGATTTTGAAAAAATACTAAACATAATAGATGAAACATCTGAGTATAGTTTAACTGGATCGATATTTGCAAAAGACAGACAGATAATAGCACAAGCATTAAAATCTCTAAAAATGTCTGCCGGCAATTTTTATATTAATGACAAACCTACTGGAGCCGTTGTGTCTCAGCAGCCATTTGGTGGAGGCAGAGCATCAGGCACTAATGATAAGGCAGGATCATATTTAAACTTGCTTAGATGGGTATCACCAAGAACGATAAAGGAGAACTTCGTACCTGACAAAGATTATAGATATCCTTTCCTAAAAAAATGAAGCAATATATAATTAGATTTTATACAAAAATTCCTAGGTGGATCAAAAACAGATATTTTTTATCTGTAGTTATATTTTGTACTTGGATAATCTTTTTTGACACAAACTCAATATTAGTTCAAGCCAATAAACAAAACGACATAAATAAACTAGAAAGTGACATCGAATACTATATCAGAGAAATTGAACAAGATCAAAAATTGCTTAATATTATAAGAACAGATTCATTAACACTAGATTTAGAAAAATACTTTAGAGAAGTACTTTTTTTATCAAAAAAAAATGAAGAAGTATTTATCATTGAATAAAAATATAATGGTGAAAAATAACATGAACCAAACTCCAAAATTTATACCACAAACAAAAAAAGATTGGAAGAAAATAAATAGCAATAGTCTATTGAAAAATCAATATGGGAAACACATTTTTGATCCAATATACTTTCCAGATGAAAAAATAGAAACCAATTCATTTAATCAAAATTCCTATTGGAACATGCATGTGGAAATTGAGATTAAAACAGAAAAACAGGCAAACAAAGAGGCTTTACGGGCTTTACAATTAGGCGCAGAATCTATATGTTTCACGAAATACAAAAAGCATAATTTAAACGTCATCTTAGAAAAGATCCAAATTGAAATTGTTAGAATAGAATTTAAAGATTTTGAGAACTTTGAAGATCTAGCAAAACAATACATAGAAATTGGATTAAGTAAAATTGGAAAAAATGGATTAAAACTATTAAATGGATGTTTCTATATGACAAATATTTCAGAATCTTCCTATAATTACTTTTCTAAAAAACTTCCTAATTATCATTTTAAAACAATTGATCTAAATGAAACAAATAATTTTGATTTTTTAAAAAAAATTCAACAAGAAAAAAAAATAAAAAAAAAGAGTACACAGCTACATAAAACTACATACACATTTAATGTGTCAAGTAACTTTTTATTTGAAATTGCAAGAATAAGATCATTCCAAATTAAATATCAGAGAATAACTGGAATCATACCTTATGTACTCTGCATATGTGAATCACAATCTGAAGAAAAAGACGCCTTAATAAAAAACAGTATTAAAGCGATAAGTTCTATAATTGCAGGCTGTAGTGGTTTATTAATTAGATCTGACAAAGATCCTATTTTAAATATGCAACAGCAATTAATTTTAAAAAAGGAAGGGATGTTAGATCAAGTCTCTGACCCACTACACGGAAGCTATTATATTGAAAAAATAACAAATCAAATAGATGGAGAATTAAAAATTAACACTTCGTTAAAAGATGTTGTAAAAAATAACACATGGGCAACAATCGAAGGAATTACGCTAAAAAATAAATACTATAAAAGTGACATTATAAATACTCCCCACTTAAAATATGGAGCCGGAACTCCACCATTTACTAGAGGACCTTATGCAAGCATGTATTGTGAAAGAAAGTGGACAATACGTCAATACGCGGGATACTCTACAGCTGAAGAATCAAATAAGTTTTACAGAAAAAATCTTCTAGCTGGACAAACTGGCTTATCAATTGCATTTGATCTCCCAACGCACAGAGGTTATGACTCTAATCATGAACGTGTTTTTGGAGATGTCGGAAAAGCCGGAGTAGCAATTGATACTATTGATGACATGGAAATTTTATTTAATGAAATTGACTTGAAAAATCTTTCAGTTTCAATGACAATGAATGGTGCAGTTATTCCAATTTTAGCTTTTTTCATAGCTATCGCTGAAAAAAAAGGTGTTTCAAAAAAACATCTTCAAGGTACAATACAGAATGATATTTTAAAAGAGTTTATGGTTAGAAACACTTATATTTATCCGCCAAAAAATTCAATGAGAATAATACGAGATATTTTTAAGTTCACCTCTAAGAATATGCCCAAATTTAATAGTATTAGTGTTAGTGGATACCATATGCTAGAAGCTGGAGCAAGCGCAGACATTGAACTTGCATATACTTTATGTGATGGATTGGAATATGTTAGAAATGGAATAAAAGCTGGATTAAAAATTGATGAATTTGCACCTAGACTATCATTTTTTTGGGGTATTGGGATGAATTTTTTTATGGAAATTGCTAAAATGAGGGCCGCTAGAATTTTATGGGCAGAAATGATAGCTCCATTTAAACCTAAAAATCCAAAATCACTAATGTTAAGATCTCACTGCCAAACATCAGGTTGGAGCCTAACCAAACAAACGCCTGAAAATAATATCACCCGAACAACTCTTGAAGCACTAGCCGCAGTGATCGGTGGCACTCAATCACTACATACAAATGCACTAGATGAAGCTATTGCGCTTCCAACAAATGAGTCAGCCAAAATTGCTAGAGACACGCAATTATTTCTTCAAAATGAAACGGATATATGTAAGGCAATTGACCCTTTTGGAGGATCATACTATTTAGAATTTTTAACAAATGAATTAAAAGAAAAAGCCAAAAAACACATAGATGAAATAGAAAAAATAGGAGGAATGGTAAAAGCAATTGAACTGGGAGTTCCAAAACTACGAATAGAATCATCGGCAATAAAACGTCAATCACAAATTGATAGCGGAAAAAATTTAATTATTGGAGTAAATTGCTATCAACAAAATGAAAAAAATCAAATCAAAATTCTAGAAATTGATAACAAAAAAGTTCAAAAAAATCAAATCAAAAGATTAAACAAGATTAAACAAGATAGAAATAATTCAAAAATTCAAAAAATTCTTAAACAAATATCAGAAGCATGCAATGATGAATCAAAAAATCTTTTAGCATTAGCAATTGAAGCAGCAAAAGCTAAAGCAACTATTGGAGAAATATCAACTGCAATGGAAAAAAAATTCTCACGGTATACAGCAAAAACAACTATTAATTCAGGAATATATGCAATGGAAAATATGAATAATGAGAAATTTATACAAGCTCAAAGTTTAACAGAAATTTTTGATAAAAAACACGGTCGACGTCCTAGAATACTTGCTGCTAAAATAGGTCAAGATGGTCACGATAGAGGTATAAAAATAATAGCAACAAGTTTCTCTGACATAGGTTTTGATGTAGATATCGCCCCTCTCTTTCAAACTCCTAAAGAAATAGCTAAACAAGCAATTGAAAATGACACTCACATTATTGGAATATCATCTCTTGCAGGAGGACATAAAACACTTATTCCTGCATTAATTAAAGAACTTAAAAAATATAAAAGACAAGATATTATGATTATTGCGGGGGGGGTAATTCCCGAAAAAGATTATGAGCACCTCTTAAAAGAGGGGGTTAAACAAATATTTGGTCCAGGAACCATTGTAATTGATGCAGCTATTCAAATTTTAAATGAATTACTTGAAACATGAAATCAGAAGAATACTTAACTGGTATAAGACAAAATAAATATGAAATTCTAGCTAAAGCTATTACATTAATTGAAAGTTCCTTGGAAAAGGATAAAGAAAAAGCAATCCAATTGATTGACAAGTGCATTCCTTTTTCTGGAAAATCTATAAGAATAGGCATAAGCGGAACTCCAGGTGTGGGTAAAAGTACATTTATTGAAAAGCTAGGTTTTTATTTGAAAAAAAAATATAAAATAGCGATACTAGCAATTGATCCGAGTAGTAATATTTCAAAAGGAAGTATTTTAGGAGATAAAACTAGGATGAACCAATTAACAAATGCAAAAAATATATTTATTCGACCCTCACCAAGTAGAGGACAACTAGGCGGAGTTTGCAACCACACAAGAGATAGTATTATTCTTTGTGAAGCTGCAGGTTTCAATATTATACTAATTGAAACTGTTGGTGTAGGTCAATCAGAAGTAATGGTTGAACAAATGACAGATTATTTTATATATATGACACTGTGTCAAAATGGAGATGAATTGCAATTTATAAAAAAAGGTATTTTAGAGTTAAGTGATTTAATACTAATAAATAAATCAGACCAAAACAAACAGAAAGCTGAAGAAGTAAAATTTCTATTAAACAATACAATCCAAAACTTTCAGAATCATAAAAAACAAACTGTTATGACAAATTCTGTATTTAATCATATAGACACAAAAGGTGTATGGAATTGTATTAATGATTTTGTACAAGAAAATACTCGAAATGGTCACATCACACTCAATAGACAAAAGCAAAATACATTTTGGATCAAAGAAAATATCCAAACTGAATTTAATAATCTATTATTTAAAAACAAATATGTTCAAAAACAAATGTTAGACATTAAAAATACCAACACAAAAAAGGTGACAAAAAGAATTATAAACAAACTAATTAAAGAAGGTTTTTAATTATATCATTTACTTGAACACCTTCTGCTTCTGCCTTATAATTTTTAACTAACCGGTGAGCAAGAACCCAACTTGAAACACGTTGCACATCTTCAATATCTGGAGAAAACTTTCCTGACAATATCGCATTAATTTTAGCTCCTAAAATTAAATACTGAGAAGCTCTTGGGCCAGCACCAAAATTAATGTACTTATTAATGTATTCCGAAGAATTTGATCTATTTGGTCGTGTCTTTTGAACTAATTCAACAGCATATTTAATAACATTATCATTAGCAGGTATTTTTAATATTAAATTTTGATAACTCACTAAATCATTTTCAGAAAAAACTTGCTCCACATCACCCATCTTAGATAAAGTAGTTTTTTTTACTATACTGATTTCTTCTTCTAAAGTTGGATAATCTAAGAAGACACTGTACATAAATCTATCTAATTGAGCTTCAGGCAAAGGATATGTTCCTTCTTGCTCAATTGGATTTTGTGTAGCTAAAACACAAAAAGGTGGTGTTAAATTATAGGTTTTTCCTGAAACAGTAACTGACTTTTCCTCCATTGCTTCTAATAACGCCGACTGAGTTTTTGGAGGAGTTCTATTAATTTCATCTGCCAATAGAATATTACAGAAAATTGGACCTTTTATAAATTTAAATTCTCTGTTTTCATTTAAAATATCATTTCCAATAATATCTGATGGCATTAAATCAGGAGTAAATTGGACTCTATTAAAACGGAGACCTAAAATTTTAGAAATAGTATTAACTAATAAAGTTTTAGCTAATCCTGGAACACCTATTAATAGAGAGTGGCCACCAACAAACATGGTACTTAAAATTTGCATAATCGCTTGATCCTGACCAACAATAATTCTTGATAACTGCGATGTTGTCTCTTGATATTTTGATACTAAATCTTGAACTAAAACTATATCATCTTTGCCTATTTCCTTATTCATTGTTTAATAAATTATTATAAAAACTATAGCTCAATAAATTATCTGTTGAATATATGTATACGTCTTTAATCTTTTGACGATACCAATTATTGATTTCTTCTTGCTGTTTTATGTTATTAAAATAGTTATTTAAAAAAGCATAATCATCATTTAAATTAGCAACATGTTCTGGATACTTTGCAACCAATTTAACAATACGATAAGCTTCCTTACCGTTTGGTAATTTAATATAAACTGGATCTGTCATTTGACCAATTTCTAATAAATTAATCTCGTTTAATAAAACAGGATCTATTTCTGATGATGAAAAGAATGAATTATTTGTATTTGGATTAATTATTAATCCACCATTATATCGAGTTTCAGAATCAGAAGAAAATTCTTGTGCAGCGTCAAAAAACGTCATTTTTTGACCAATAATATCTGATTTTAATGATTTAAGAAAACTCTGTGCTTGAAGCATATCTTTATTAGAGATTTTTGGAGTCATTAATATATGTCGCAAATCCACTTCATTGCCTCGACGCTCAATTAATTCAATAATATGATATCCAAATTCTGTTTCAAAAATTTCCGAAACATCTCCAGGACTTAAACTAAACGCAACTGCTTCAAATTGTTTTGCCAACCCCATTCCTTTTCTAATTTCATATAGCGCTCCACCATTTCGATTAGTTCCGGGATCTTCAGAATATAATATTGCCATAGTTGCAAAATCTGCACCATTTAAAATTCTATTTCTAAGGTCTTCTAATTTTGACAATGTTTCTTCAACTGATAACACAGCTGCATCAGGAATTTTTGTTATTTGAGCAATTTGAAATTGTTCACTAACAACAGGAATATCATCAACATTTAACTTAGAATAAAATTTTGACACTTCTAATGGAGATACAGTAGTATTTTTTGTTATCTGATACCGCATTTTTTGAGTAATTTTTTGATCTCTAATTAATGGTCTGAATTCATCACTCAAAGCTGTGATTGATGGTTGCTGAAAATATTCTAAGATTTTTTCTTTTGAACCTAATTGTTGCTCAAAGTACAGCATCCTCTGATTAAGTTCATTATCAATTTCATTATTATCAATTTCAATACTATCAATAGCAGCAAAATGTAATAAGATTTTTTGTAAGAGCAACTCTTCTACCGCCTGTTCTCGAATTTCGAAATCTGAATATTGAACCCCCTGCATTTGATATTGTGACTGATATTGTTCTATTAGACTGTTGATATCACTGTGAAAAATTACATTATCACCTATAATAGCAAAAACACCATCCACTAATATTGGTTCTGAAAAAGAGCTATTAATAGTATCTAATTCAGAAATTTCACTATTTTGAGCAAAACTAGAACTAAACGCTAAATATAATATTAAAAACGTGAATTTTAATTTATTCATAAATTTCAAAATTATTATTAATGATAGCCTCTTGAATCAGCTTATCTTCAACACTATATAAAACATCTTTTTTTCTTTTATTTATTAGTATTTTTCTAATTATCGAAGATACATATTCTAATGGTGAAGGCGTACCTTTTAATCTAAAATCTTTAATAAAGATAAAATATTTGTAGTTATTATCTTCGAATTCAAACTTTTGATTCTTTTTAATAATCTTATGTTCAATGGTTTTAATTTTATTATTTTCAAATGGTATTTGTTTTATAAAATCTGACCAACTAACCCAAGAACTATCTTCTAAGAAAAATCTCTCTGCAAATTGCACACAATAATTTTTCAATTCTTCGATACTCTCTGAATCAACAGAGTGGTACTTTGATTTCACATAATCTAAATTTGGAGCGACATTCCTTATTTTGATATAATTCAATTTGATAATATTTTCCTTGAGTTTAAAATTATCAATATTGCTAAGGTGATAATTAGCAATTAGGGAGTCATGAATAACTGTATCTAAATATGTTTGAATAAGTGCTTGTTTGTAATAATGAATTAATAATGATTCTCTATATACATTAACAAGACTATCTATATAAAAGGGGTCTTTCTTAAAGTTAAATTCAGCCTTATAAATTAATAACTTTTGCATAGCCCATTCATTGATAAAGTTATTAACATATAACAGGCTGTCTTCCGCAAAGCTACTTTCAAAATTTGGAATTTGATCTAAATAAAGATGATGATCCAAAACGCGTGCTAAAGGCTTGGTATCATTTCTATCTTGAGTGCAAGCTAACAATAACAATAATAATAAACCAATTATGTTTTTCATGTACTATACTAAGGCTTGACAGATGTATTATATATTTGATTACTCCAACCAAAATACACGTCTTTAGAATAGCCTAAATTCTTAGCCGCTTGAGAGAAACAAGAAGAAAAAGTTTTACAATTTAATGTGTTAAAATCATTGTCTTTAGTTGTATAATCAATTTTTTTATTTTTTGCTTCATGTAACAAATCTTGATTAATACTAACACTATATTTATTACGTAATTCTTTTAGCCAAATATCTTCTAAGAAACTTTGATAGTCAGAAATAACTAAACCCTTAATTTCGCCAATAGGCTTAATAGAGGATTTTAAAATCTCATCTACTACAATGATTTGATTTGTGTCGGCACACTTAATGATTTGTCCGCCTTCTAATTGATCCCATTGTAATGAAAAAACAAATTGATCCAAAGTAGAATTATCTCCAAACTCATAAAGACCTGTTTCAATAGATAGGTTTAAGTTAGAGTTTCTATTCATTTTCTCTAAAATATCTTTATCAGAAATATCCCAACTTAAATTATTATAGACTCTATTTTTAGTTCGCACATCTTTGCATGAATATATACTAGCAGCGATTCTATCTGACCATGTGTATTGATTCTGATTTTTTTCATAAAAATTTTGAAGACCTAACGTATCTTGAATAGCCTTATTCCAAATTTTTTGTTCTGACAAATTAAATAATAATATGCCATCATGATATTCATCAATTAACAATCTGAAATCATTATATTTATTCTCTAGATTTACAGATTCAACATCTAGTATTTTTTGTTCTTGAAATGTTTTATAAAATTGAGTAACTAGTAACTCAATCTCTAAATTTTTTGGCAAACGAGAACGATAAGTAGTTAAATACTCTGCAAAATCTTTTTGATAAACATATCGTGTAGATAAATCATAATTATTATTGAACATAAACATTATCACACCTTGACCTTTAATTTTTTCTACTATACTTTTCCCGTCAAAAAAATCTTGATTAATTAGTTCATGAAAAATAACATTTGAATTAGCATTCTCAGTAAATCCCCATTCTTTTTTCAACCTATTAATAACAACATCTCGTGTTTTTTGAGACCTAGAGTCCCTTTCTAGTTTCTTCTTAATTGATTCTTTCATTGTATCAAATTGTGATATTTTTTTCTTATCAATTAATTTAATAATATGCCATCCAAACGGAGTTTCACATGGTAAAGAAAAATCTCCAACTGATTCTAATGAAAAAGCCACATCTTCAAAACTTTCAACCATTTTATTTATGCCAAACCATTCTAATTCTCCTCCTTTTGAACCACTCTTCTTGTCATCAGAAAACTGTTGAGCTAAATCTGCGAAATTATCACCATTTCTAAACACTAATGAATCATGAATTTCATCAATTTTCGCCTTAGCTTTCAAAACAGACAAGCTATCTTTAATATTACTTTTGATCATAATATGAGCTACTTTAACCTCACCTCTTGAAGGACGTTTATCATGAATTTTGAGTATATGATACCCAAATCTAGTTCTTACCGGTTCAGAGACAGATTCAATAGGTGTCGTATAAGCAGCTGTTTCAAAAGGATAAACCATATAAAAAGCAGAAAAGTAACCTAGATAACCATTATTTTCACTAACTGAAGGGTCTTCGGAATATTTAAGAGCTAAATCTGCAAAATCAGCGCCATTAACAATACGTTCACGAATATCTAAAATTTTATTATACGCCAATAATGTATCAGAACCCTCTGCTTGAATTAAAATATGACTTGCAGAAACTTCTGATTTTAACCGATCATATGCTTCAATTAATAATTGGTCAGAGACTTCAGTATCAGTTAGGTAAGGTTTTACAAGTTGTCTTCTGTAACCATTTAATTCTCTAACAAATGACTGTAAGGTATCCAAGCCTAAAGATTCTGCTTCTTTAACTTTTAATTTAAAATTTATATATAACCGTAAATACTCATCAATGGATTCAGAGAATTCCAACGTGTCATTATCTAATCTGTTTTTATCATATGTTCGCATAAAATCTTCTACGGTTATAGTTTCATCACCAACAAACAATAAGTTTCTATCTTGAGCGTGCACATTAAAAAGAGCAAATAATAATATACATGTATAAATATTTTTCATAATAATAATAATAATAATAATAATAATTTATCTACTATAATTCGGAGCCTCCTTTGTAATCGTTACATTATGAGGATGACTTTCACTCATACCTGAATGAGTAATTTTTGTAAATTTAGCGTTCCTTAGTTTAATTAAATTTTTAGCACCACAATAGCCCATTCCGGATTTTAAACCACCTATATGTTGGAACAAAACTTCCGATAATTTTCCCTTATACGGAACTCTACCAACTATACCTTCAGGAATGAGTTTATTTTTTTTATTATTTTTTTGAAAATATCTATCTGCCGAACCACTCTGCATAGCATCAAGAGAGCCCATCCCCCTGTATGTCTTAAATTTTCTACCCTGATAGATAATAGTTTCACCTGGTGATTCCTCTAATCCGGCCAAAAGAGACCCCAACATAACAGATGAAGCTCCCGCAGCTAAAGCTTTCACAATATCTCCTGAAAAACGGATCCCACCATCAGCAATAACAGGTGTCTCTGATTTATGTGCAATTTTACAAACTTCATAAATTGCACTTAGCTGAGGAACACCTACACCTGCAATAATACGTGTAGTACAAATTGAACCTGGACCAATACCCACTTTTATTGCATCAGCGCCATTTTTAATTAATAATTTTGCAGCTGATGGTGTTGCAATATTCCCAACAACACAATCTGTTTTAGGAAACTTAGATTTAATTGCTCTAAGTGTTTCAACAACTAATTTACTATGTGCATGAGCCGTATCTATAACTAATGCATCAACTCCCTCTGAAACTAATTTTTCAGAACGATTAATTGCATTATCACCAACACCAACTGCAGCTGCCACCCTTAATCTTCCTAAAGCATCTTTACAAGCCTTTGGTTGTTCTTTGACTTTTATGATATCTCGATAAGTTATCAATCCTAAAAGATTGTTTTCAGAGTCAACAACAGGTAATTTTTCAATACGATTTTTTTGCAATATATCCTCAGCATCCTTTAAGGAAGTAGACTTGCCTGTTGTAATTATATTAGCTGAAGTCATTAGTTTACTAACTGAAAGATTTAAGTTCTTAGCAAACCTCAAATCTCTACTAGTTATAATTCCTACTAATTTTCTGCCATTTAAAATCGGAATACCACCGATATTATTGTCATGCATTATTTTTTTAGCTTCAGAAGCATTTGCAGTATCAGGCAAAGTGATAGGATTCATAATAATTCCACTTTCGGAACGCTTAACTGCATTTACTTGTTTCGCTTGATCTTCAACACTCATGTTTTTGTGAATTACTGAGAGACCTCCTTCCCTGGCTAAGCTAATGGCCATTTGTGATTCTGATATAGTGTCCATGGCAGCTGAAACAATAGGAATACTTAAAGGAATATTTTTTGAAAACAAAGTAACTATAGATGCATCAGATGGTAAAAATTTTGAATAAGCAGGTACTAATAAAACATCATCAAACGTAAATCCATCTGTAAAAACATTGTCAAAATTCATAAATACTCTTTAAAAAATGATTGCAAATTTAATAAAAATTAGACAAATAATGCGATTTACATTAATCAGAAACTGAAATTATTTTTTTTTGCAGCATTAAATTCTGTTAATATATCATTAACAATCTCTTTTGCAGGCTGAATCTTATATAATAATGCTGATACTTGACCAATCTCTAATTCACCATCATTTAATTCGCCTAAAAACATACCTTTTTTTGCTCTACCTCTTCCTAGCAATTGTTTCAAATCATCAGCATTAGCATCATTTGCATACGCATCTTCTATTTGAGAATAAAATTTGTTTTTGATTAATCTGACAGGTGTTAGTTCTTTTAAGGTCAAAGCCGTATCACCATCATTTAATTCGGTAATTTTGTTTTTAAATCTTATATGCGCAGAACTTTCTTCAGATACAACAAAACGAGAACCAATTTGAACAGCGTCAGCGCCTAAAATCATAGCAGCTAACATCGATTTTCCAGAATAAATCCCCCCAGCAGCAATTAATGGAATATTAATATGCTCCTTAATCAATGGAATTAAACAAAAAGTGGTTGTTTCCTCCCTACCATTATGACCACCCGCCTCAAATCCTTCACAAACTAATGCATCTACTCCTGCTTCAATAGCTTTATTTGCAAATTTTAAATTTGAAATAACATGTACAACAATAATAGAGTTCTTTTTTAATTTTTCAGTCCAGTGAAAAGGATTCCCCGCAGATGTAAATACAATCGGAACTTTTTCCTCTATAATAATATTAATATGCTCCTCAGCAAAAGGAAATAACAAGGGTACATTAACTGCAAAATTACACTTAGTATTTATCCGACATTTTTGAATATGTTCTCTCAAAACTTCTGGACGCATCGATCCAGAACCTATAATTCCTAACCCACCAGCATTACTTACAGCTGATGCCAAACGCCAACCACTACACCAAACCATACCTGCTTGTATAATTGGATACTTAATGCTAAATAATGATGAAATTCTATTAATCATTTTATTTTTAAAATAGGATGTATATCTGAAGTTTCTCTTATTTTTAAAAAATACATACCTGGAGAATGATTAGATAAACTATGAATAGTCACATATGTTTCATTTGTTGTTTGAGAATAAACTAAAATTCCAAATATATTAAAAATATCAAATGTAAATTCTACACTATTAGCATTTTGAATACTAAATTGATCTTTGAAAGGATTGGGATATAATTTAATATCGAATAGAGATAGGTCATTATCAAACAGGATCGCATTTTGATATGCTTGATAGAAATCTGGAATCCCATAACCTAAAGAATCATTTGGGTTTTGAAACAAGTGTGCGGACATCTGAATCATTTCAATAATATCCATATTACTTACATCATTATTAATTATTTTTTGAGATTCCCATAAACAAGCTGCTAATCCAGCTACAATTGGAGAGGAAAAAGATGTGCCATTAGCTAGCCTAATAGTTGAATCCAAATCAGCTACAACTGATAATACTCCTTGAGCGCAAACATTAGGCTTTATTCTTCCATCATAAGACGGTCCTCTTGAACTAAAAGATGCAATCTGTCCATTATTATTAACTGCACCAACAGCTAAAACACTATCACCATCTGCCGGAGCACCTATATAGTACCAATCTCCTGAACCACTATTGCCAGCACTATTTACGACGAGTATACCTCTAGAAGCTGCTAAATCTGCTGCATTAGTAATAATTGTAGAATTTCCATCCATATCATTATAAGAGTGGCTATTATCCAAATCATCATATAAAATTGTATATCCAAGTGATGAATTTATAATATCCACACCTGCAGAGTCTGCAAATTCTGCTGCAGCTGCCCAATTATCTTCTTCAACTAATGTTTCAGAATCTGAGTCTTCTGTTCTAAATAACATATATTGTGCTTGAGGCGCAGTACCTATTAAACTGTCAGGCATATACCCACCTATTGTAGACAGGACCATGGTGCCATGTGAGCTCCCTTTAAATACATTATTATCTTTATCTACAAAATCATAAGAATCTAATATTTGATTATTAGTCCAAAGATTTTCAAAAATAGGCAATGATTCAACATCTATAAAACCTGCATCAAAAACTGCAATTATTATATCATTGCCTAAAAAACCTTCGTTATGTAAGTCAATACCACCCAACATTTCAATTTGATTATATGAACTTCCATACAATAATGAAGATGACAAGCGAGTATTATAATAATCAGGATTATGTTCTTTATAAAGATTTATTTCTGTCTGTTTGACCATTTTACGCACAGGATAAATGTCTTTCACAAAAGACAAATTGGATATATAGTCTAATACTTCTATTGAATTAATTTTAACAGACACCGCGTTCAACCATCGTGATGTATTTCTAATAGATAAATTATATTGTTTTAAAACGCTAATGTATTCCTCACAAACCGACAAATCATGAAAGTCAATTTCAATACCCTGTTTAATTCGTCTTTCAAGTGCACGATCACTCAATTCCACAACTTGATCACATGCCTTATCGTTAAACATGATCCACCAGTTACTAGATTGAGAAAAAACAAAAGAGTTAATGCAAAAAAACCAAAAAAGACACCTCATAATTCACAAAACTAAGCATTATTAATCTAAAGTACTATAATCTACTACTTTTAAAGTATCGCCTAATTCATTGAAAAATATCCATACTGAATCTTTCACACCCTTTGTATATTTTCCCGTCGACTCCAACTGGTTACTTTTATCATAATAATATTCGGAAATACCATTTAACTGATTATTGAAATAAATGCACCGAACGCTAACAAAACCTGACTTGTAAAATATCTCCGACAAACCATTTTTTAAATTATTACTATAATGATATTTTTCAGAAACATAGCCATTGTCATAATAATACAGAGACTGACCATTTAAAACGCCACCAACATAAGACTCTTTAGAAACTATAGAACCAGAATTGGAATACTGAGTCCAAAGACCATCTTTTTTCTTATTTAAATAAATACCTTTTGAATTAATTAAACCAGATGAAGAATAGATGGTAGCATGACTTTTAATCCCTGGCTCTACATAATCTAAATTAACAACAAGGTTACCGTCGTAATCATAGTACTTAAAAACACCAAACTCAATGCCGTTTTTAAACTGCCCGTTATACTTTATCTGACCATTTTCATGAAGCCCAAACCATTGGCCATCTCTAAGACCATTCGCATCAAAAGAATTTTGAGACCATGACAAAAGAAAAGGAAAAAGCGCAATAAAAAACAATCTAATCATTTTGAAAATTGCTATATAAATTATCAAACTTATTTGCCAAACCTTTCCAACTAAATTCAGTTTTTTTAATCTCAATATTTTTTGAAAAACAACCTTCTCTATTGTTGGCAAAATAGTCCTCCAATGCAGAAGCAATTTTCTCCTTATCTGGATCAACCAAATATCCGTCAAAATTATGTGTAACGTACTCCGACAAACCACCAACATTAGTTAATAAAACAGGCTTATTAAAATTCAAAGCAACCATAGAAACGCCACTTTGAGTAGCTGAAAGATATGGCTGTACCACAATATCAGCGGCGCAAAAATAATTTTTCACATCTTCATTGGGAATATAATTATCATGTAAAATTATCTTATTTTCAATTCCTAAAAATTTAATTTTTTCTAAATATTTAGATTTTTTTTCATAAAATTCACCCGCAATTATTAAATAAATATTTAATTTTTTTATTTTTTCTAACGCCATTACTTCTAACAACAATTCCAATCCCTTATACTTCCGAATTAAACCAAAGAATAAAATATATTTATTATTAACCTGAGTATTATCTTTCGTTAAACCAATATTTTTTTGAGCTATTTTTTTTGCCACAGTATTTCCAAAAACACTATAAATTGGATGAGGAGAAAATTTAACTTTTTTACTGGACAGATCTCGAAAATTTAATAAATCTTTTTTAACAGATTTAGACATAACCATATATGTATCACATGATTTTAAAAAAAAATTAGTTAATATATTTTGAAATGGCATAGGATCATGTGGATAAATATTGTCGACCCAAGCAATTATGAAAATAGATTTGTGTCGCAAAAGCCTTGCTATCAAGGCTAAACATATAGCAAAATACGGATGCCAATATCGAATTATGACATAGTGTGGCTTTATTTTTAACACTTTTCGAACAGTATTAAACCAAGAAAGAGGATTTAATGTATTAATTAAATTTAAGTTAGTATGAGTAGAACTCTCTGACAAACCTACAGTCTGTTTTTTACCAGGAAATAAAATACTAGGGTATTGTAAACTGTATGATATAATTTGACACGTTTTCTCTTCTTGATTAAAAGATTTACATAAAGACTCATTACTTTCTGAGATACCGCCCCTAAGAGGATAACCAGGGCCAATTATAATCCTATTCAAACAATTAAAATCCTGCTTTTTCACTAATCCTATTATTATTGTTAATAGTTTTATTTCTAATAATTAATTCCCCCAAGAATCCTGATAAAAATAATTGAGACCCTATTATCATACATAATATCCCTAAATAAAACAATGGCCTATCTGTCATATTAAATTGTGATAGTACAAATTTTGCATATGTTAAATATATAGCAATTACAAAACCAATTACAAAAGAAATAATACCTAAAAACCCGAATAAATGCATGGGACTTTTACCAAATCTATTTAAAAAGGAAATCGAAATTAAATCTAATAACCCATTTGAGAAACGATTCCAACCACCATATTTTGTTTCTCCATAAGTTCGTTTTCTATGATTTACGATTTTTTCGCCAATTTTATTATATCCTGAATTTTTAACTAGCAATGGAATATAACGATGCATTTCACCTGATAATTTTATTTCTTTCAGAACAACAGAAGAATATGCTTTTAAACCACAATTAAAATCATGCAGATAAATTCCAGACATTACACGTGTAGCCCAATTATACAACTTAGTAGGAATAGTTTTAGAAACCGGGTCAAATCGTTTTTTCTTCCAGCCAGAAACTAAATGATAACCATCATTTACAATCATAAGATATAGATCAGGTATTTCCTTAGGGTCATCTTGCAAATCTGCATCCATGGTAATAATAACATCTCCCTGAGCGTGGAAAAATCCAACATCTAACGCAGTAGACTTACCACAATTTTTATTTAATCTTAAGCCTTTTATATAAGAATTTTTATTTAATTCTTTAATAATTTTCCACGAACTATCACGACTTCCATCATCAACAAAAATAATCTCATATGTGTAATTAAAATCTGACAATACATTAAGAATCTCTTCAGCAAGAATATTAAGAGATTCTTCTTCATTAAATAGAGGAATTACAATAGATAAATTAATCATTTGTGTTGAATTTTCATTAGCAAAGATATAATTGCTGAATATAGTGTGCAAGGAATTAAACTAAATACATATGCTTGAAATTGTCCATACATCGAGAAATAATCACCTAAGTATGTTTGATAAAAATCATCAATTGACATATTACAACTAGTAAGTTGTGTACACTTAGAATACTCAAAAGAAATAAAATCGGAAATTAAATTACTGTTAAATACATTGTATAAAAAATAAAATAAAACTGAGGAAAAAAATAACGCAACACATAAAAGAAGAAAACAAATTGAAAAATAGTATTTAAAATCATATCTAGTGACATTAAATTTTACATAGGATTTTTTAACAGAGTAAAAAGCAAATGAAAATTGCGCAATTAAAAAAGACACTGAGTACAAATTTGTTGTAGGCAAAAGAAGTTTTGTGTCAATAGAATAAGCGATAATAGTTAACAAACAAAACACAATACCTAAATAACACCCTTCAATAAAAGAATAATACTGAATATCTTTTTTCATATTTTTTTCACATAATATATTTTAAATTCCAAAATAACATTACTTTTGTCTCGGGCAAGTCTTACACAACCAGCTCCCACTCAACCTCCCCAGGGTCGGAAGACAGCAAGGATACTGTGGTTGTAGCGGTGTGATGTGAGTAGCTTGCCTTTTTTTGTGCAAAAAAATAAAAGCGGGCATAACCCGCTTTTTATAAAATTGTCGACATAAAATCTATGCCTATCGTTTATATTTATTCAAACTTGATATCAGAAATACTATCCGAATCATCATCCGAATCTAATGAAGAACTAGCAGTATCTTCTTGAGTTTCTGTGTTTTCTTGATTAGAAATGACTTCACGACCCTTTTTGTCAAAAATAAAATCTGACACTTCCTTAAAACTACCAGCAAATTCATCAAAATCTTCTTTGTATAAATAAATTTTATGTTTCTTGTAATGAGCAGAACCATCTTCATTACTAAATTTTTTACTTTCAGTAATTGTCATATAGTAATCTCCTGCTCTAGTAGATCGCACATCAAAAAAATATGTCCTTCTACCTGCACGAACAGACTTTGAAAAAATCTCTTCTCTATCGTAATTTTCTTTTCCTTCCATTTTATTAAGATTTAAATTAATTTATAAGAGCAAATCTATAAAAATATATTTAGATTCAAAGTATTTAGTTAAAATCGATTTGATGGATAAATAAATTTTTGTATTCTCCATCACAATCAATAAGTTCTCCATGAGATCCGTGCTGAATGATGGAACCTGATTTTAGAACAATAATGTTAGAACAACAACTTAAAATAGACAATCTATTTGAGGACAATATTACAGTAGTATCTTTAAGTTCATGTTTGATATAATTAATTATTTTAATTTCTGTGGAAGAATCCACATTTGATAAAGCATCATCTAATATCAAAAATTTAGGTTTTTTTACAAGTGCTCTAGCTAACGCAATACGTTGCTTCTGGCCCCCTGATAAAGTAACACCTCCCTCGCCAACAAGTGTGTCAAAACCATCATTAAATGAATGAATTTCATCTAATAAACATAAATCCCTCGCAATATTGATCATTTCCAAATCTGTTGCGTCATCTGTCCCGAATAAAATATTATTTTTTATAGAGTTAGAAAATAAAAAAACATCTTGAGACACATATGCAATTTGATCTCGAAAATTGAACCAATTAAATTTTGTATGTGACACCTCATCAAATAATAAATTTCCATTATTAGGAGAGATGATACCTGCTAATATTTTTAGCATCGTAGTCTTACCTGAACCAACATGACCAACAATAGCAGTAATTGTATTTTTTTTAATACTGAAGTTTATATTATTTAATGCTAAAATATCTGAATCTATATATTTAAATGATAAATTGTTAAAATTGATCGTATTAAAATTAAATTCTGATTTTAACTGATCTTCTGATCTATTGTAAAAAATACTATAATCTTTATTATATAAGAATTCATTAATTCTAGCTTGAGAAGCAGCAGCTCTTTGAATTACTTCAGTGACCCAACCAATTGAGGTTGCTGGCCAAGTTAACATATTAACATATATAATAAATTCCGCTACTTCACCAACAGAAATTACATTTCTAGAAACCAGTATGCCTCCAGCATAAACAGTTAACAAAATACTCACTCCTACAATTAATAATACCAGTGGAAAAAAAATCGAGTTAATAATAGATAAAGATATACTTTGGTTCATGTAGTCATTTGAAACAATACGGAAATAATTTTTAATATCACGCTCTCTGACAAATGACTTAACTAATCTAATCCCTGAAAAAGTCTCTTGAGTAACATTTGTTAATTTAGAAAGTTTGTTTTGAACATGGCTACTTTGCATATTAATGTAATGACTTACTTTATATATTAAAAAAGATAGAATTGGCAGTGGTGCTAGGACAAACAATGTTAATTGGGGACTAACAACCAACATTCGAGTTAAAATCAGAATAATAAGAGTGATTAAATTAAAACTATACATAACAGCTGGTCCAAGATACATCCGTACTCTGTTAACGTCCTCAGTAATTCTATTTAATAAATCACCAGAATCATTGAGCATATGAAATCTTGATGATAAATTTAAATAGTGATTAAAAATTTCACTCTTCAAATCAAATTCAATCTTTCTTGATGCAACAATTATTGTTTGTCGCATATAAAACATTAAAACACCTCTTATTATAGCAAATAAAATTAATAATCCTGCGTAAAGAGATAATGCCTGGTACAATGAATTCATATCTAGTGATTCACTAGATTGAATCTTCTGAATCACATCAGTAATTAAGTCAAATGACTTACCTATTAAATGCGCTGGTAGAAGGGCAAAAATATTGCCAAAAACAACAAAAACCAAACCTATAGAAATACGAAATCTATATTTGAAGAAATACTTATTTAAATATTGTAAACTTTTCATAAAAAAAATATTTTTCAATTTATTAAATAAAAACGTTACTTTTGTCGTCCATTTAGAATAATAATTATTGAAATATATTCAAGACCACTATGAAAATATGTAACATTCAAGAAATTCCAGGGATAGAAAAAAATGTACTTGAATATATGCAAGAAAAACAACACGAAAAAGTTGTTTTTTGTTCAGATGAATCATCAAATCTAAAAGCTATAATTGCAATTCATAATACAAATTTAGGCCCTGCTCTAGGAGGCACTAGAATGTGGAATTATAGTAGCATTAGTGAAGCGATACAGGACGTGTTAAGATTGTCCAGGGGAATGACGTACAAAGCTGCTATAACTGGATTAAATCTAGGTGGGGGAAAAGCTGTAATCATAGGTGACTCAAAGGATAAAACTCCTGAAATGATGAATGCATTTGGCAAATTTGTTGAATCTCAATGTGGCCAGTATATTACAGCAGAAGATGTAGGTATGACTACAAAAGATATGGAGTTAATCTTTCAAGAAACTAATCATGTTGTTGGTAAACCATTTGAGTTAGGTGGAAGTGGAGATCCCTCAGTTATCACCGCCTATGGGACTTTAATGGGCATGAAAGGTAGTGCAAAATACAAATGGGGACATGATAGCCTTAAAGATAAGAAAGTGCTAATTCAGGGCGTAGGAAATGTTGGTAAAAACTTAATTAAATTACTTAACGATGAGGAAGCAATTATCTACGTAAATGATGTCAATGAAGACAAGGTCAAAGAAATAGCAAAAAATTACAATGTAAATATTTTATCAGATAACATATATAATGCTGAAGTTGATATTTATGCACCATGTGCATTGGGTGGCACATTAAATGATGAAACAATTCCTCAATTAAAATGCTCTATTATTGCCGGCGCAGCAAATAATCAATTAGCTCAAGAATACATCCATGATGAAATGCTAGCACGATACAATGTCTTATATGCACCTGATTTTTTGATAAATGCTGGTGGATTAATAAATGTATATTCTGAACTAAAAGGATACTCTCATGATCAAGTAATGCTAAAAACAGAAAAAATATACAACACGACTATTGAAATCCTAAACAAATCTGAAAAGGATAATATTTCAACTCAAAAAGCAGCACTTCAAATCGCTAAAGAACGTGTATTTCAAAAAAATAGCGCATAAATGCTTCCCAGAAGACATATAAGAATAAAAGTTTTTCAATCGCTATATACTCTAGCTCAACAAGACAAAGATCATAAATTTGATTTTCAAAGAGAATTTAATAATAATTTGGAAAGTTATAAATCACTATACTTTTTTATCATTAACCTATTAAAAATACTAAGAGATGTTGCGAAGGAAGAAATAAAAATAAAAAAAACCAAACTAATCCCATCAGAAGAAGACTTAAAACCCAATACAAAATTTATTAAAAATACTATATTAAATAAAATTAATAACCAACATAAAAGTGGACACATAGAGAAAGAAAAAGAAAAAATACATAGTATTATAAAAAATATTTTTCAACAAGTTAAAAAGTCAAAAAAATATATTGACTATATGAATACTGAGACAACGAAAAATGATGAGGAAAAAAGCATTATACTTTTTATACTGAAAAAATATGTGATTATAAACGAAAAGATTCATGATATAATAGAAGATTATTCAATATATTGGAATGATGACCTGATTGTCATATACAACTTGATTTTAGAAAAAATTAACAACAACAAATCCATTAATACAATAAAATTGTTTCGCAAAAAAGATGATGAAGTATTTGCTGAAAAACTTATCCAAACAACAATTGACAAAGAACATGATACAAGTTTAATTATATATAGTTTAGCAAAAAACTGGGACAAAGAGCGTATAGCATTAAGTGACTTAATACTTATGAGAATGGCTATAACCGAAATAAGTTACTTGAAAAATATTCCTCACAAAGTCACTTTAGATGAGTATATTGAAATATCTAAGGAATATAGTACACCGAAAAGTAATGAATTCATTAATGGAATATTGGATGTTTTTATAAAAGATAATTTAGGAAAAAAAATAAAGGAATAATAATATTATATTATTTTTGACAAAATAAAAAGAAATATAACCATGAAAAATCAAATTCTTACATTAGCAATATTAGTATTAACATTAAGCTGTAATAATGCATCTGAAAAGATTAATGATAATTCTAATAATACTACGAACAATACGTCTAATACTCAAAAACCTAATACGAACAATGAGATTAATGCTCAAATTATTGACAATAGTGGTGCAGCTGCTTTTGAATTTACAAATCAAGGTGGTACGGTTTGGGATTTTGGTAATATAGTACAGGGAGATTCTCCTGAATTTACATTTACATTTAGAAATACTGGTAATGAACCTATGATCATTTCTAATGCTAAAGGTAGTTGTGGATGCACAGTTCCAAAATGGCCAAAAGAACCAATAAAACCGGGAGATATAGGAGAAATAAATGTCAAATTTAATTCTGCAAATAAAAAAGGAGCACAAAATAAAAAGGTTACAATTACTGCAAATACAACTCCACCAACAACAATTCTTAGAGTAACAGGTCAAATTGAAGTAACGACAGAATAAATTATGCAATTACATATTTTTTTACAAGCTAGTCCAGCAAGTGAGGGAGTATCTTTCTTCCTCCCAATGATTTTAGTACTATTTGTATTCTATTTTTTTATGATAAGACCTCAAATTAATAAGCAAAAAGAAGAGGGCCAATTTCAATCAAACATAAAAAAAGGAGACAGAATTGTTACGAATGGAGGAATCCATGGAAAAATTTCCGGAATTAAAGAAGAACAAGTTATATTAGAAATTAGTAATACAACTAAAATCACAATTGACAGAGATGCAATATCTCGTGAAAAAACCGCACTTGTCTCCAAAAAAAAATAAAACGGTAATTTGAAAAACAACTTTAAAAATCCTATAAAAATTGGCGTTACGGGGGGTATTGGAACAGGAAAAACTACTGTATGTAATATTTTTAAAAAATTAGGAATTCCTGTATTTAATACTGACGATCATAGTAAAATTTTGCTTCAAAAAAACGAACATGTAATTAACAATATTGTCAAAGTTTTTGGAGATGATGTTTTAGACAAAAAAAAAATAGATACAAAAAAACTAGGTCGCATTGTTTTTACTAACAAAAAAAAACTCGTAGAGTTAAACAATATATTGCATCCTCGTGTAATAGAAAAATTTGACAATTGGTTGCTAAAACAAAATGCAAAATATATTATCAAAGAATCAGCAATACTGTTTGAATCAAATACACATAGAAACCTGGATCAAATTATTTTAATCCAATCTCCATTAGCACTGCGATTAAAAAGAGTCTGCGCAAGAGATAATAGAAGTAAAAATGAAGTTTCTAAAATAATTAAAAACCAATTAAAAGAATCAGAATTTTTAAAGTTGGTTGATCACGTTATAACTAATGATGAAAAAACGCTCATTACACCACAGGTCATGGCAATACATAAACAATTGTCTAAATTATGATATTGCTCTTATTTCCTTCTTTAATATTGTTTTTGCCTGTTTCATTAACACTTTATTCTCAGAAGAATTATTAAGTAGCGCTTTCATTAAAGATTCTGTGGAAGCAGTTTTATTTAGTGATTGTACTGTATCAGAAATATGATTTATTGTTTTATTCTTTAATAATTCAATAAGATCCCATAAAACATCTGATACATAAATTTGTTGAGAAATATTATATTCATACTCAATAATAATATTCTTAATTAATTGTGATGCTGTTGTTTGCACATTCATTTGGTGTAATTCTAATCTATTAATCATGCCAATAGGCTCAATTCTATCTAAAAATAAAATCAATCGCTCATATGCTCTTAATTTAACTTCAAGCTCATATTGAGACATTTTAGTAGCACTGTGAGGTTTGCTTAAACGATTTTTATTTTTAACGAACAAAAATAAAAAGGTAAAAACTGTTAAAAATAGAGCAATGTAGAGTATGTTTTCTATAAAAAAATCCATATAAAATAATTAACGCACTAATATCGTTAATTTTAAAATTAATTGAATTAATTTAACACTTATTAATTATATAGCATCATAAAAAAATGATTGTACTTTCAAAAAAAATTAGAAACATGGAAGAATCGGCCACTTTAGCAATGGCTCGAAAAAGTAGAGAACTTAAAGATAAAGGCAAAGCAATAATCAACCTTAGTCTAGGAGAACCTGATTTTAATACACCTGAATTCATAAAAGAAAGTGCCAAAAAAGCAATCGATGACAATTTCTCAAAATACACTCCCGTTCCTGGCTATAAAGACTTACTAGAAACAGTATCTGAAAAATTTAAAAGAGATAATAATTTAATATACGATACAAATCAAATTATATGCTCTACAGGAGCAAAACAAAGCATAGCACAATTGTTAATGGTAATACTAGATGAGGGAGATGAGGTTATTTTACCAGCTCCATACTGGGTGAGTTATTACCAAATGATAAAATTAGCCGGAGGAATACCAAAAGTCATAAACACTGACATTAAAAATAATTTTAAGATCACTGCTAAGCAACTTAACAACACAATTACACAAAAAACAAAAGCATTTTTATTTAGTTCTCCTTGTAATCCTACAGGCACTGTATATAATGAAGAAGAATTAACAAAATTATCACAAGTATTTTCAAAAAATAAGAATATCATTGTCATCTCTGATGAAATATATGAACATATTAACTTTAAAGAAACACATTTTAGCATTGGAAGGATAAAGGATATTAAAGATCAAGTTGTCACCGTTAATGGTTTATCTAAAGGTTTTGCAATGACAGGATGGAGATTTGGTTATTTGGGTGCACCCAAAGAAATTGCGGCAGCTTGTATCAAAATGCAAGGTCAAATCACCTCTGCAACCTGTTCAATTACTCAAAGAGCTGCTATTACAGCTTTAAGCGCAAGCCCTAAATGCACATATGAAATGCGGACTAAATTCAAATATAGAAGAAATTTGATGATCAAATTACTATCAGAAATAGAAAAATTAAAAATCAACACTCCTGAAGGTGCATTTTATATTTTTCCTGACGTATCAGGATATATAGGCACATCATATATGAATTATAAGATTAAAAATGCAAATGACCTAGCGATGTTTCTATTAGAAGATTGTGGAGTTGCTACTGTATCTGGATCTGCTTTTGGTGCTAAAAAATACCTTAGGATATCATATGCAGCATCAGAATCAAAATTAACCAAAGCGTGTGCATTAATAAAAAGTAGCTTAAATAAATTACAATAATGAAAACTAAATTTTACATTATATCATGTATTTATTTTCTGGCAGCAAATTCTTTTTCTCAAGAAGAGAAACCACTTAATAATGCAATATATGATAATCAACCATATCATTTTGGGTTTACATTGGGAGTCAGCAATACAAAGTTTCAAATAAATTATAACCAAAACCTTCTTAGTCAAACAGACTATGATCAAATTTTATCAAAGTATTCACCTGGATTTAATGTTGGTATAATTATGGATATGAAAATTGGTCAAAATAGTAATATTAGAATTACTCCATCATTTAACTTTACAGATCAAAAAATATACTACATAGATAATAATGCAGCAGATATATATCCCTCTGGCAATACAGGAATATCCAATTTTGAAACGCCAATCTATCTAAAATACCGATCGGATAGAATAAATAATGGTCGGGCATATATTTTAATTGGAGGTAATTTTATGATAGACTTAAGTAGTACTGAAGAATTGCCGCAAAATCAAAGTTTAGAATTCCATAAAACAAATTATTCTGCTGACATAGGCTTTGGAATAGATATATATTTTGCATTTTTTAAATTTTCCCCAGAGATAAAATATTCATATGGTTTAAAAAACATGTTGCGGGGAACCGAAAATGAAATTAATAACATGATCAATCATCTCTCAACGAGATGCGTAACCATATCACTAGCTTTTGAATAAAAGTTACACTTTAAAAGGCAAATCCGACAGAAAAATGAACAAAAGGAGAAATGACTGGGTATGTACTCATAATGATGGGGTCACCAAATTCATCAACTTCATTTTCATTGAATTCATATGTACTTGATTCATTAGACCCAGAAAAAGAGCCTAAATCTGGCTGTTTAAATTTATTTAAATTAACAAATACACCTGCGTCAATTTTAAGTCTAATTCTTCTTGCTGTACGATGATCTAAGAAATACCATGTAGTTTTATCAAATAAAAAATTACCATCAAAAATCCATGTATAATTTGCAGTTAAACCACCATAATTTTTACTAAAATCTCCTTCATCATTAACATAAAAAGCTGGAGTACTAGCAGTACCTCCTCCACTAACCAAATCATCCCCATCCAAAAAGTGCCCCTTATACCCTATTTCAATTGCTTTTCTAATCATAACATATCTCCATAATCTCCACCAGCCAAATGATTGTGCTGATAATGATTTATTTTTATTTGTTTTACCTGGATTAACTAAGTATCCAAATTTAGCATATATATCAGAGTCAAAATCCATGCCGGCCATCATGTAACCACGCTCCGTAACAGTTCCCTGAGAACCATAAAAATTTAACTTCAAAGCAATAGAAGGCTGCAAACCTAAATAAATCTCAATTGCAGACCTATCTTTACCCAATTGAGCACCTCTTTTTTGCTTATGGCCAGGATCGAAATAATTTAAATATAACGGAGAAGTTTTAAAATTATAATTATCACTTGAATTACCAGGAAGAATTAAAAATAAAATTAATATCGATGCTAAAATATGTTTCATTATAAACTAAAAATTTGAAATTATTCTAAGCTAATTTAACTAAAAAAAAAGATCTTAAACAAATTCAGATAAAATAATTCCAAAAGCAACAGATACATTTAAAGAATCAACATCTTGGTTTTTACCGGGAATAAGAATTTTGTGATCTAAAATCTGACTAACTTCCGAGCTAATTCCATGAGATTCACTTCCGAAAACAAACACGGATTTAGTCTCAGTTTTGACTGAATAAATACTAGTGCCTGATAAACAAGCTCCATAACTTATATATTTTAGCTCTTTTAAATTCAATAAAAAATCCTTTAAAGATAATTTACAAATATGCACCCTTGACAAAGAGCCCATAGTTGCTTGTACAACCTTAGGATTAAAAACATCAACACAATCCTGAGAAAGAAAAATTTGCTTAACCCCAAACCAATCAGCAGTTCTTATAATAGTTCCTAAGTTACCTGGATCAGATATACCATCTAATGCTATTAAACTATGAGAGATCGAGGAATAATCAAAATTTGACTTGAGTCTTGAAATAACTGCTAAAACATTTGATGGACTTTTTAAACAACTTATTTGAGCCATTTCTTGATTTGTAACTATTTGGACAATTTGGGATTTATTGAATAAAGTAGATTTATAATTGCTATTTATCCATGATTTTGTTGCAAAAACAGATGTAACTTCAAAATGAGAGTTAATAAAATCATTGACAACATGATGCCCTTCAGCAATAAATGAATTATATTTTAATCTATATTTATTATGCCTTAAAGAAGTAATAAACTTTATTTTTTGCTTAGATATCATGAAAAGGATATTTTTACTACAAAATAAAAAATTTATTTGCATTGATTAAAAATTTTATAACAATTATAACATTTTGCCTATTGTTTTCGTGTTACAGCACTAAACACATTAATGCAGATGAATATTTATTAAAGAAAAACTCTGTAATTGTCGATGGTGAAAATATCACAAATGAAATATCCAATAAAGATATTCATACAATTATAAAACAAAAACCAAACAAAAAAATTATTGGGCTAATTCCATTTCACTTATGGTTACATAATGTAACTAATCCAATGAATCAGAATTGGATAAACAATTATCTCAGAAAAATAGGAGAAGCTCCAATTGTGTTAAATAAGAAATTATTTGAAACAAGCATATCACAAATTAAATCCTATTTTGACAATTATGGATATTTTACTTCAATTGTAGACGGTACAACGCAATATAAAAAAAACAAAGCTTATGTTTCATACGAGATAAAACCTGGTAATTTATATTTAATTAACGAAATCAAATACTCAATAAATAAAAACCAAAATATTGAAAATATAATTTATGCAAGTGCAAATAATTCAGAAATAAAGAAAGGAAAAATTTTTACTTATAGTGGATTAAATAAAGAGCGAAATAGACTAGAAGAAGTATTACAAAACAATGGATATTATAAATTTTCACAGGACTACATCTATATTAAAGTAGATACTTTCTCGTCTCAAGCTAATATTGAATTTTTTGTAAAAGACGAATCTGATGATCCGACAATTTATCAAAAATTTCAAATAAAAAACATCTTCATTCATTTAGATGATGAAAAAAATCTAGAAAAAGATACCACTCTACACAATGGCTATTTTATAGTAACTAAAAAAAATAAAAAACCCAATCTTAAACTTAACATCATCACAGATTTAATTAAGATTAACCCCAATAAACTATATGCAAGAAAAGATGGTGAAACTACTTATGAGAATTTGTCAGATCTAACATTTTTTAAAAAAATTAAAATTGAATTTATTGAATTGAATAAGCAAAATAATATTGACTGCAACATTTACTTAACAACACCCACAAAGATGTACTATTCAATAGAAGCTGAAGCAAAAAGATTAGCTGACGAAGGTAGTTTTGGACTGTCTGGAAATTTACAATTTGGTAACAACAACCTTTTTAAAGGAGCAGAAAATCTAAATGGTAAAATTAGAGTTTCATTAGGAAACCGACAAACTAACGTTGACAACTCAAATACAATCTTTAACACCAAAGAAATATCCTACGAAATTGGTTTACGTAAACCTAAACTAATCCTACCTAAAAAATTAAACAGGTGGTTGACAAATAGTTTTCAAATGAGCACAAATCTGACAACTTCAATAACACAACGTAAACGCCCAGATTTTTCAAGTCAAACAATAACACAAAAGCTAGGTTACAATTGGAAAAACTCTAAATATAAACATCACCAGTTAAATATTATTGAATTGAGTTATTCAAAAATTGAGCAAAGTGACTTTATTTCAGATTTAATTGCAGACAACATATACTTACAGGAACAATTTGAAGACAAATTCATTCCCTCAAGCAACTATGTTTTTACATTTAATAATCAAAGGATTTACAAGATTCATAACTACACTTTTTTCAGATCTAAAATTGAAACAAGTGGTAATCTATTTCAATTATTAGGACAGGCCGGAAACCTAAATACAAATCAAAACAATGATTATATTATTTTACAAAATCCTTTTTCTCAATATGCCAGAATAGATCTAGACTTAAGAAGGTATTTAATGTTTACTAAAGACAACATGTTAGTATTGAGAACATTTTTTGGAACTGGATATGCTTATGGCAACTCTGAAAAACTACCAATTCAAAAACAGTTTTTTTCTGGAGGGGTAAATAGCATTAGAGCTTGGGAAGCCTTTGATATTGGACCAGGATCAACATCTTTAGAAGCAGATAACAATTATGCAACAGGAGACCTAAAAATGGAATTCAATATTGAATATCGATTTACATTTATAAATTCATTAAAATCTGCAGTATTTTTAGATGCTGGTAATATCTGGACCATAAAAGCTGATGAAAGAGTTGGTAGCACCTTTAAATTTAATTCATTTATTGAAGAATTAGCAGTGGGTGTAGGATTAGGTTTTAGATATGATTTTGATTTTTTTGTAATTCGAATTGATTTAGCTCGTCCACTAAGAGACCCTAGCAAACCCAAAGGTGAAAGATGGGTAGAAAATACTTTAAATGGAAAATTTCGATATAATTTAGCAATCGGTTATCCATTTTAATTTAAATTTGAAAAATTATGGAAAACTTGAAATTAATAGCACAAAAAATGGTCAGCGAAGGAAAAGGTATTCTGGCAGCTGATGAGAGCACACCTACATGCACAAAAAGATTTAATGCTTTAGAATTAGAAAGTACTAGTTCAAGTAGACAAAGTTATAGAAGTATGTTATTTACCTCACCTGAATTAGAAAAATATATCAGTGGAGTTATTTTATTTGATGAAACTTTTCATCAGAATATTACAAGTTCAGAAAAATTAATTCCTTTATTTCTGAAAGAGCGTGGTATTTTAACTGGGATTAAAGTAGATACAGGAGCCAAAAATCTAGCAAATTATACAACTGAAAAAATTACGGAGGGACTTGATCAATTAAGAGAACGCTTACAAGAATACTATAAAAAAGGGGCAGATTTTGCTAAATGGCGAGCAGTAATTACTATTGACAACCAACACCATCTTCCGTCTAAAGCATGTATTATTGCAAATGCTCATGCACTTGCTAGATATGCAGCATTATGTCAAGAAAATAATATTGTGCCAATTGTAGAACCCGAAGTTTTAATGGAAGGTAATCATAATATCCACACCTGTTATGATGTAACAAGTTTTACTTTACAAACTGTTTTTGAACAACTAGATTTAATGAACGTCAATTTGGAAGCTATGGTACTAAAGCCTAACATGATTCTTCCTGGCCTAAATTGTGATACACAAGAAAACAATAGCAAAATTGCTGAAATGACCTTCGAAGTATTAAACAAACATGTACCTAAAAAAGTGCCTGGAGTTGCATTTTTATCAGGTGGGCAAAGCAGTGATTTAGCCGCAGAAAGGTTAAATAAATTAAATAAATTATATCACCAGAAACGTCCATGGCAGCTAACATTTTCATATGGAAGAGCTCTACAGCAAGACGCATTATTAAATTGGGCTAAAAAAACTGGAGATGATGCTCAAAAAGCGCTAATAAATAGAGCTAAAATGAATCATTTGGCATCAATAGGTAAATTGGATTAAGAATGGGATGGTTTAAACGAAAAAATCAAGGAATCTTTACTGAAAGTAAAGATAAAAAAGATGTTCCAGAAGGATTATGGCATAAATGTTCTCAATGCAAACAGCTCTCTACCCAGGAAGACCATAAAAAACATTATTGGGTGTGTTCATTTTGTGATCATCACTCACGTATCAATAGTGTGCAATATTTTTCTATTTTGTTTGACAACAATGAGTATGTAGAAATTAATAGAAAATTAAAATCCTTAGACCCGTTGTCTTTCCAAGACACTAAGAAATACATAGACCGATTAAGTGAAGCTGAAAGAAATACTATATTCAAAGAAGCCATCAATACTGCTTATGGAAAAATAAATAATCAAATGATTGGGGTAGCAGCAATGAATTTTGAATTTATAGGAGGATCGATTAGTTCTGCTGTAGGAGAAAAAATATGTAGAATTATCAAGTTATGTATTAAGAAAAAAATGCCATTGATAATAATATCAAAATCCGGCGGTGCCAGAATGATGGAAGCAGCATTCTCTCTAATGCAACTAGCAAAAACTTCTAGTTATCTAAGCCTATTAAGCAAAGAAAAAATACCATACATCTCCTTTTTAACTGATCCCACTTTTGGTGGTGCTACCGCTTCATTCTCAATGCTAGGTGACATTAATATTGCCGAACCAAATGCACTAATTGGTTTTGCTGGCCCAAGAGTGGTAAAGGAAACTATAGGAAAAGACTTGCCAGAAGGCTTTCAAAGGTCTGAGTTTTTACTTGAAAAAGGCTTTTTAGACTTTATAGTCCACAGAAAAAATCTCAAGGCTAAAGTTTCCAATTTTGTAAATATGGTATATTATTAGATAATTATTTTACCTATTCATAAAATAAACGCTATATTTGCACCTCGATTTATATTAAAGAAATAAAAGATTATATATGTACTTAGACTCTAATAAAAAAAAGACCATATTTAAAAAATATGGTCAATCTGAAACAAACACTGGTTACTCAGAAAGTCAAATTGCTGTATTCACAGAAAGAATAAATCATTTAACAACTTACCTAAAAGACAATAAAAAAGATAATAACACAAAAAGATCTTTAGTATTATTAGTTGGTAAAAGAAGAAGACTATTAGAATACTTGAAGAAAAAAGATATAGAAAGATATAGAACAATTATCAAGTCTTTAAAACTAAGAAAGTAACATACAACAACACGACTAAATTTAACACTTAAGAAATAATGAAACCGGAATTAAAGACCGTGAAAATTTGTCTAGAAAACGACAGAGAGATCACAATAGAAACAGGACTACTAGCAAAACAAGCACATGGGTCATGTGTAATTAAAATGGGAGACACTATGCTACTTGCAACAGTTGTTTCTGACAAAAAACAAAAAGAAGGCATTGATTTTCTTCCATTAAGCGTAGACTATAGAGAAAAATTTGCAGCTGACGGAAGATTTCCTGGGGGGTTTCTTAAGAGAGAAGGCAGGCCTTCTGACCAAGAAATACTAGGCATGAGACTCGTTGACAGAGTTTTACGCCCCTTATTTCCTAAAAATTATCACTGTGAAACACAAGTCATGATTCAACTCATGTCTCATGACAGATCTGTTGACCCTCACTCTCTAATAGGTCTAGCCGCATCAACAGCACTAACGATGTCAGACATTCCTTTTGAAGGGCCAATATCAGAAGTTAGAGTTGGACGTATTGATGAACAATTTATTATTAACCCTAACTCTGAGCAATTAATAGAATCAGATATTGATCTAATGATAGGAGCATCAATCGATTCAGTAATTATGGTTGAAGGAGAAATGAAAGAGATTTCTGAAGAAGAAATGATAGAAGCAATTAAATTTGGGCATGACGCTATCAAAACTCAGTGTGAAGCACAATTAGAACTTGTAAAAAAACTTGACAAAATAGAAAAACGAGAAGTTGAGATCTCAGAAGAAATAGAGATTAATAAAAAAGTACATGCATTTTGCTACGAAGAAATCTATAAAATTGCAAGCCAAAAAACTACAAAGAAAGAAAGAAGTTCTCTAATTGATCTATTAAAAGAAAAACTAATGTCTGATTTTTCTGAAGAAGACATAGAGGAAAATAAAATTAAAATAGAAAAGGAATTTTACAAAGTCCAAAAAGAAGCTATTAGAAACTTTATCTTGAATACACAAACTAGACTAGATGGTCGAGAAACTGACCAAGTTAGACCTATTTGGTGTGAAGTAGATTACTTGCCAAAAACACACGGATCTGCAGTATTTACAAGAGGTGAAACTCAATCACTCACTACTGTAACACTAGGAACTTCTCTTGATGAAAACAGATTGGATACAGTAACTCAACAGGGTGCAGAAAAATTTTACCTACATTATAACTTTCCTCCATTCTCAACTGGTGAAGCACGCATGAAATTCAATGTCAGCCGAAGAGAAATTGGGCACGGAAATTTAGCACAAAGAGCTTTAAAAGACATGATTAATGAATCCAATCCCTACACTATTAGAGTAGTGTCTGAAATACTTGAATCCAACGGATCATCATCCATGGCTACTGTCTGCGCGGGGACATTAGCTCTCATGGATGCTGGAGTAGATCTCATAAGACCTGTTTCAGGAATTGCAATGGGATTAATAACCAATGAAGACAACTCAAAGTATGCTATATTATCAGACATATTAGGAGACGAAGATTTTTTGGGTGACATGGATTTTAAAGTAACTGGGACAACTGAGGGCATTACCGCTTGTCAAATGGACATGAAAGTTAAAGGATTACCATACAATATTTTAGAAGCAGCACTCAATCAATCAAAAGAAGGACGATTACATATTTTGAGTGAAATGTTAAAGACTATGTCAAGCAGTAGAGAAACTCCAAAGCCACATTCCCCTAAAATGATTACTATGACAATTCCTAAAGACATGATTGGTGGGATTATTGGACCGGGTGGAAAAGTGATACAAAAAATGCAAGCAGACACAGAGACAACTATTACTATCAATGAAGAAGACAATGTTGGTATAGTAGAAATACTTGGAACAAATGCTGAAGGCATAGACCAGGCTCAAGAAATGATTAAAGATATTTGCTTCATACCAGAAGTAGGAGAAATATATGACGGTATTGTTAAGTCTATTCAACCTTATGGCGCATTTGTAGAAATTAAAAAAGGCACAGATGGATTATTGCATATTTCTGAAATTGAATGGAAAAGATTAGAAAAAGTAGAAGACGCTTTAAAAGAAGGGGATAAAGTACAAGTTAAACTTGTGAGCATTGACCCTAAAAATGGAAAAATGAAACTATCTAGAAAAATATTACTTCCTAAACCTGAATAATAAATTACAGTAATTTATACATAAATATATGAGACAATTAAAAATCACAAAACAAGTCACTAACAGAGAAACTGCATCTTTAGATAAATACTTGCAGGAGATTGGAAAAGTTGACTTAATTTCAGCGGATGAAGAAGTCCAGCTAGCTCAAAGAATTAAAGATGGTGATGAAATTGCATTAGAAAAATTAACAAAAGCTAATCTTCGTTTTGTTGTCTCTGTTGCTAAACAGTATCAAAATCAAGGATTATCTCTTCCAGATCTTATTAATGAAGGAAATTTAGGTCTAATAAAAGCAGCCAAAAGGTTTGATGAAACACGTGGTTTTAAATTTATTTCATATGCTGTATGGTGGATAAGACAGTCTATTTTACAAGCTCTTGCAGAACAATCCAGAATTGTTAGATTACCATTGAATAAGATTGGATCGATCAACAAAATTAATAAAACATACGCTTCTCTAGAACAGAGATATGAAAGGGAACCTTCTGCAGATGAAATAGCTAGTGTATTAGAAATTAGCGCAAATGATGTAAGAGAGTCTCAAAGAAATTCAGGTAGACATATATCAATGGATGCACCACTAGTAGATGGTGAAGACAGTAATCTTTATGACGTAATAATGAGTGGTGAAAGTCCAAATCCAGATGACAGTTTAATTAATGATTCTTTACGAACTGAAATAGAAAGATCATTAACAACTTTAACTGATCGAGAAGCTGATGTAATCAGATTATACTTTGGACTGAGCAGCAAACACGCAATGACACTAGAAGAAATTGGTGAAAAATTTGATCTAACAAGAGAGCGGGTCAGACAAATCAAAGAAAAAGGGATTCGCAGACTTAAACACACATCTAGAAGTAAAATATTAAAAACATATCTTGGTTAATTTATGAATCACTTAATTGCTCCATCTATGTTGGCGTCTGATTTTGGCAACTTAAAATCAGAAATTAATATGGTGAATAATAGTGATGCAGACTGGTTTCATTTAGATATTATGGATGGTGTTTTTGTTCCTAACATATCCTATGGCATGCCTATTGTGAAAACAATAAAAAAGTATGCTCAAAAACCGCTTGACGTACACTTAATGATTAAAAAACCTGAAAGATATATTGAAGTTTTTGCGCAACACGGAGCAGACATACTAACTGTTCATTTTGAGGCATGTAATCATTTGCATCGAACAATTGACGCCATCAAAATGGCCGGAATGCAAGCAGGTGTCGCCATTAACCCTCATACAAATCCAATGGTTCTGTCAGATATTTTAATTGATATAGATGTTGTGTGTGTTATGTCAGTCAATCCTGGATTTGGTGGACAATCTTTCATACAAAACACGTATAAAAAAATAGAATTTTTAAAAAATCTTAAAAAAGATTCTGGAAGCAAATATTTAATTGAAGTTGATGGTGGTGTAAATTTAGAAAATTATGAAAAACTTATAAATTGTGGAGCAAATATCCTTGTTGCTGGAAGCAGTGTTTTCAACACTAAAGATCCTATTCAAACTATCAAAAAACTAAAGGAATTTTAACTGATATAATCAGACAAATAACTGAATTTATCTGTCAAAGAACCATCAATAGCAATAGTAGCTTTAGAAATCATTGAACCATTTAAACGCAATTGATCCAAAACTTTACTTATAAAAACTTGTCCGAAATCTACAGATGCATCTTTAGGCAATGAACAAGGAAGATTATCAACTGCCATTACAGCTATAATATTATCCCTAGTATAATCATCCTCAAGTTCATTTACAGGGTTATAGCCATAAATTGGATTATTGATAGTGGAAGGACGAAGCGTACAACCAATAGGACCATTAATGTCGCAACTAATATCTCCTACTACTTTGATTTTAAATAACTCATGTCTGAAATCAGACCTACTCAATATCACAGGACTATTTGGAGCAAAATAATGTCCAGTAATAAGTATATCTGCGCATAAAGCATATTTTAAAATTGATGACTGATACTGATGTGGTGAAGTATAAAAATCTTTTTTAGAACTAGAATACCCATCAATTCTATCATTATAATCCATAGGTGTAAGTTGAACATAAGTAGGATAATTAAATTCTTTATTTAAAAAATCTTTCTTTGATATATTTTTAACCCCTAAAAGTTCTAGAACCTCAACTGCACCACTCGAAACTCTTCCAGTACCAGTTAAAATTATTTTCAAATTATCAGGTAAAACAACTTTAGAAAGTTCTCTTTCTAAATAAGTTTTATCTTTTAGAAGATTAGCAAACTCCAAATGATATTTTTTTGTTTTTTTACCATAAGCTAAAAAAGTATTATAACAACCGACAATTCCTGCATATCTCCCAAAACCAATAACACGTTTCCCATTTACGTCTAACAAGGTTTCATAATCAATTAACTGAATACGATTTTTAATAATATTTTGAAGTAATTTTTTATTATAAGGTTGTTTTTTTATTGTGTGTGAAAAGAAAAGAAATATTTTTTCTTTTATTAACATGTCAATTGGAACTTCTTTAATTCCCATTAAAACATCACAATTAGATAAATCTTCCTCTAAAGTAACACCACACTCTAAGTACTCTAGATCAGAAAAACATCGATTATCACTTGGCTGAATAAATATAGAAATACCTGGATAAGATTCTAAAATATGAGAGCATTGTTTTGGAGAAAAAGGCACCCTTTTATCTGGAGGGTTTTTACCCTCTTTTAATATTCCTATTTTCATATTATTAATTTATTGATTGTAAAAGTATAAAATTATCAAGTATTGTATGTAAATTTACGAGGAATATAGTAGTTCTTTGAATTTAATGGGGATGACCGGATTTGACAGCAAGGTAAATGTATTAGTAAGCATGTCGAGTATTGCTATACTAACTCGGTAAAAAAGTATGCAAATTTTAAACGGCGAAAATAATTACGCTTTAGCTGCTTAATAATTTATTAAATAGCTTTTGTCCCGGATTCAGGTTTGTTCAACACCTGTAACTTGGGGCATCATTAAGTTGAACTAGCTTTAATCTTTCCTGGATTTTAACGCAAATTATAACAGGATAAGGTAAGTTTTGGTTGTGTTATAGCTGAACTTATTCGAAAAAAAAATAACACTAAACATGTAGAAAGTTATTATGTTTCTTGTTTGGACCAGGGTTCGATTCCCTGCATCTCCACCATTTTAATAAAATTAAATATGAAAAAAACCTTATTATTATTTTTTGTCATCAGCCATCTATATGTCTGTGCGCAATTTTGTGCATTTGATCATATTGTAAATAGTAAAAAATCTAATGACACTTTTATATCAAATTATGAAAGTATTTACAACATTGCAAATAATCAAATTTCTAACAACACGGAAACATATTATATACCTGTTGTATTTCATATTGTTTATAATTCTGAATCTCAGAATATAGCTGATTCAGTAATTCATTCTCAAATTGAAGTACTCAATGAAGACTTCAGGAGGCTAAATGAAAACGCAGTAAATACAAGAGAAGAATTTTTAGAATTTGCTGGAGATCCCAACATAGAATTCTTCTTAGCTGACATAGATCCTAATGGGAACCCTACTGACGGAATAATTCATCAATATACTGAAAGAAGTGAGTTTGTTATGTTTGAAAATATTTTATCAAATGAAATAACTCTTGATGAAGTTAAATTTTCAAACACAGGTGGATCAGATGCTTGGGACACAAATGAATATTTAAATATTTGGGTATGTAATATTGGTAGTTTGGAATTACTCCCTGGTTTTGATCTTGGTCAGGTTTTTGGTTACGCATATCCACCAACAAATATCGATGAAGCTCTAGCTAATATATCTGGACTGGTTCCAGATTGGCCAACTGACATGTTATCCGACGATGAAAATGTACAAGGAGTAGTTCTGCATTATACGACAATCGGCAGAAATAATCCTGTAGCAAATGATGATGATATGATTGAAAACAATCAAGGGAGAACAGCTGTCCATGAGATAGGACATTATTTAGGACTACGACACATATGGGGAGACGCATTATCACTAATTGGTGAAGATGGATGCGAGTTAGATGATGGTATCTCAGACACACCCAATGCAAATGATCAAGCAGGTTATATATGTGATTTTAACAAAAACACATGCACAGGCGATAACTTTGGATCAAGTGGTGAAGACTTACCTGACATGATAGAAAACTATATGGACTATAGCCCTGACAACTGCCTTAATATGTTTACCAATGGACAAATTAACGTAATGCGCAATGTATTAGAGATTTCAAGAAATAACTTGATCAATAATGAATCTTCTTTGTGCATTAATGATCCTCAATTAAATGGCCAGAAAAAAATAAAAACAATTGATTTACTTGGAAGGGAACACAACAGAAGTCATTTTAAAATAGATTTATATAGCGATGGTAGTTTTAGAAAATATATTACACACAAATAATTATTTACGTATTATATATTTTTTATCTATAGATCCATCATCATATACCTTGAGAATTAAACCTGTACTTGAAGCATCTACTGATCGACCTAAAAAATCTAAATTAAATAATATTTTTTTTGACAATTTATTTTCACTAATAAGAGTATTATCAAAATCTGGATTATAAATTTCTATAATTTCATTTGGACCCTGACTAGGCCAAGAATAGCCATTTGTTGCAAGATAAATTTTACCATCAGGACTAACACAAATATCACGTAACCTACCCCACTCATTATTAAAAAATTCTGTATAGCTTTCAACCTGTTGTCCATCAGAAGAAAATTCAAAACGAACTAACATTTTATTTTTTAATACTGTCATTAGCAGTGTATTTTGGAATTCAGGAATTGAAGGATGATTATACCACACAATATCCGAGGGTGCTATCGTAGTAGACCCACTACTCCATACCGCATCAACAATACTATTATCATTACAATAATCTATTTCAGTATAATTATTACTTAGATATTCTGCATAACCATAATCAACCCATTGATTATCGCAATAACCTTGTACATTAGGCCAACCATAATTAGAATTTGATGTTAATATATTTAATTCATCATCATTACTAGGTCCATGCTCAGAGCTATATATAATTCCATTCGGACCCATTGCAAGTCCCTGTGCATTTCTATGCCCCCAACTCCAGACTAAATTACCAATAATAGGATTATCTAAAGGAGCTTGACCAACAGTACCATCATCCATGTTAATACTCATGCGTAAAGTTTTTCCAGTAAGTTCATTAATATCTTCTGACAATAACCACTCTTGAGCATCCCCGGTTGTAATTAACATAGTTAAATCATCAAGCGCCATCAATCTACATCCAATATGAGTACTATTGCCATCAATTCCATCTAACAAAACCACTTCATTGATTAATTGATCAGTATCAAAATCATATTCATAATAAACAATTTTCTCTTTTGCACCTTGTGAAACATAAGTATATGCTAAAAAAACATATGGTGAACCATTATTAAATTCAGGATGAATCTCCATTCCTAGCAAACCAGCTTCATTAGAGTCATAAATATCATCAGAGATGTCTAAAATAACATGCTTTTCACCATTAGCAACATTGATTCGGCTAACAATTCCAGATCTTTCAGTTACCCATAAAAAATCTGCACCATTCCCAGAGTCCGGACCCCATTTTATTTCCCAAGGCACATCCAGGCCATCAACAACCTCTCTTTCTTCTAAAACAGTTGAACCAACTTGTATTTGAGCATTTAAAAAACCTCCTATTAACATAAAAAGTATTGATATTTTTTTCATAATAATCTATTTATTTAATTCATATTTTTTCTCAACACTACCATCATTATATATATATATTTTCCACGTTCCTTTTTCATAAGCATTTACTGCTCTGCCTAACATGTCGGTAGCTATAATTATTTGTTTATTTGCTGTATTAAAATTCTCCCACAATTTGATTGATGACGGAGCAACATCAACGTCTAACTCAACTATACAATTACTATTTACTCCAAAATATTGTGTTATACTTACTGTTCCTAAACCAATATCGAACCATTGTACACCAATACTCGGAGGTTCTACTGCTGAACTCCATACAATTTCACCTCCATCAACCTGCCAAGCAGCCATATTATCGATTGTGTTTGATAGAGTATAAACATGATATGTACCTGCTTCGACAATTACTTCACCTAAAATATCAATATACTGACATGAACACTCATCACCATATCCATCTCCATCATTATCAATTTGAGTAGGATTAAAGTCTTCAATACAATTATCAATTTGATCACAAATGCCATCTAAATCAAGATCCAGTAAACAATTGCCACTACAGTCATAAAATTGCTCTGGTCCATTACCTCCACATTCTCCACATTCATCAAAAACAGAAAAACCTCCACATTCTCCACTACAATCTACATCAACTAAACAATTTCCATCGCAATCAAAATTAATAATCGGAAATTCACATTCACCATTGTCGATAATTGCAAAATTATCGTAATTACAAGCTAATATATCTGTACAACCTAAACATGTAGAATTATCTCCATTACATACTCCACATTCGTCAAATATCGCAACTCCTCCACATTCTCCACTACAATCTAAATCAATTAAACAATTGCCATCGCAATCAAAATTATTCGGAGGATATTCACAGTTACTATCATCGATATTAGCATCTTCATCAAAATTACATGCGTCTGAATTTGTGCATCCAAATATATCACACACTCCATCATTATTCGTATCAACTAAACAATTGCCATCACAATCAAAATTATTCGGAGGATATTCACATGAATCGTTATCCAAATTACTTTCTGAGTCATAATTACACGCAATACTATCCGTACAACCTTCAATAATCAATGTTAAACAAGTACCATTATCTTCTGTAGCGCTTGCATTGTACTCAAAATAATTTGAATCAGTACAGCCTGATATTTCATCCTCATCGCAAATACCATCACAATCATTATCAGAATCACAGATAATCAAACAAAATTCATTAATCGATTCTGATCCAAAATCTATATTATCCATCTGAACTACATAATTCCCTGGAATCACTGAGCCATCAACACAAGATGCATTATCATGATATATATAATAGTTTGGATCATTACCCGCAGTATTATTAGAGCTAAGACCATCACCCCAAGAATCATAGATATTAAACTGATAACATCCTTCAGCTAAACAATAAGAAGAAAATATAAGTTCACCACCTTGAAAATAATTTCCACCGCCATCAATAACTAAGCCATTATCATCAATTAACTCCCAACTAACTTCATTACTATAGTAATCTGTCGCAATATATAAATCAATTGATCCTGAACATATACATGATCCATCATCCATAGTAGCATTAGAATTATAATTGTCAGCGTTAGGACTCATGCAACCATATATATATTGACATGTGTTATCATCAATATTAGCCTCAGGATTAAAGTTTTCTGCAATAGAATCTGTACAACCATAGATTGAATTACCGCAACTCGATTCTAAGTCATCACACGTATTTAAACAAGATGCATTATTAACTCCTGGAATTAAAGCTTGAGATTCAACTATTTGATGGAACTCTAAAGTAATACCAATATTAAAATCGCAATAGCTCATGATAGTCCCAATTGATTGTTGCCATGATTCATTTGGTGGATTATTTGGTGGATTACAGTTTCCCTCTACATCAGAACACGCGTCTATTGCACCGCCCGGAAAGTTGAGACTCGGATCCGCATCCCAATTACAATTATGAGTGTGAGGAGATCCAAAATTATGGCCTATCTCATGCCCTAAATAGGATAAATTATAGCTATATGGTGTGTTGTCAGGATAATCATAAATTAATGAAGTATTTAAACCACTTGTAACGCCAAAACCAGTAGAACTATTAAATACTCCTCCACATAAAGCACCAACCCAAGCAATTCCACCATTGGCATTTTTTTGACTAAACAAGTGAACAAGATCGGTTTGTGAATAAATGTCATCAAATGGTGGGTTAGTCCAATAATTAGGCATCTCATCTAACATTTCTCCGCAATCATTCAAAGGATCATAATTATCAACAATCTCCCATACATTAACATATCTTGCTTGTAAAGTAACAATATCATTAAGTTCCGACATGTATACTTCATTGACACCGGCTAAAAGAGCTAGGGACCATTCAACAGCTTCATAACAATTACCATTAAACTCATTATAAGTATAATTGTCAATTTCGATTCCCATTTCTAAACATTCGGGACCTCCAAGGGACTGTACTGGCTGAGCATTATTATTTGGTGAAACAATAGCATCTGTATCAGTATGACACGTAAAGTTTGATTCCGAAACACTTGCATTCACATCATATAAGATGTAGACCCCGTCTTGAAAATATTTTATTTCATAAACTTCACCTGCTTTTTTTATAACACCTATTAAATAATTTTTCATAAATGATATACTCCCTGTCCAACCATCTGAATTTTTGATTCTGTATGATCTTATAACTGGTTTATAATCATCAAAGACTAAACCATTTTCTGTATTTCTTAATAATTGAAAATCATTGGTAAATACATCAAATGATTCTAAATATAAACTAATGGTATCACCCTCAAAAAAAGGTAATTGCATTTGGAACTCACAGGGATTTGAATTTTTAATAGAATTAAAATAATTTAAATTCAAAAAAAGTGCAATTTGACTATTATGAGAATGTGTTAATAATGGTATTTCAGTATCTGAATTTATAAATAATTTTTCTTGTCCAAAAGAATTTAGACAAAAACAAAAACACAAAAAGAAATAATAAAATTTACTCATAAAAGTTCAAAGTTAATTAATAATTTTTTTTTCGATACTTCCATCATCAAAAATAAATAACACGACCTGTCCAGAATTTAAATTATTTATTCTTCTACCCATAAGATCAATAACTTGAATAATTTTTTTATTGAATGTATCATTATCAGTTAAACTTGTATTTATTTCACATGGACCTTGAACCCACTCAAATATATTATTGCATTCTGCTTCTCCTGAATTAACATATGTTACATTATTACAGCCACAAACGGGATCCCAAATTGTAGCAAAATTACAATTAGGATCTGGCACTTCAATACATTCATAATCTTCACAAACATCAAAACTATATATAAAACTATTAAATCCACCTTCCAATGCAGTCATCGGTCTATACTGCTCTTTCCCATCATTAGAGATAGCGTGAATATAGTACTCTATTTCTGTTAACTCATCAAATGTCATTGTTAAATTCCACATGTCATCATTTTGTGCCTGCATAGAAACAGATGTATAATCTATGTCACCAGAAAATCTATAATTAAACAATACCTCATTAATTCCAGAGCGATGTTTTACTAAAGCCTCTACCTCCACATAAGGAGAATTAGGACATACATCTTCAATCTTTTTATAAGAAATTAATAATGGATCATTAACTCCTACAGTATGAGTAATACAATGAATGGCTCCACTTAGTGAAATGATATTATTACCGCTGTTATCACAATCAATGCCTACGATATTATAACCCGGCAATGCCTCTTCATAAATTCTTTGTGCAATTGTATCATATTCTTCACGGTAAAATGGCAAAATAACAGTTTTATTTACAAATACTGCATTAGTGTAAGTCCTATAATACCCATCAATTTCATTAAAAGACTGAGAGCCTGGATATGCTCCACTTGTACTGGGTGGACTTGGAATTCTAATTACATTAAATGGGGTTCCCCACTTTGTTGTAAAATTATTAAGTATATAATTTAAATTTTCTTCGATTTGAGGTCCATCAGATACTCCTTCCGGATATTCGGCAATCAATAATGTTTCTTCATCAAGTAGTTTCATATGCATATCAATGTGACTGATCCCATCAAATGGCAGTGTTGGCATTTTTATATAGTTCGTAATCCCCATAAAACTATTCATTATGTTATCTATATCATCTTCAGAATGATCAGGATAATTTAAACTATTATATGGGCCATTACCATCATTCTCATTAATAATTAAATTAGATGAGAATGCCGTACCAAAACCATCGCTCATAAAATTACCCCCTGTAGCCACAAAACGGTAAGGATCAACAGAGTTTTGATATAAATCTAAATCTAGATTATCCGCTAATGCTTCTGGGAAAGAATCATCATCTGGTCTCGGCCTATTATAAATCCAATCAACTAAATATAAGGAATCAACATCATTCTTATATATCGTATTTTGTCCATAATCTCGCATCCAAATACTATTAGTTTCAATATTTAAGTACTCAACATTAGAAGTTTCCACATTACTATTCTCTAAATAACTTTCTACTTGAGCAGGACTATCACATGCAATGATAACTTTACATTGATCAACGGCATTTCTAACAATCTCTGTTAAAATAGGCTCAAAGCCTTCCCAAGCAATAGTTAATGCCTGTATCTCTTCCCACTCTGCCATAGTACGGACATTAAAAGAAGGGGGGTCTGTAATAACACTATTATTTAATTCAACATTATATAAATATAAATCCATTTGTTGTTTTTCAGTTTCAAAAAAGCCCTTTGGTAAAATTTTTTCTTGTGCAAAAACACAATAAATGTTCAAAAAAACTAACGATAAAATATATACTGCTCTACTCATAATACATTGTTCTAGAATAATCATTCTAAATATAAAAAAGTTTGTCAATTAATATCTATAAAACACATATCTTTTCATAAAAAATATTTTGATTAACATGATTATTAATACGCAAATAATATACACCTGATTCAATATGTGATATATCTATAGTGTAAAGACTCTGAGAACCAAAACCATTAATTCTATGAAGTATTCTACCTGACATGTCAACAAGTTCAATAAAATAATTTTCTATATTACTAGGGCCAGATATATGTAACTCATCATGTGCAGGATTTGGATATAAAGAAAAGCCTGAATTTGGCATATCATGTAAACTAAACATATCTAAACTATCAACAATCAAATCATATGAAATAGTTTCAATTATACCATTACAGCCGCTCTCCACCTGTAGAGTTACGACATAAGAACCTGACTCTTGAAATAAATACGTGGGATTAGGATCAGTTGAATCTATAACTCCATCACTGTTAAAATCCCATAAATAAACATTATTTAAACTAGAAGATATATTATTAAATGTTACCATAGCTCCTTCACTATTATATTCTGGATCACTCCAGGTAAAATCAAATAAATTAGAAGTATTAAGATTACTTTTTTTAATAAAAACTCCAGAGTCAAGCCCAGCCCAAGACTCCGAAACCCCATCAATAATAACCATTTTAACATGGTAAGTTGCTGATGGGACCATCGTAAAATTAAATAACATCGGAATTGTATATCCATCATAGCCAAGTTCATCACAATTATAACCAGATTGATTATCGATGTATAAACATTCATTTATGCCAGGCATACCAAAAACCTGTGAATAAGGCCGTATAGTCCAAGGAGCTATAGGATGTGATTCAATTTCACAATAATTTGTTGAATTAATAGATGGTATATTATTAATTATATAACCTGTTTCCATAATATTAACTGGATTAGAATCAAATAATGGATCAATATCTTCACTAATTTCACTTACAAAAAAACAAAATGCATCTGTGTAAAATGGGTTCATCCATTCAGTATATTCTTCCGAGCCAAAAACAACTTCAAAATCAATGGAAAAGAATGAATCAGAAGATATGTCAAATTCCACTACGCAGGCATCATATAAATTAACACTTGGTGTAATTAAGTTCGCATCAACTAAATAATTGTGTAAAAAATCATCTTCGTATTCTTCATTCCATGCTTGCCCAGAATCACTATCATTATTAGGTCCAACAGCATTATTAATATCACCCGTTGTCATAATTAAGCCCCTATCTAAGCCAAAGCCTATATCACATGTTACATTTTCCATTAAATAACTAAAACCTCCTATTGCCTGAATATTCCCAACATATGATAAATTATTAATATTGACATCACATCCAAATACTTCTTCAGAAAGTAATGTCTGTAAATCATTGTCATTATTTGACAAAGAATAAACATCTAATTGAGCTTTTAAATTAGAAGCAAATAAAACAAAAAAAATAATAATCTTGACTTTAATCATTTATCCTATTAAATCATATTAATTATATAACTAGCAAATACTATACCAAATATGTGTTATTTTAGTTTTTTTTTACAAAAATATAATTATAAAAAACCGTGCGCTCATTATTCATAATAAAATAATTATATATTTTTGACAAAATATGAAAAAATCCATTTTATATAGTCTTCTTTTATTTTGTATTTTGGTTAATGCTCAAAAAATCGAATTAATAGAATCTTTTATTGGTTACACAGAAAAATCTGAAATCATTTCATTCACGCCAAACCCTAAATTAATTATGAGCGGAAACTATAATGGTGGGGTTAATTTATGGGACCTAAAAAAACAAAAATTAATTAAAACTATAAATGCTCATAACCAACCCATTAACAACATATCATTCCACAACAAAAAAGATCAATTTCTAACTTGCTCAAAAGACTCAACAATTAAAATGTGGTCATTTTATTCTAATAGATTAATTGACTCTGTTAGAATTAATGAAAATCCTACTCTTGCAATTTTTAGCAATAAAGACAATAGCTACTTTATATTTACCGAAAAGGGAACAATACTAAAAAAGAAAATTAACCATAATGAAACTTCAGTCATTGCTAATCTAAATCAACCAATTAGTGATGCAATACTTGCTGAAGACAATAATAGTTTAATAACCTGCGACAAAGTTTCAATTAAAAAAATATCACTAAAAGATGGGAGCATTATAAATGAACTTCAAAATCCGTATAGTAGTCACTTTTCTAAAATAGACATATACTCGGGGGACACATTAATATCTTGGAGTGAAAATGGCATAATTAGTTATTGGGATTTTAATGATAAAAAAGTGCTTACAGAGATAAGAGCCAAAAATGCATATAATAAATTATTAATGAATAAACATTCTGAAATAATTCTATCTGGATATTATAATGATCGGCCTCTTGTAATCAATTTAAAAGAAATTAAACTAGAACAAAAATATAGTGACAATATGATTGTAGTTAATACATTTTTATCTAGCATAGATCAAAGATTTTTAATAAGTGCCGACATACATGAACGACATAGATTAATGAAGGTACAAGAAGTAGACTTCACGCCTCTTGTAATCCAAGAAAGAAAACTAGAAGATGAAAAAATATTTACAGTTTCATCAAAGTACATCATGATTAATATATGGGATGATGAAAAAATAGATGGAGATACATTGTCAATAAACTTTAATGGGAAGTGGGTCCTTAAAGAACACTGGCTAAGTAAAGAAGAAAAAACTATTTTACTACCCCTAAGAATAAATCAAACAAATGAAATTATCTTTCATGCAGAAAATTTAGGAGAAATTCCTCCAAATACCGCAGCAGTTCGATTAGAATACGACAATGGAGTTAAAAAAGAATTTAACATGAGATCTGATTTTGACTCAAATGGTATTATTAGAATTATGCAAGAAACTAATTAGTAAGAAGAGTTATTGATTAAAGTAATTCTTTGAAACACACCATTTTCAATTCTAATAGAATCAACTAATTCAATATCCTCAATAAAATCAGCAATACCAGGATTGAACAAATCAGCATCTACCCCATCTACTCCCATGTAATTAGAAGGATCTGAAACCGCAGTAGCCCTATATAAAGTTGCACTAAAAGTACCTGAAACTGTTCCAGTTGCAAAGTCTAAATCTTGAATATCCATTTCTGCATTAAAGCCATAATAATCAATACCCAAACCATTGTTATCATATTCATCTGCATTCTTTTTTAATTTATAAGTAGCTAGCATAGCATTAGTGGGATAATTATCAAGATACAGGTACTGACTACCTGCCACATACATATTTTCTTGAATTTCTTCGACAAAAGCAATAATCTGCAATTCATGATCCACTTCTTCATTAGTTGTAGTATACCAATCATATTGATTGCAATTATTCTCACTTTTAAAAAAATCTCGAGCATCTAAAGTTAGTTTGAATATTTTATTATCAATGGAACCATCAGCAATTTCATCTACATAAAAAACATCACTATTACCACAATTTTCGACTTGATCATCAGAAGTAAAGTCAATTTTTTGATCATATAATTCAGGAGAAAAGTCAATTACAGCAGTTACTCTGTTTTCTAATCCAGAATTAAAAACTGTTTCCTTGCAGGAAAAAAAACACAATAAAACAAAAAATAACAAGATTCTTTTAAACATACTATTTAGGATTTTAATAAATTATACAACAACCTAAAGTTAATTATTATTATTATTATATAATATAAAACTTGATTAAAATAAAATTATATATAATTTAGATGTATACAATAAATAATGAAAAAAAAAACTGTTGTAATTGCATTGTCAGGAGGTGTAGACTCCAGCGTTTCGGCTCTTCTTTTAAAAAATGCTGGATATAACCTAATTGCCTTATTCATGCGCAACTGGCATGACAATTCACTTACAATTAATAATGAATGTCCCTGGATTACTGACAGCAATGACGCGCTCCAAATTTCTAATCATTTAAATATTCCATTCCAAATAGTTGATCTAAGTAAAGAATATAAAAAGCGAATTATTGACTATATGATTGCAGAATACAAGCGAGGCGTAACACCAAATCCAGATATATTATGCAATAAAGAAATTAAATTTGATGTTTTCTTAAAATATGCGATGCAATTAAACGCAGATTTTATCGCGACAGGACATTATTGTATCAAAGAAAGAAAAAACGGACTATATTATCTAAAACAAGGAAAAGATCAATTAAAGGATCAAAGTTATTTTTTGTGCCAAATAACACAAAAACAATTAAGTAAAATACTATTCCCAATAGGCCACTTAACCAAAAAAGAAGTTCGACAAATCGCAATTCAAAACAATCTAATCACAGCAAATAAAAAAGACTCCCAAGGCTTGTGTTTTGTAGGAAAAATTAAATTACCTGTTTTTCTACAAAATAAAATAACTAGCAAAAAAGGCAACATAATTGAAATTGATAAAAAATCTAAAATTTATCAAAAACAAATAGCGCTCGGAGACGAATACACATATACACCTAGTGATGGTGAAAAAATAGGAACACATAACGGGGCTCACAATTACACTATTGGACAAAGAAAAGGATTAAGTGTTGGAGGAAAAAAAGAACCATTATTCGTTTTACGAATAGATGTAAAAGACAATGTCGTATATGTTGGCATGGGCGATAATCATCCTGGATTATTTAGAAAAAATTTGAAAATTGACGCAAAAAAAACAAATTGGCTTATAGATAATTCACAGATCAAATCACAATCTTCTAATGAGTACATGGTTCGTATTCGCCATAGACAGCCGCTACAAAAAGCAATATTGAAAATTAAAAAAGAACATCTTTACATAATTTTTCAAACAAAACAACGAGCAATTGCTAAAGGTCAATTTGCAGCTTGGTATAAAAATGCCATACTCATAGGATCAGGCCCTATTGTTTAATTAGATAAACCGCTGAAACAATTATCTATGTACTTTGTCAAGCTCTCTCCTTTAAGTAAGTTTTGAGACAATAAAGCTAAGTCTATTGCCTGTTGCACCAATGAGGTTTGTTTTTTGCCTTTCATTTTTTGAATTTTGTCAATTAACTTATGATTTGAGTTAATAATCACATTAAATGAATCAGGCATAGCACCCATTCCCATCATACCCCCTCCTCCTGTCATACTCATTTCCTTCATTCTTCGCATAAACTCAGCCTGAGTAATAGCAATTGCAGGTGAATCAGGGCTCAAAGGCTGTAGAGAAACTACGAAACCTTCTTTGCCTAAACATTTTTCAAACAAAGATTTAATTTTTTCTTGTTCCTTTTCAGATAACACGGATTCAATTTTTGAATCTTGTTTAATTAAATTGTCAACTATATCACTATCTACACGTACAAATGAAGCATTATCTAACTTTGACTCTAATTTTTGTATTACATGTGATACAATCGGACTGTCCAACACAAGAACCTGATAATTTTTCTCTGTAGCTTTAGAGATATACATATGTTGAGTATCTGGATTATTAGTATATAGATACACAATCTTATTATCTTTGTTTTTTTGATGTTCCTTTATCAATTCTGTAAATTCTGACATAGTATAAAACTTATTGCCAACTGTTTTATACAATGCAAAATCTTGTGAACGATCATAAAATTTTTCATCAGAAAGCATACCATATTCAACAATAATATTCATGTCTGTCCATTTGCTTTCAAAATCTGCACGATCTTTTTTAAACATATCATTTAATCGACCGGAAACCTTTTTACTTATATGACTAGAAATCTTTTTGACATTTGCATCACTTTGAAGAGCAGATCTAGATACATTTAACGGAATGTCCGGAGAGTCAATTACACCCTGCAACAAGGCTAAAAAATCTGGAACAACTCCCTCTAAAGAGTCAGTAACAAAAACTTGATTGCAATACAATTGTATTTTTTGTTTATTCAAATCCATAGATGGATTGATTTTAGGAAAATACAATATACCTGTTAATTCAAACGGGAAATCAACATTCAAATGTATGTGAAACAATGCTTCTTCAAAATTAAAAGGATATAATTCTCTAAAAAAATCCTTGTAATCTTGAGGTTTTAGTTGCTTGGGAGGAATCGTCCATGCAGGTTTCGGATTATTAATGATATTATCCTCTACAAATTCCACATCTTCATCTTTATCATTTTTTTCTTTTTTAGTTGTCGTACCAAATTTGATTTCAACTGGTAAGAATTTGCAATACTTGTTTAATAAATTTGATATTTTAGCATCTTCCAAATACTCATTTGCATCTTCGGAAATAAATAAAACAATTTCTGTACCTCTATCATTTTTGTCAATGTCTTTTAATACATACTCAGGACTCCCATCACATTCCCAAGAACATGCTTTAGTATTATTAATATGTGATTTTGTTCGAATTTGAACTCTCTCTGCAACCATAAAAGCTGAATAAAAACCGAGCCCAAAATGACCAATAATACCCGACTTATCATCTTTGTCATCATATTTTTTTATAAAATCTTCAGCCCCTGAAAAAGCAACTTGATTAATATATTGTTTTACTTCATCTGAAGTCATTCCTATTCCTTTATCAATAATAGAAATTGTCTTATCTTCTTTATTCAAAACAATTTCGATTTTCAAATCTCCCAAGTCTCCTTTTACCTCTCCAATAGATGATAGTTTTTTCAGTTTTGTTGTTGCATCAACAGCATTGGAAACCAATTCTCTTAAAAAAATTTCTTGATCAGTATATAGAAACTTTTTTATAATTGGAAAAATATTATCAGCTTGAACTTTAATTTTACCTTTAGCCATAAATCTTATATTAAAAAATTAATTGGCAAATTTAAATAAAATTATTAAATAGGAAAAACTATAGTAATAGTCATTAACAAAATGACGCCAAAGCGATGTTTCAAAAGATATCATACAATTATTTGGTAAAAAATTGTAGATTTGAAATACGAAAAATTTTTATTGTTATGGCCTCCAAATTTATATCTACAATTATTGAGTATAAAAATAAAATTATATTATCCGTGATCTCGTTATATGAAGCATATAAACGACCCTTACAAATCATGCTACCTTTATTAATATTATCTCTTGCAGGGTGGTTGACAAAAATTATCATTGAACCCATTCAATTTGAAAAAGAAAAGAACTATAGATATAATTTTATTAAAGAAAAACTCATTGATATTAGAAGTGCACAATTGGCATTTAAAGAAAAAAATGGACAATTTACAAATAGTTTTGACGACTTAATTTCTTTTGTCAAACTTGATTCTTTTGTATTGATACAAAAAACAGATACATTAATACAATACTACAATACCGTTTATCGTGAAATGCAATTTAAAGACACGACACTACTTGATACACTAGGAAAAGTTAGTGTATTAGATTCATTGTTTAAAAATGGTTACCCAATAGATTCTTTAGCATTTGTACCCCCCTTAAACAAAGATCAATTTGTCATGAGAGCAGGTGTGATTAATAAATCTAAAATTGATGTACCTGTATTTGAAGCCAGAGATCCCAACCCTTATGATCCACAAAATACATTAATTATTGGATCAACAGTTGAAGCAAACTTAAATGGAAACTGGCAATAATCCATTAAAAGAATTGACCGGTAATTTGAAACTAGTCTTGTATTTAGATAGTACAAAGTTTAGCTATTCTATTTTTAATACCGATAATAATTGTTTTGAAATTGTTGAAGAAAAAAATCTAAATTACAATAACAACATAAATGAGGAGATTCAGTCAATTATTAATGCCAACCAACATTTAAATAAAAAATATCCCACTACATTGCTAGCCATTGACCTAGGCCCATCTACCTTGATCCCTGAAGTCTTATTTGAAGAAAAGTATATTGAAAAATATATTGATTTAACATCTAATAAAAACCAAGATAATACATGTTATTATTCTAAACAACAATTTACAGATTGCTACTCCATCTCAAGTGTAAATCATGAATTAATGGACTTATTAAAAAATTATTTTCAAAAAATAAAAATCAAACCCTTTAGTTCAATTTTTATTGACTACGCTATTAATTTAAATAAAAAAACAAAAGAGCTGTATGTTCAAATTAATGCTTATAATTTTCACATGACACTAGTCAATAATAAACAATTAGAATTTTATAATAAATTTGAATTTCGTAATACAAATGATTTTGTTTACTATTTTATGAACTGCATAAATAATCTTGATTTTGAAACTGAAAAAAATGCTATTAATATAACCAGTGAATTAAACCCCGATCATATTTTAATTGAAACAATAAAAAAATATATTACAATAAAATTTATAAATAGACCAACCCATTTTTTATATAAAGATTCAATTATAAAAAATAGATCTTACCAAAACCACAACCTATTTAGCCAATTAATATGCGAATAGTTTCTGGAGAATATAAAAATCGTCGCATAGAATTCACTCAGCTAAACATAAGACCTACAACAGACTTTGCAAAAGAAAGTTTATTTAACATACTTAATAATATGTATGATTTTAATAAAACTTCAACACTAGATTTATTTGCAGGTTCAGGTAACATTAGTTATGAGTTTATATCTAGGGGATGTTATCAAGTAACTTCAATTGAAAAAAATATTAATTGCACTAGATTCATAAAAAAAATAAAATCTAAACTGAACATGATAAATCTTAATATCAAAACAGGAATAGTCAAAAAATACTTAAATAAAACAACTCAAAAGTTTGACATCATTTTTGCTGACCCGCCTTACAAATACAATCAAAGTGACTATAATCAAATAATTGAATTAGTATTTAGTAAAAATATTCTAAATCACAACGGAATACTTATCATTGAACATTCAAAATTTATTAAATTTGATAACAGTCCATTCTTGTATGATACAAGAAAGTATGGAAGTGTTAATTTTACCTTTTTCAATAATGAAAAATAATTTCGCCATATTTCCTGGGAGTTTTGACCCAATTACCAACGGTCATGTTGATATTGTACATCGTGCATTAAAAATATTTGACAATATCATTATTGCTATTGGAGCTAATAAAAAAAAAGAATATATGTTTAGCATCCAAGATCGCATCAAAATGATTAATACAGTTTTCAAAGACAACTCTCGAGTCATAATAAAATCTTATGATGGACTAACTGTTCAATTCTGTGAAAAAAATAATACTAGAATAATTATTAGAGGAATCCGGAATCATTTAGACTTGGAATATGAAAAGAATATTGCATTAGCAAATAATACAATGAATGAAAATATTGAAACTATTTACTTCGACAGTAGCAAGGAATACCAATTCCTATCATCTAGTATAGTCAAAGACGTAATTAGACACAAAGGATCTCTTGAGAAATTTCTGCCAAACAACATTATCAACTATATTAATTCAATCTGATTCTTTAACAAATCAATTATAGAAGCATATGTGTCTTTCTTAAATTCTGTATTAAGACACACCCATACTACAGATGTGATACCTTCCGACTTTTGTGGCTTTAATACCCCGGTGCTAATTAAAGACATCGGAAACCAATATGTTATTTTTAAAACTAATTGATTGTTGGTATAATCGTCCCTATAAATATGACTTGTACAATAAATATCCTGATTAATAATTACACATTTGACATTTGTTTCTTCATGAACTTCCCTTAGCGCAGCACTCTTATAACTTTCAGAAAAATCAACTTTTCCTTTAGGCAAATCCCAAATGTTATTTTTTTTTATCATTAATAGTTGATTTTGTTTATTAACAACAATGCCCCCTGATGCATATAATACTAAAAAATGTGATTTAAATAGATTAATTAAACTTTTAACATTACTGGAAAAAAGAATGATATTACAATTAATAATATAATTATTTAACATTAAATAACTGATTAATTCTTTGTAAGAATTAATAAATTTGTAATTTTTAAAAATTCTATTATTTAGACTTTTATCCGACTCTATAAAAAGAATAAAAAAATTATTAATAAAAACTTTATAACTTTGACACATGATATTAAATATTAAAGATTCTGAGAAGGTTGCGAAAATTTTATTAAAGATTAATGCAGTAAAATTACAACCTTCTAATTTTTTCACATGGTCTTCCGGAAAAAAATCACCAATTTATTGTGATAACAGACTAATTTTATCCCATGTACATGAACGTGAATTTATTGTAAAATTATTCTGCAATCAAATAATTAATAATTTTAAATCTATTGACTATATTGCAGGCGTAGCAACAGGAGCTATCGCTCATGGAATGTTAATTGCTTCTAAACTTAATTTACCTTTTATATATGTGCGAGATTCAGCAAAAAGTCATGGAAGACAAAATCAAATAGAAGGCAACCTTAAAAAAGGAAGTAATGTGATCGTGATTGAAGATCTTATTAGTACAGGTAAAAGTAGTTTGAAAGCTATTGAAGCTATTGAACAGAGTGAATCTAAAGTAATTGGATTAGGGTCAATTTTTACATATGAAATATTTAATAAAGATTACCTGAACGTACCTTGTTTTTCATTATGTAATTACTCCACCTTAATCAACGTAGCGATTGACAACAACTTAATTAATGAGGATGAAAAAAATATACTAAGTAATTGGCAAAATTCTAATCATTAATTATTCAATTAAAAATTGAATATCAGCATGACTGACGGTAATAATAGACTGATCTCTCATCAAAATTGTTAAAAAACCTTTCTTAGTAATACTTAAAATTTTAACATATGTTTTAGAGTTGTTATAATTACACAGGACATGTTTCCTTGTACCATACAATGAACTCATATATAAACTGGTTACATTTTTCGCTAAAAAGATAGACTCAACAGATAGTAAAATGTCTTTTAAAATTTGATTTTTTTCAAAATTTTTATTTACCAAATTATTGATTGAAACTGCATATGGGATATCTTGAGGGAATAATAAATTATTTACATTAAGGCCAACACCCACAATACAATACTTGTGCGAATTAATAGAAATAACCTCTGTTAAAATGCCTGAAATTTTTTGATTATTTACTATAATATCATTAGGGTATTTAATAGAAGTCTTTACACCAATATTGTCTAATACTCGAACAATAGCTAAACTAGTAATCATACTCAAGTGCCATTCAGAAATTAAATTAGTTACATTAATAGAAAAACTAAATGTTAAACTTCCAATATCTGAAAACCATTTTTTGCCAATCTGACCTTTGCCTTTAACCTGCTTATCAGCAACAACAACCAGCGGAATTGAAATACCAAAATTCTTATGTAGATTAATAAGATGATCGTTAGTCGAATCTAATAAATCAAAATAAAGTATTTTTTTAAACAAATTCATAGAATATGCATAAGATAAATTTATGTTTACTAATTAAAATTATATTTTTGTTACCATTAATTTAAAAAATAATAATACAATTCGATCAATTGAAAAAAATAAAAACATAACTTTGATTGTTGAAGGAATTAAAGACAAAAAAGGAAAAGATATTATTACACTAGATTTTCAAAATAACGCAAACTCACCATGCTTATTTTTTGTAATATGTAGTGCTCAATCAAAAACACAAATTAATGCAATAGCAAATAACATTGAAGACTTGCTTTTAAAACAATTAAATATTAAAAAATGGAAAGATGAAGGTCGAGGTTCTAATTGGAGATTACTAGATTATGTTGATATTGTAATACATATATTAAAAGCAGAAACTAGACAACACTATCAAATAGAAGATCTATGGGGAGATACAATCATAAAAAAATATAAAAATTGAAACAAAAAAAAACAAATAATAATTTTAACTTCTACTGGATTTATGCTGCAATAGCTATATTCTTTATATCAATACAGATATTTAATGCATTTTCAAATCCAGTTCAAAAAACAACTAAAAAACAATTTTTTACAGAGTTTTTAATTGATGATGATGTCGAAAAAGTTACTATCGTCAATAACGAATTTGTAGAAGTATACATAAGGTCTGAAAAACTAAATGAGGAAACACATAGAAGAACAAACAAACAAACAATCGGAAATAAGTTTGGCCCTAATTATTACTTTAATATAACGAGTGGTGAGCAATTTGAAAATGATTTAAAAGAGTTCTACAAAAAAAATGATACACCTGACGAAAAACATATTTTTCCTGATGTTGATATGAGAAAAGATGTTTTCGGAGAAATGCTAGGCTGGATCATACCAATAGCTATCATGTTACTTATTTGGTTATTCATTATGCGTAGGATGAGTGGAGGTAATGCACCTGGAAGTGGCATTTTTAATATCGGAAAATCTAAAGCAGAACTATTTGACAAAGACACAAAACAAAAAGTAACATTTAAAGATGTAGCAGGATTGGAGGGAGCAAAAGAAGAGGTAAAAGAAATTGTAGATTTCCTAAAAAATCCTCGCAAGTATACATCATTAGGTGGAAAAATTCCTAAAGGAGTACTGTTAGTTGGTCCTCCAGGAACCGGAAAAACATTACTAGCTAAGGCCGTTGCAGGTGAAGCAAAAGTGCCTTTTTTCTCATTGAGTGGCTCTGATTTTGTAGAAATGTTTGTCGGAGTAGGTGCCTCACGCGTTAGAGATTTATTTAAAAATGCCAAAAGCAAATCACCATCCATTATTTTTATTGATGAGATAGATGCCATTGGAAGAAGTAGAGGCAAAAATCAAATGACAGGATCTAATGATGAAAGAGAAAATACATTAAATCAACTACTAACCGAAATGGATGGGTTTGGAACAGACCATCATGTAATTGTTATAGCTGCAACAAATAGAGCTGATGTCCTAGATAAAGCACTTGTAAGAGCAGGGCGTTTTGATAGACAAATTTACATTGACCTCCCTGAATTATCCGAGAGAAAAGAGATATTTAAAGTACATACAAGTAACTTAAAGATCAACAAACAACTTGATTTAGATTTTCTTTCAAAACAAACACCTGGTTTTAGTGGTGCAGATATTGCTAATCTTTGCAATGAAGCTGCATTAATTGCAGCAAGAAAAAATAAAAAAAATATCTCAAAAATAGATTTTCTTGATGCCGTTGACCGAATTGTGGGTGGAGTAGAAAGAAAAAATAAGTTAATGACTCTAGAAGAAAGAGAAATTATTGCTTTTCACGAATCTGGTCACGCAATAGTAAGTTGGATGTTACAACATGCCTCACCATTAGTCAAAGTTACTATCGTTCCTAGAGGTAAGTCATTAGGGGCAGCATGGTACTTGCCAGATGAGCGTCAAATCACAAGAATTGAACAAATTCTAGATGAAATGTGTGCAACACTTGGAGGTAGGGCCGCTGAAGAATTAATTTATAATAAAATTTCTACAGGTGCTCTAAGTGACCTAGAAAAAGTCTCAAAACAAGCGAAAGCCATGGTTTTAATTTATGGCTTTAACAAAAAAATTGGAAATATTACATATTATGACTCTTCAGGAGAACAATCCTATTTTAACAAACCCTACAGTGAACATACTGCTAAAACAATTGACGAGGAAATTAAAAAAATAATTGAAGAAGAATATAAGCGTGCGAAAAAAGTTTTAACAAAGTATAAAGAATCTCTTATTCAGCTAGCGCAGTTACTTTTAAAAAAAGAAGTTATCTTTAAAGAAGACTTAGAAAAGGTTTTAGGAAAAAGAAAATGGAAAGAAGTAGAAAAAATTAACATAAACAAGTTAAGAAAATAATGAGTTTCATTGATAGATTAAAAATAGTTGCTGGCATCACTAAGAATGACAGCACTAACGCATATGAGGCAAATAACCTAGAAGTTTCAAAAGATGATCCTGTAGACGTTATCTTTGCCAAGAAATTAATTCAAAATAACGGAATTTTTTTTTATTGCGATAAAAAAGAAAATTTAATTAAAACAATGCAGGCTTTAAATAAAAAGCTAAAAATAAATACTATTTATTGCACTGAACAAAGACTTCAAAATTTACTTGAGAAATCAGACATAGAATATAATAGTGAAAATTACACTTCCTGTGATGCAATTATATCTTCTTGTGAGTATCTTATTGCACACCACGGAAAAATCATGTTATCTTCAAAACAATTAGGATCAAATGCCATTAAGAATTTACCTAAAGAACATATCGTTGTAGCTTATACATCTCAAATTGTTAAAAACTTAAATGATGCAATGTCTGGCATTAACACAAGATATATTGACAATCTACCTTCCACCATCACAACAATTGCAAGTAGCCGCGAGCATAACAATAACAATATATTAGAGGGTAATATAAAAAATATTAGTGTTTTGTTAATCGAAGACTTTCAAGATCAAAAACTGATATAAAAAATTTGAAATTACATAATAATGTTATTAGAATTATCTCCGGTATTACTTACGCAATTTGTTTTTTTTACATAATACTAGAAGCAAGAAACTGGCCCTTTTACGTAACAATAAGTTTATTGTTATTTGGATCAATCTATGAAATTATAAAAATTAATTCAACAAAATGGTTATGTTGTATTTTAGTCATGTATGTAATAATAACATGGTTGATCTTAATAAAGTTAAAAAATATTGAACAAGGTGATTTTCTATTAATAGTACTAGTACTAAACGTCTGGTCTAGCGATCTAGGTGGATATGCTTTTGGCATGTTTGGAAAACATACATTTTGTAAAATATCTCCTCAAAAAACTATTGAAGGTATACTAGGAAGTTTTATAACCTGTTTTGTAACAAGTATTTTATTACAAAAATTACTAATAAAGCATCTTGATATTAACTTCATGTTTATTTCACTTATGATTTGCACAGCTAGTATTTTTGGAGATTTAATAATCTCTAAATTTAAGAGAATTAACCAAATAAAGGAAAGTGGTTTTTTTTTACCAGGTCACGGAGGATTTTTAGATCGACTTGATAGCTTATTTTTATCTAGCCCTGTATATTACTTTTTCATATGTATATAGTTTTTCTCTACAGCTCCAAAGCCTGAGTACAGTCTTTTTAAACCTGGCAAATTAGATCCTTCAAAATCTAAATACCTAGATTTTGAAGCATTCATTTTAATATATCTATCGATAATAAAAATCATATGATTAATCTTCTGTTCATTAGCAGAAGCATTAAATAATAAAATATCTTTATGATGATCTGAGACAAAAAAAGCACATGATACTAATTTTGAAGCATTATTCCTTAATCCAATCAATAACCCGATGTTTTTTTTGGCACATGATAAGATTAAGGTTTTAATTACCTGATAGTTTTGTGATTTCAATCCCGCTTTAACAGATATATAATTTTTATGTAGCGATAAAAACTCGTTTATATATCCTTCATCTTCTGTAGTAATTTTTCTAATATCCCAACTATAAGAACTAATATCTGACTTTAGATTACGCTTATGATTATAACTATAACAAGATATAAGATTATTATACGAATTTTTTAAATCTAATTCTAAATTAACTCTATCAATAATTTTCAATGGTAATTTTTGCGTATCTACAATACTTTTTATAATAGTAGACATTGAAAAAGTAATTGCACAATCAAATCGACTATACCTATTACAAATGGATTCTAAAATCAAAAAAACTGCTTTTTGATTATTTTCTAAATTGGATTGAGAACAAAATGGGCCTAATTGTTGGCAAAAAAAAGGATGATAAATAAATTTTAAAAAAAATACTTTTTTATAAACAACAGGAAAGACCAACTCATAATCACCATATACAACGCCCTCCCAATTCTTACAAACTATATCTAAGTACCATGAAAATCCATAAATTCTACAATTGAAAGCATGACTAATACAGTTATCCCACTTGTTTTTATCAATAAATTTATTATTTATAAATCTAATCGTCTGCATCGGCAATAAATTTTAACATTTCTTCGTAGACAAACTCCCAACCTATCCAATTACCATAACCGCTTAAAGACTCATTATGCCAAATCGAAATAAATGTTCCTTTTACTAATTTAGTATTAATAATTATATTCTTAATTACTGTTAAAGCCTCCTTTGGTTTTAGATCACAATACTTCTGCAAAGCAATATCCATTATACTAAATGGATGGATCAATAAATTCGTAATTTTATTCTGATCTAAATCAAAAAAATAAAAACTATTTGAGGTTCCAGCACGAAAACCAGGATGAGTTGGATAACCCATACTAAAATCATATTGAATACCATAATTAATAAAATTTCTATAATTATGAGGTATATTTAGCAATAAAAAATGTTGACGGTTAATTATCACATTATTATTCAGAATACCCTGTAATCTATTTAACTCAACACCAACCTGTCTATTCTCTTTAATAGATCTAAAAGAAGTATGAAGACCAATTTGGAACGATGCAGATAATGTCTTAATTAATTTTTGAAAATCTGTTTTTAAATAATTAATACTTCTATCATATCTACCATAATCGCCAATTAAAAAAAAGAAAATAGTATTTAAATTATATTTTTGATGCAAATTTAAAATACTATCATAAGTATCATATGGGTCCTTTTCTAAACCTAGTAGCACTTTCATTCTACTCAAATTATGCTGAAAATTTAAAGTAATTAGGTCTTTTACTACTTTACCAAAAGTTCTGATAAAACCTTTATTTAAATATGCATAGGCATTGTCAATGTCAATTGTATTAATAAATGAAAAAGATCTTTTTAAAAAAACCATATTTGGAAAATGGCTAATTAATATATTTTGAATAAATATAATCCAATGATCAACAACTGGTTTAGTAATAAATTGATGTTTAAACGATAAACTATCTTCTACAGAAAAACGACCTAGATTATCCTTCTTGCTTGACAAGTACTCCTCGTAACGACTTAACATATAAAAGGAGGCTGCAAAAGGATCAAAAGGAAGTACACCTTCGGAACATAAAAAAAACACGTCAATTCCTTTGTATTTAGACATGTCAATATATTTATGTTCTATATTTTTCTCGAATAAAAGGTCAGAAGCATAAAAAAAAAGCTCATTAGAAAAAGCTTTTTTTGAATAATTTATTTTGGGCCCTTTGTAATTATTAAAAACATGCTTATCAAATGAAAACTGAATTTCTAAACCTAGTATATTATGAAAAATATGCCTAAAAATATAATCTGCTCTAGAACTTTTAGTGTCTAAATAAATTAATAAAACCATAAATTAAAAAGTACTAAATACTTTTTTTACTCATTAATTTCGATTTTAATCGAGCAGCTTTATTTTTATGAATAATATTTCTTTTTTCAAGTTTATCAATCATTGCAATCACTTTAGGTGTCTGTTTTTTTTCATCTTTTGATGAAGCACTAACCAATGATTTTATTGCATTTCTAGTTGTTTTATGAAGATATTTATTGCCTTCATTTCTAGTTTTAGTAGAACGTATTCTTTTTTTTGTTGATTTATGATTTGCCATTAATATAATTATTTTTAGTAGTCCCTAGGGGGATCGAACCCCTATTTTCAGGATGAAAACCTGATGTCCTAACCATTAGACGAAGGGACCTATTTAACACTCTATTTAACAAATAGAAGTCAGCAAAATTAGTAACTTTTATGATTAAAAAAAAATTTTAATATGATTTAGCAAAAAACACGCGTTTTAAAGATGGTTTTTTTGTTAAAATACACTCTCCTTTTTCATGGTTTGAATCTATTGGAATACATCTTATAGTTGCCTTGGTTATTTTTTTAATCTCATCCTCTGTTTCAGGTGTACCATCCCAATGAGCTAAAACGAACCCGCCATTGTCAATCTTTGCTTTAAAATCATCAAAATCATCAACTTTAAAGGTGTTTTTTTTCTTAAAATCATTAGCTTTTGAAAATAAATTAGATTGCATTTCAGCTAATATGTTAGGAATAACATCTTGAATAACATCTATTTCGATAGTGCGTTTTTCTAAATTATCACGCCTTACAAGTTCAAATGTTTTATTAGCTAAATCTCTGGGGCCCATTGCAATTCTAATAGGAACACCCTTCATTTCATATTCCGCAAATTTCCATCCTGGCTTGTGAGTATCTCTAAAATCAGTTTTAACCCTAATATTTAGGCCTCGCAACTGGATAGCAATTTTTTTCATAGCACTAACCAATTCTTGATATTCTCTCTCATTATGATAAATAGGCACAAGGACTACCTGAAATGGTGCTAACTTAGGAGGTAAAACTAAACCCCGATCATCAGAATGTGTCATAACTAACGCGCCTATTAATCTAGTAGAAACACCCCAAGAACTAGCCCACACATAATCTAACTTTCCATCTCTATTAGCAAATTTAACATCAAATGCTTTGGCAAAATTTTGACCTAAAAAATGTGATGTTCCAGCTTGCAAAGCTTTACCATCCTGCATTAATGCTTCTACACAATAAGTGTCAATTGCACCCGCAAATTTTTCGCGACTACTTTTCAAACCATCTACAACAGGAATAGCCAAATTATTTTCAATAAAATCTTTATAGATAGCAAGGATTTTTCTTGTTTCTTCTATAGCTTGGTCTTTATTTTCGTGAGCAGTATGACCTTCCTGCCAAAGAAATTCAGAAGTTCTTAGAAACAATCTTGTTCTCATTTCCCATCTTACAACATTAGCCCATTGATTAATTAATAATGGTAAATCACGATAAGATTTAATCCACTTTTTATATGTATCCCAAATAATCGTTTCAGATGTGGGTCTAACAATTAATTCTTCTTCTAATTTTGCTTCCTCATCTACAATAATATTACCATCAATATCATTTTTTAATCTATAATGAGTAACAACAGCACATTCCTTAGCAAAACCATCAACATGACTAGCTTCTTTACTAAAAAAAGATTTTGGAATAAAAATTGGAAAATAGGCATTAACATGGCCTGTTTCTTTAAACATTTGATCTAATAATGATTTCATTTCCTCCCATATTGCAAAACCATATGGTTTAATAACCATACACCCTCTCACACCTGAGTTTTCTGCTAAATCAGCGTTAATAATGATGTCATTATACCATTTAGAAAAATTTTCTGACCTACTAGTTATTTTGTTTGACATATAATAAAGTTTGGCACAATTATTGATTTAAATATTTATAGTAAAAAATTTGAAAAAAATATTTGTTTTTTTAAAATTAAAAAATAAACTCGTAATTTTATAGTTAACTGTAATAAATACTTATAGTATGAAAATATTTAAACTTGCACTTTGCACAATTACTATTATTTTAACCTGTATACCATCTTACAGTCAGGATTTTATTGATGACCTATATGAAACCAATAATAATTACAGTTCTTTTTTCAATATTGAGGAAGTTGAGCAAGCCTTTGAAGATAGCCTAATGTATGATAATTATGAGATGGATTATGAAATGCGAATCAGAAAATTTCATAATCCGCATTATAACTTTATATACACATGGGATTACGGATGGAATTACCCTTATTGGCATAATTGGCAATATCCATACTATAGCATGGGATATAATCCATATTACAGCATGGGATACAATTATGGATGGCAATACAATATTTATTATGGACACCATGCAAACTGGGGGCAATATGGCTACAACTCTTATGTTAATTATTACGGATGGAATTACCCTTATCATCACCATAATGACTTAATGTACTTAGGATATGTAAACAATTACAACACTTATGAAAATTATTCATATGGTCACATAAATAATAACAACACCAATGTACACAATAGAAATCCTGAGGACAATATCATTATAAATCGAATCAACAAACCCCATAGAACAGAAAATAAACCCCATAGAACAGAAAATAAACCCCATAGAACAGAAAATAAACCCCATAGAACAGAA
>NZUK01000013.1 GCA_002701365.1 Flavobacteriales bacterium
CCATAGATGTATCATCTGAAACCTCTTCGTCAACCAAGTCATTGTCAGTAGTACCAAATTCCATAGATGTATCATCTGAAACCTCTTCGTCAACTAAGTCATTGTCAGTAGAATTGGGTTCGTGAGGTTGGGCATTATAATGATCATCATTTAGTGAAGAGAATAAATTCTCAGAAAAATTTGTAAAATTATTTTTATTGTCCGTCATAATAATTAATTATTCATTTAATAAATACTTTAAAAAAGTGTTTGACCAATTTTCAAAAAAAGTTGTATTATTTACACTACCTTTTTTTTGACTATGATTGTTTAATTCCTGAATGTCTTCAAAATTATTTGTCTTTAAACCTCTCAAAACTAATCCAACAGAAGTTGCATAAGATGGATGAGAAATTTCTTCTAATGTGCCTTTCGCTAAATGTTCATTTGCATAACCTATTCGTGTTGACATTCCTGTTATATACTCTGTCAATTGCTTAATGTGTTTAAGTTGTGATCCACCGCCTGTTAATACAATACCTGCTATTAATTTGTTTTTCCCCTCTTGAAATCCATATGAAGTGATTTGTCTATAAACCTGATCAATAATTTCTTCTACTCTTGCTTTAATGATTTTTGATAGATTTTTTAAAGATATTTCTTTTGGCTCTCGACCTCTCAATCCAGGTATAGAGACAATCTCTGTATCCTTGTTCTCACTTGGCCATGCTGAACCAAATCTAATTTTCAATGCTTCAGCATCTTTTTCTATGATTGAACAACCTTCTTTTATATCGTCAGTAATAACATTTCCTCCAAAAGGAATAACTGCAGTATGTCTAATAATGCCATTCTTAAAAATTGCTACGTCAGTAGTACCACCGCCTATATCAACTAATACTACACCTGCTTCTTTTTCTTCATCACTAAGAACAGCGTCAGCAGAAGCTAGAGGTTCTAAGTTTAAAGCATTTATTTTTAAACCTGATTCAACAACACAACGAGTAATATTTTTAATAGCCGCTGTCTGACCGGCAACAATATGAAAACTTGCTTCCAGCCTACTGCCATACATTCCCTCTGGTTGATCAATATTAGTTTCACCATCAATTTTATATTCTTGAGCTAGCACATGAATCATTTCTTCTCCAGGTAAAAGGATTAATTTTTTGACATTATTATGCAATTTTTCAATGTCAGTATTATCAATAAATTTTTCTGGATTTTGTCTAGTAATATAATCTGAGTGTTGTAAACTTCTAATATGTTGACCAGCAATACCTGTGCACACAGAATTTACTTGCAAGTCATAATCACTGTGCACAATTTCTACTGCATGATTAATAGAGTCCACTGTTTGCATAATATTATTAACAATACCTCTCTTTACGCCTAACGACTTTGACTTTCCAACACCAAGTATTTCTAACTTTCCGTGTTCATTTAATTTACCCGCTAAACAAACAATTTTAGTAGTTCCAATATCTAATCCATATACTATTTTCTCGTTTTCCATATTTTATTTAACACATATTACCTGATCTTTATAAGCTATATTTATTGACTTACAATAATCACAATTTAAATTCGATTCAAAAAAATTATAAAACTTTTTTAGCATATCAATTTTATCTTCACCTATATTAGGCTCTAAACCTAGATTAATACTTAAATCACACATCTTAGTAGATAAAGTGTATCCATAATATTCATCATAATAAATACCCCCAATTAAACTATTTAACAATTCACTATCATATATAGTGTGAGACAACTTAGATATAACATTAAAAAAAATTCTATCTATATCGCCGTCAACAATTAATAAGTTTTTATCAACTTTCAATAAAGGCGGCAACTCAAAACCTTCTGAATCTAAGTAATGTGTATTGTTATTTTTTATCAACTTTATAAATGGTTGATCAAAATATATAAATACATTCGTCACCCCTTCTAGATCTAAATATACTTCAGCTTTTTTAACATATCGATTCTGTAAGATTAATTCTTCTAACATGGCAGTGTTTATATCTTTTGAGACTGTATCTCTGGAATCAAAAAAATTAACTACCACGGTATTTAAAGTCTGTTTAATAGAACTGGATAAATTGATTTCCCCTAAATAATTTACTTCAAATCCATTGTGAAAACGGTAATCTTCTTTTGTAATTTGCCATATTAAACCAAAACAACATATAACAATCATCAAAAAACCCAACTTAAATAATAATTTAAAACTATACATTATTAATTTTATTTATTTAATACTTTTTTCAAAATAGATTTTAAAAATGGAACTAATCTATATATATCACCTGCCCCCGCAGTAATTAGCAATTCGGGTGGATGTGACTGAATCAAATTTGACAATTTATCTAAATCTGTTTCTTTATTAATGTGCCATTTAGATGTAACATCTATTTGTGACAACAATTTTTGAGAATTAATATTAGGAATTGGTTGTTCTCTGGCAGGATAAATGTCTAACAAGACTAATCTATCAACAAGAGATAATACATTAACAAATTCTGTCTCAAACTCCTGGGTTCTTGAAAACAAGTGAGGTTGAAAAATTAAAAAAATCTCTTTGTTAAAATGTATATTTCTAACATTTGTAATTAAAGCTCGCAACTCTTCAGGATGATGAGCATAATCATCTATAAAAATTAATTCTTTATTTATTAAATGATACTCAAATCTTCGACCTACACCTTTAAATGTTGATATTGCTCTGCCTATTTTATCAGGTTGAATTCCAAGCAAATAAGCTAAAGAAGCCGCACCAACAGCATTTTCCACATTATAATAAGAGCCAAAATGTATATAGGTTTTTACTAAACTTTTATCTGGGAAATGAACTTTAAAATATAATTTATTTGAATCATACTTAATATCACTGGCATAAAAATGAGATTTGTTTTTAATTGAATAAGTATAGTCAAAATCATGCTTCAATTTTTTATTTCCTACAATATGGCGCTTAGTTTTATCCATGAATTTATTATACGATTTTATCATTTCATCATATGTGTCATATATATCACCATGATCTTTATCTAAAGATGAAATTAAAGAGATTTCAGGATTTAATTGTAAAAAAGAATTATCATATTCATCCGCTTCAATAACCATAATTTCTGATTCGCCAACCATAAAATTAGAACTATAATTTTTTGAAATACCGCCAAAAAAAGCACTACAATCTATACCTGAAGAATATAAAATATGTGATAACATAATGCTAATTGTTGTCTTACCATGAGTTCCAGCAATCGCAACTACTCTATATTGCATAGAGATATATCGCAATAGTTCAGCACGTTTATAACATTTGATCTTCTTTGCTTTAAATAATTTAAAAATGGCATGTTGTTTGGAAATAGCCGGTGTATAGATTAATACTGTGCGAGATGTATTAAGTTTTGATAAAAATTGAACAAGTTTATTTTTACTGTAATTATCATAGACAGCTATACCTTTTTTATTTAGCTCATGAACTATTGGTGTATTTTTATTATCGTCCCAACCATGTACTTCAAATCCTTTTATCTTCATCCAACTTGCCAAGGCACTCATTCCGATACCGCCGACTCCTAAAAAATAAATACTTCTTATATTCTTTAACATAAACAATCCTCCAAAATTAATTTTGCTATATTATTAGCCGCATCATATTTAAATAAATCATGAGCATTTTTACCTATTTTTTGTCTTAATTTATCTGATCTGAAACTTAAGATTTTTGCAACAAATTCTTGAGACATAAGTTGTTGCTCTGTCATCAATTCACAAGCATCATTTTCTTTTAAGTACATAGCGTTAACGGTTTGATGATCATCAGCAACATATGGAGAAGGGATCAAAATACTAGCTTTTGACAACATGCTAATTTCAGCTATCGCAATAGCGCCTGATCTAGAAATTACCAAATCAGCAGCAGCATATGCTAAATCCATTCTATCAATAAAATGATAAACTGAACAATTCTTAGAATGAAGCTCTTTATAATTGTTAAAATCCCGCTCACCTGTTTGCCAAATCAACTGACAATCCTCATTAAGTAAATTTTTTAAATGATAATTCATAGCTTTATTAATTGGTTCTGCTCCTAAACTTCCACCAATAATTAGAATAGTAAATTTCTTGTTTGATAGGTTGAAAAAAGTTCTACTTTTTTCAATAAAAGATATATTTAATTTAGTGATCAGGGAAGACCTAACTGGGTTTCCAAAGTTAATAGTTTTATTAATTGGAAAAAATAAGGACATATCATCATAGGCTACAAAAATTTTATCCACTCTATTAGACAATATCTTATTTGTTAACCCAGCAAAACAATTTTGTTCCTGTATATATGTTTTATAACGAAAGAATGTGGCAACAAATAACACTGGTCCACTTGCAAAACCACCCGTTCCAATGATAGCATTAGGCCTGAATTGTATAATAATAAAAAAAGAATGAATTAAACTAATAATTAATTTTAAGGGGAATAATATGTTTTTGAAAATAGCATTTCTATACCATCCTTGTATCCAAAGCCCTATAATATTAAAACCCGCTTTTGGCACTTTATTCATTTCCATTTTATTACGTGCTCCTACAAATAAAATATCTACATCTGAATTAATTTTTTTTAAAGATTTTGCGATTTCTAAAGCTGGGAAAATATGCCCCCCTGTTCCACCGCAACTAATTATAAGTTTGATATTTTTTTTTTTCATTTCAAATATTGATTATTAATTTGGTGACTAATATTTAAAATGATTCCAAAAGCCAGTGAAGTAACCCAAACAGATGTGCCTCCCTTACTTATTAAAGGTAAAGTTTGACCAGTTACTGGGATCAAATTAACTGAAACTGACATGTGTAATAAAGCTTGAAACAACACCATAGTACCTAAACCTAATAATAATAATCTAGAGAACTCCTCCTTTGCTTTAATACTCAATATTAATATCCGCTGATAGAATAATAAATATAAACATAGCACTATAACTCCACCAACAAAACCATATTCTTCAATTAAAATGGCAAAAATAAAATCTGATTTAGAATCTGGTAATAATCTTTTGTAATAACTCTTGCCTGCACCTTTACCCAGCAAACCACCCCTATTAATAGCACCTAAAGCATTATTAATTTGATAATTATTATTATAATTCTGTGTAGGATCATATTGTGAATCATCAACCCATTTAAAGGGAATAAAATCAATTTCCTGAGCACAAATTCGATTTTTCCAGGTTGTTAATCTAGGCAAAGTATTGTCTAAAGTTTTTATTGGTGGCAAGCATAAAAAAAGCAAGAAAATCATAATGAAAATAGTCGATGGAAAAACTAAATACTTAGCAAATAAATTTAGTGGATATCCAGATATAAAAAGTATGAAAAATAAAATGGCTATAATTAATATAACTGTCGATAAATTAGATTGTATTATCAATAAACTAACTAAAATTGCAGGCAGTAAGACATGTAAGAAAAATGGCAGAAAGGAATTCAGTTTTTCTTTATAAACAAATAAATTGCGACAGAGAAATAAAATTAAACTATATTTCGCTAGTTCCGAAGGTTGAAAAGATAAGAATCCTAATTTTAACCATCTCCCTGCCATAACATCACCACGATAAGAATCAGGACTAATCATAAGCCATATTAACATGCAAACTGAAAGTCCTAATAAAATGGTAGATAAATTAGTAAAATATCGAAAATTAAATCTTGATAAAATAAAAATCAAACCTACACCCATTACTAAATGGGTAATATGATTTGTTAAAGATTGGTATCCTCCAGAACTATAAACTAATAAAATTGAGCAAATAAAAAGTAGAATTGCAACACCCCAAATTATACGATCACCAAATATTCTTAACACAATTAATTAAATTAAATTGATAATACTTTGTTCTTAAAAACTCTACCTCTTTCCTCATAGTTTTGAAATAAATCAAAACTTGCACAAGCAGGCGATAATAACACAGTGTCTCCTGAATCTGCTAATGAAAAAGATTTATTGACAGCTTGATCCATAGTATCAACATTAACAATTGTATTTACACAATTCTTAAAATTGATATGTATATCTTTAATATCTCTACCCAAAATAATAATAGTTTTGACTTTTGAAGCAACCAAATCTTTTAATATACTATAATCATTACCTTTATCAACACCTCCACAAATCCAAATAACTGGATCTGTAATACTATCAAGAGCATAATAAACAGAATTGCAATTTGTAGCCTTTGAATCATTAATAAAGTTAACTCCTGATATTTTACCCACAAACTCTAACCGATGTTCAACACCTTTAAAGTTAGATAATGATTTTTTAATAATTTCTTTTTGTATACCAAGATTACTTGCTGCTATACTAGCAGCCATTGAATTATAAATATTATGTGTGCCTTGCAAGGCTAAATTATGTATTGTCATAGTAAATTTGTTTTGAATTGTATTAATAATTATTCTATCACCATCAAGAAAAGCTCCATGATTATTGGATCTATTCGTGGAGTTAGAAAATGAATATTTGTTTGCTTTTATCGCAGATAGAAAAGGTGCAATATTTAAATCATCTCCATGATAAATAAATGAATCCGCATTATCTTGATTAACTTGGATTTTCATTTTTGTTTTGATATATTTTTCGAAATTATTATTATATCTATCTAGATGATCTGGTTGAATATTTAAAATAACTGATATATTAGGTTTAAAATCTACAATATCTTCTAGTTGAAAACTACTTATTTCAACTACATAAAAGTCCGCAGGTCTACATACTAACTGCTCTGAAAAGGACGTTCCAATATTGCCTACTAAAGCAACATCAAAGCCATTATCTTTCAGTATGTGATAAATTAAATGGGATGTGGTGGTTTTACCATTTGTTCCAGTAATAGCAATAATGGTTGACTCTGTGTGTCTATAGGCAAATTCTATTTCTGAGATAATAGGTATAGCAGAATCACGAGCTGCATCAATAAGAGGAATATTTGAGGGAACTCCAGGACTTTTAACAATTATATTAGCCCAATTAACATCATTTATTGAGTGCCTTCCCTCTTCTATATCAACCCCTAAAGAGGTTAACGTATTTTTTTCAACTTCATCAATAGAAGAAAGAGTCGTTAATCTCATATTATAATTGTAGTGTATACCTAATTTAATGGCACCCATTCCACTGATTCCTGATCCAACTACAAGTACATTCTTCATCTATCTTAATTTTAATGTAACAAAAGCTAATAAGCATAAGAAAACACATATGATCCAAAAACGAGTTACAATTTTACTTTCGTGAATACCTTTTTTTTGATAGTGATGATGTAAAGGAGACATTAGAAAAATTCTTTTCCCAAAACCACTTTTATTTTTTGTGTACTTGAAGTATGAAACCTGTAAAATAACTGATAGGCTTTCAATAAAAAAAACACCGCAAAATATCGGCAACAGCAATTCTTTTCTAACCAAAACAGCAACAACTCCAATAATTGCACCTAAAGACAAACTTCCAGTATCACCCATAAAAACTTGAGCTGGATAAGAGTTGTACCATAAAAACCCAACACAAGAGCCTACAAAAGCAGACATAAAAACAACTAGTTCCCCAATATCTGGGATGTACATAATATCTAAATAACTAGCAAAAAACATATTCCCTGAAACGTAGCAAAAGACACCTAACGTAGCGCCTATGATAGCAGAAACACCAGTAGCCAAGCCATCAATTCCATCTGTTAAATTAGCTGAATTCGAGACTGCTGTAATAATGAATATTATAATTATACTGAACAGCACAAACACTATAAACTTATTGTTATTCAGTTGATCAAATAATAATTCCGCATAATCTAATTGGTTGTTTTTGACAAACGGAATCGTTGTTTTTAATGATTTTTTTGATTTTTTATCAAAAGAATTAATGGCATTTTTTTCTATTTGCATATTTACAATTACAGATTCATTATTATCTATCTTTTCCTTAATTGTAATGCCTGGATGAAAAAAGATAATTGCACTTACAATTAACCCCATTGACACTTGGCCTATAATTTTAAATTTTCCAGCTAAACCATTTTTATTATTTTTAAAAACCTTTATATAATCATCCAAAAAACCAATTATCCCCATCCAAACACAAGTCAAAATCATAATTAAGACGTATATGTTTTTTAGACTACACAATAAAATTGTTGGCAATAAAATACCTATTAAAATAATAACCCCACCCATTGTAGGTGTACCATTTTTTTCAATTTGTCCCTCCAGTCCTAAGTTTCTAATTTGATCTTTAACTAATTTTTTATTTAAAAAATTTATTATTTTTTTACCAAAGATAATTGTGATACATAATGACATAATTATAGCCAAAGCAGACCTAACTGATATATAGTTAAATAAATTATGCATGGTAGCATCGATACCAAGATCATATATCAAATCAAAGAAATAATGTAACATATATTATATTTTTAAAATTTTTGTAAGAATTTGAGAATCGCAAAAAGATTTTTTTTGACCATTTATTTCTTGAAATTTTTCATGCCCTTTCCCAGCAACAAGGATAATTGATCTGCTTGAAGCAGAATTAACTGCAAAATTAATGGCTTCTTCTCTGTTAATAATTTTATATATTTTACCATCAATATCATCAGGTAAATCTATACACATGTCTTCAATAATAGACTCAGGTTTTTCGAACCTTGGATTATCTGAGGTAAAAATTACTTTTTTACTGTTTTCAAAAGCAATTTTACCCATTAAAGATCTTTTGCCTTTATCCCTATTTCCTCCACAACCTACGACAATTATCAGGTCACGCTGAATAGTACAAAAATTTGAAATAGATTTAATAACTTTTATTAATGCATCGGGAGTGTGAGCATAATCTATAATCCCTGTGATTCCGTTTTCTGATTGAAAAATATTAAACCTGCCACTAACATGATGAATAGTGCTTAATAAATTTAAAACCTGATGCTTATCTTGACCTAGCTCAGATGCAACAGCAAATACGGCAAGTATATTATATGCGTTAAAATCTCCGACCAACATAGTGTTAATTCTAGTATTACAAATTTCTAAGCTTAGACCCGACAAACTACTTTCCAAAATAGATGTATTGTAGTGTGCGCTTTTATTAAGGCCATAAAAAAATTTGTTAGATTTTGAATGTGTTAACATACTTAATGCATACTTGTCATCAATATTCACGATAGATTTAGCTGAGTCATCTAAACTGTCAAAAAATTGCTTCTTAGTATTTAAGTATTTGTCAAATGAATTATGATAATCTAAGTGATCTCTTGTTATATTAGAAAACACTCCTATATCAAAACTTAAACCTGCAATTCTATTTTGTGCAATTCCATGTGAACTAACTTCCATAAAACAATAAGTACAATCTTCCTGGATCATCAAGGATAACAATGAATTGATTTCAATTGGATCGGGAGTAGTTAAATTTGATGCTAAAAATTTATTGTTAATTTTATTTTCAATTGTTGAAATAAGGCCCGTTCTAAAATTTAATTTTTGAAATAATTCATATAAATAAGTAGCTATTGATGTTTTTCCATTTGTTCCAGTAACTCCTATTAATTTGATTTTTCCTGAAGGATTATTATAAAAATTAGATGCTAAAAAACCCAAGGAATAAGAACTATTCGGCACCTGAACATAGGTGACCTGGGGGTTTAATTCAATAGGTAAAAATTCACAAACTATAGCATGCGCTCCATTTGATATAGCATTATTAATGTATTCATGTCCATCACTCTCTGAACCTTTTATTGCAACAAATAAACTTGCATCAATTACTTTTTTTGAATCAAATACAATAGCTGAAACTTGAACACTTTGGCTTCCTAAGATGTTATCTATTTTTAGATTATATAATAATTTACTGAGTGTCTTCATCTAAATAAATAATGTTATTGCTAGATTATTTGTTATTGGTGTGTTCGCCCTTGGATATTGTCTTTTAACATTACCTAATTTTCCTTTTACAATAACTTTATATCCCTCCATTTCTAATAAGTACAACGCATCTCTAATATGCATGCCAACTACATTTGGATAATGTGTTTCACTAAGTAATAATGTATCGAAATTCTCATTATGAGAATTAATTATATGATTAGTTGTGGATTCTAAATTATGTACATGATAACTATTGTTATTCCATTTTAGCCCCTTCTTCACATATAATTTTTGAGCAATTTCTGCAAAAACAGGTACAGCAACCTCTGAACCATAATAACCAACATCTACTCTTGGATTATCAATTAATACAATGCAACTATATTGTGGATTTTCTGATGGAAAAAAACCTACAAATGACGATTGGTACTCTTTTTGTTTTGAACTCGATAAAGTTGTGTAATTTTTGACAGTTGTTCCTGTTTTACCAGATATAGAAAAAGACAAAGAATTCAAACTTCTTGCAGTGCCTGTTGTAATCACATTCTGTAATAGAATCTTAATTTTATCAATTGTAGATTGAGAACAAATAGTATGATTTACAGTATTGCGAGGAATCAAACTTAGTTCACTTCCTGATCGTAGAGAATGCCCTAAGTGCGGTTGAACCAAATACCCATTATTTGCTACTGTATTGTAAAAAGTTAATATGTCTAAAGGGGTGAAATTGACACCATATCCAAATGACATCCAAGGCAAAGCAATCAGTGACCATGAATTATCAGCTGGAGATATCATTTTTGGATTAGGAACACCAATTAAATCTATTTTTGATTTTTCACCTAATCCAAAAGAATATAGTCTATTAATGAATTTATCAGGGTTTGAATTATAATATTTTTGAATCAATCTACCAACCCCAATATTAGAAGAATGTGCAAAAACTTCATTTAATGAAGCAAAACCTAATTTTTTGCTGTCATATGTGTCAATTGGAGCACCTTTAAATCGGTACTTGCCATTTTTACAATCCACTGTGTCATTAACAGAACCACCAAAATCTTCGAAATAAGCCATTAAAGAAGCTAGCTTCATTGTTGAGCCTGGTTCTATTAATCTTGTTGCTGCATAATTTAATATTTCTGCATATTTATATCCAGGAGTTTTTTTAAGATTAACTATTGATTTAATTTGACCTGTTCTAACTTCCATTAATACCACTGTTCCAAAATCAGCTTCATATTTTTCTAATTGTCTTAACAAAGCTTCTTCAACAATATCCTGAGCATTTAAATCAATAGTAGTAATTAAATCTTTACCCGGAATAGATTCAATATTATTAGAATTGTTGATTTTTCTTTTTCCTACTCCTGGCTCATATAATGTGAGTTGCTGACCATCTTTACCCATTAAATCAGAATTATAACTATACTCTAGTCCATATTTCGGAATACTATTGTCTTTATATAAATCCCCAATTGTTCGGGCTGCTAAATTTAAATTAGGTTTTTCTCTATTAAGATACTCCTCAACAACAATACCTCCCTTTAATGGTTTTTTATAAAAAAAAGATTTTTTGAGTTTTTCCATATCATGGAAAGAAGCGTTTCTTTTTAACAATAAATATCGGCTATGTGTATTGTTATAAAATTCATTTAAATACTGATCAGCCGTTTGAAGTTCAAATATTTCTGATAAATCATTTGCTAAATCTTGGATTTCTTGATCACTAGCAATAGAAAGAGCATACACCTCATCAATTCTCACATCATAACGAGAAGAAGTAAAAGCTAATAATTGATTGTCATATGAATAAATACTACCCCGATTAGCTTGAACTTTTTCTATCTTAAGGTGGTCTACTTCTGCATATTCTTTAGAATTAATAATTTTCAGTATACTAGCTATGATACCTACAGAAATAAATAGAAGGGCAATAGTAATAAATGTTAATCTCAAAGGATACTTAATACTCATCATTATAATAGATAATCTTAGTAGGTTGTGATGATTGCATAAAGCCAAGAAACTCTGCTTTAGTTAACAAAGCTGACTCTTTAGTTTCGCTCATCAATTGTGTTTTAACCGATATATATTGCGCCTTGAATTCTTTAAGATCTTCTCTGAGATTTTTAATTCTACGATCTTTTTGGTAAACAATATCTGCACAAGCAATGCTAATTAATGAATAGATACTAAATACGATAACAAAGGATTTTATGTCAAACAAATCCTTATTTTTTAATTTTTCAATATTTAAAAATTTTGCAATACTCATTAATTTATATTTTTTCACAAACTCTCATTTTGGCGCTCCTAGCTTTATTATTAGAATTAACTTCATCCAAAGAGGGCACAATAGGTTTTTTCGTAATTTGTTTAAATGGTTTTGTAATATTTCCAAAAAAATCTTGGTTCGGAGTATTTAAAAAATTTCCAAATTTCATGAAACTTTTTACAAGTTTATCCTCTGTTGAGTGATACGAAATAACAACTAACCTACCCTTTGGATTTAAAATATCAAGAGCCTGTTTTAACAATTCTTTTAAAGCACATATTTCATCATTGACTTCTATTCTGATTGCTTGAAAAATACGAGCAAAAAATTGATTTTGATTTTTGTATGAAACGTAATGTTTCAAAGTACTTTTTAAGTCAAATGTGGTTTTAATAATTTTTCTAGACCTAGCAGAAACAATGGCATCAACAATGAAATTTGGATTATTGAAATCAGCGTACTGCTTGAAAATTCTAGCTAAATTTTTTTGATCATATTTATTAACTACAAATAATCCATCTTTTTTAGAACTTGTATCCATTCTCATGTCAAGAACAGAATCATATTTTAATGAAAAACCTCGATTGTTATTTGTAAAATGATATGCCGAAACACCTAAATCTGCAATTAATCCATCAATTTCAAAAACACCTAACAATGCTAATTCTTCTTTTAAGAACCTAAAGTTTTTATTAATCATAATAAATCTTTTATCATTGTTAATTGTATTCTTCAAAGTCTCTTTATCCTGATCAAATGCTACTACTTTACCATTTTGTATTTTATCTAGAATAAGTTTCGAGTGACCGCCTCCTCCAAACGTCACATCAACATAGATGCCATCCGGACTAACATGCAAAGCATTTACAGATTCTTTAAGTAGAACTGAATTATGAAATACTGTCATCTTCTATATTTTTCGAACCCATAACATCTTCAGCAAGTTTAGCAAAATCAACCTCGTCATTATTAATAATTGACTCATATGAGTTTTTATCCCATATTTCAATCATGTTGGCTGAACTTGAGAGAACTATATTCTTTTTAATACCAGCATATAATTGTAAATCTTTAGGAATCAATAATCGACCGGTAGTATCAAGTGAAATAAGTTTTACTCCAGCCGTAAACATTCTAATAAAGTCATTATTTTTCTTGACAAATCGGTTTAATTGATTAATATCCATCACTACTTTATGCCACTGATCCATGGGAAACAACTCTAAACAATCATGAAATACACTTCTTTTCAAAATAAATGCATCATCCAATGAAGACAACAACTGCTTCTTGAACGCTTTGGGAAGCATTAATCTGCTTTTAGCATCTAATTTACATTCATAAACTCCTATCAAATGGGTATTCATAATTACCACTTATCATTTTTTCTGTCATAAAATTAGAAATTTAATACCACTTTATACCACTTTATACCACTTATTTTTTTATCTATTAATGAACACGATATTAACATTTTGAACTTATTTATGTTAATAACTAAGCTATAACTGTTAACATAATTGGGTTTGAAAGCATATATTACAACATTTTTAATTTGGGTAGAATATGATTAAAAAATATGATTATATCGAAAAAGGCCGCGGAGAAGTCATTATATTACTCCATGGATTAATGGGCGCTGTTAGCAACTTTGAAAGCACACTAAAAGAACTTCCAAAACACGGATATAGAGTTATACTGCCAATACTTCCCTTATATAGCATGCCCATATTAAAAACAAATGTTCAGCAACTAGCAAAATTTATTAAAAAATTTACAGAAGATTTAAATTTAACAGATTATTCATTGCTAGGCAATTCTCTAGGGGGACACATTGGATTATTATTAGCTCTCTCTGAAAAAAACAAAGTCAAGAACCTCATTTTATCTGGAAGCTCTGGGCTATATGAAAATACACTTGGCGGGGCCTTTCCTAAACGAGGAGATTATGATTATATTAAAAACAAAACCGAAGAAGTTTTTTTTAATCCAAAAGCCGCCACTAAACAACTAGTTGATGAAGTTTTCGAAATTGTAAATAACAGAGAAAAAGTACTCCGCGTTTTAATGATGGCTAAATCTGCAATAAGGCACAATATGAAAGATGAACTTCCGAATATAACTCAAAAAACATGTATTATTTGGGGAGAAAATGATAAAGTTACGCCGCCCGAAGTAGGACAAGAATTTCACCATGAGATTCCTAATTCAGATTTATTTTGGATTGACAAATGCGGACATGCCCCAATGATAGAGCAACCTAAGAAGTTTAATCGCATTCTTATAGATTGGCTCAAAAAATAAATTAACATGACAATCAATGTCACTGAATTTTATAGTAATCAAAAGGTAGAAGATTGTCCGAAAACAAAATGCCCCGAATATGCATTTATTGGAAGATCTAATGTTGGAAAATCATCATTAATTAATACCATTCTTCAGCATAATATTGCAAGAACATCCTCAAAGCCAGGAAAAACACAATTAATCAACCATATAATCATTGATCACGAATGGGCTTTAGTTGATCTTCCTGGATACGGATACGCAAAAACTTCAAAGACTAACAGAAAGAAAATGCTTGAGATGACAAGAACATATTTCACAAAAAGAGGAATTACACTTTGTGGAGTATTTATGTTAATTGACATTAGAATACCTCCACAAAAATCAGACCTAGACTGGATGGAATGGTTAGTAGAAAATAACATCTACTTTATAAGAGTATTTACAAAATGTGATGGAATCAGTATAAGTAAAACCCAAGGCTATATTGCAAAATATAATCAAATAATGAAAACCAATAATTGGGCTAAAATTCCTGAAACCATAATCACGTCATCAAGTAAAAAAATAGGTCATCAAGAAATATTAAACACAATACTGAAATTAAATAAGTTATTTCAAAACATCTGTTAATTTACCAATGCGTTGCGCAAATTCTTTAATCTCAATTGCAATTTTATCATCTCCAACAGATTTCTTATATGTTGCAGACAAGGAGTCTAAAATTTGAAATAAAAAAAATTTCATCTCCTCGGCCATCATATCTTTAGTCCATAAATCTATTTTTAAAGAGCTTTTTTCTACACCATCCCAAATAGATATCATAACCGCCTTAGCTTCATTAAACTTTTCACTATCATCTGTGGCTTGCCAAAAAAGATTTTCTGGAACATGATTATCGTCCAGATTTACTTTAAAATTAATCTCTGCAGTTTTTTTATTTTTTTCCATTTTATTTAAGGTTTATAAGATGAGCTATTTAATACTTTTATATAATCCGTCTCGCTCAGTAGTTCTATTAAAGATATATTATTGTTATCTATATATGCATTCCATATCTGCAATCCCAACCAAATTCCAACACCACCTGGAGAATTAGAGTCTGTTGGTAATCCAAATTTAGAGAATGGAGCTAGATTAACAAATCTATCAACTAGATCCATAGAACTTGAGAACAAGTACTCTCGTTCTATCATATAAGACCAAATCCTAGACTCGTTATCCAAACACCATTGCATTTGCTCCTCCGAGCATTTAAACAATATATGATCAGGAGTATTTGGTAACATTTTCTGCGCAAAAAGATATGCCTTAGAATAATGCAATATTGTTTCTAAAAAATTGTTAACGTCAGGATATGGTATGTGACGACCTGCTAATGTTATAAAACAGGAAGCTGGTAAAAATTCAGCACTATGAGAATACTTAATGTAGTCAGGTAAAAAATTATAAAAAGTATGTGTAGAGCCTAAAAAAAGATGTAATGAAATAAATAGCTTACTATCCGCATATACAACTGGGGTCCTGTAGTCGAATGACTTATCTATAAAAGTAAAAACTTCAATATCGTTGTCAGGAAAATAATTTTTATAATTACAAAAACCTTGCTGTATGGTCTTCTCAAAAGTTGCTAGATTTGGAAAAGCTACATTAACAGAATCTAATACTTGAATTAACGTGTCGTCTAAAAAAACTTCATACTTAAAGTCGATACTAGTATCTGAAAAGAAATATGGAAATTTTTTTTTAATTCTTGGAAAATAAATGTCAAATGAATCTTTTTTTATTTCAAAAAATTCTTTCTCAAAACGATATACTGGCACATCATCATATTCACAAATTGTATCGTTACTACCTAAACTAATTGATTTAAAAAAAAATATAAATATGACAACTACTGAAAAAGCTAAAAAAATATATTTTTTCATTCCTTTTTATTTATTATACATTAACGTATATTTAATTCGATAAATTAACCTTAAAATTATGAAAAAGTTTAATGTCCTATGTTTATTTTTTGTCTTATTTTCAACTTCATTTGGACAAAACAACAACACTTCTCAAAATTTTAACGAAAAGTTAAAATATAGCCGAATGGGGCTGTATTTTTCTCCATGTATTAACTTTATTCATACTAATACAAATGCAGAAACTAAAAGTAATCTTGGTATTGTCTATGGATATGCTATTGAAATGTCGTTAAACAAAAATCATTACATAGAGTCTGGGTTCTCAATCACATATAAAGGTGGAGATATTACACAAAATATAACTATCACAAATCTAGATAACAATGGAGATGCGGAACAAGAGATTACAACTACAACAAGTGATTATAAAGTTGAATACCTTACGCTGCCTTTTTTAATAAAAATGCGCTCACGCGAAATAGGATATTTTCATTATTTTGCTAAAATAGGACCCTCAATAAATTTTAAAATAAAAGACATGATCACCTCTCAAGACAAGGCTAGATTTGTAAGTCTTGACCTATCTATATTTTTAGGAGCTGAATATTCATTAGGCGGTAAAACCTCTATTGAATCTAGTATATTTTTTACAAATAATATAACTAATTCAATAGCTAATAATGAAATGCATGCCTTATTCCATCAACTTGGACTTAGACTTGGGTTTTTATTCTAAATTATGAACCTTCTAAAAACTAAACAATTTATTATTAATTGGATTTCACAGTATGCCACACAACATGAGATCAAAAAACTTATTGTTGGAGTTTCAGGCGGAATTGATTCTGCATTAACATCAACTTTATGTGCACTATCAGGCATCAACACTATTGTAGTTTCTATGCCGATTCATCAAAGAAAAAATGAACTTCAAAATACTACTAATCATATAAAATGGTTGATCGAAAATCATAAAAATGTCAATAATTTAAGTCTTGACTTAACTCAACTTTTTGAAGAATATAAAAAACTTATTCCTACTGAATTACAGTCTGATTTAGGATTTGCTAACTCAAGGGCAAGACTCCGAATGACAACATTGTATCAAATTGCAAGTCATGACAAAGGAATAGTAGTAGGGACCGGTAATAAAATTGAAGACTTTGGTATTGGTTTTTTTACAAAATATGGAGACGGGGGTGTAGATATCAGTCCTATTGCTGATTTAACAAAAACAGAGGTGCGAAAATTAGCTAAATTCTGCGGTGTAAACCCAACAATTATTAACACACCACCTACAGATGGTTTATGGCCCGATGGTCGAACAGACGAAAGTCAAATTGGCGCAACTTATACAGAACTAGAATATGTCATGAACTTAGAGAGCAATTGTAATTTAAATGATAGACAAAAAAAAGTGTTCGAAATTTATAAATCATTAAATAAAAAAAATCGACACAAAATGACCCCCATACCTGTTTGCAAAGTTCCAAAAAAATATCTAAAAAACAATTAGTACTTAAGAGTTATAGTGATACCATTTAATTTTTCAGACAAGGGAATCTGACAAATCAAGCGGCTATTATCATTATAGTCATGAAGTTGATCTAACATATCTTCTTCAAGATCTGATTTTAAATTAAAAAATCTTTCTTCCTCAATATAACAATGGCATGATGCGCACAATGCAATTCCTCCACAATTACCTATTGGAAAACCAGCATCTCTAACAACTTCCATGAGATTTAATGCAGGATCCAGAACACAATCAATAGCGTACTTTTCACCATCAACATCTATTATGTTAATTGCAATTTTTTCCAATTTAAAAACCTTTTATACCACCTAAAACCGTAGTATATTTAAATGATTTTTTACCCTCTGGAAAAACATACTTAAAGGCAGACTGTGCCATTAATGCAGCTTCATGAAATCCACTTAAAATTAAATTTAATTTTCCGTCATATGTATTAATGTCGCCAATAGCATAAATTCCTTCAATATTTGTACTATAATCAAAAGTATCTACTTGAATACTGTTTTTATGTAAATTTAAGTCCCAATTGGCGATAGGACCAAGCCTTGGAGTTAATCCAAACAATGGAATCCAATAGTCGACACTTTTAGAAAAAACAGTTTCACTTGTTTTAATTTTAATAGAATTTAAAACGGTATCACCTGTTAGCTGAGTTACTTCAGCATTTGTAATTAAATTAATTTTACCAGAGGAAGCCATTTGATTAATTTGATCTACTGAATCCAAATGTCCACGAAAAGAATCACGTCTATGAATAAGCGTTACCTCTGAAGCAACGCCTTTTGCAAGATATATAGCCCAATCTAACGCAGAATCACCACCCCCAGAAATAGCAACTTGTTTATTTTTATATTTCTCCGGATCCTTAACAATATAATCAATACCTAAATCTTCAAATAAATGCAAGTTTTCAATGTTTGGCTTTCTAGGTTCAAAGCAACCCAGACCAGCAGCTATTACAATAACTTTGGACCTATGTTGTGTGCCTCTATTTGTAGTAACAATAAAAGTATTATCATCTTGTTTTTTAATTTCTGTTACCTTTTCTCCTAAAGTAAAACCTGGCTTAAATGGTGCAATTTGTTTCATCAAATTGTCTACAAGATCTCCTGCCAAAATTTCAGGAAATCCTGGAATATCATAAATAGGTTTTTTTGGATAAATTTCTGAGCACTGACCACCAGGTTGTGGCAAAAAATCTATTAAGTGACATTTCATTTTTAACAAACCTGCTTCAAAGACAGCAAATAATCCACATGGTCCTGCTCCAATAATAGTTATATCTGTTTGTATCATAATCTATTCCATTATTTTGACAGAATTTATTTCGGATGCGTATTTTTTAATAGATTCTTCAACACCAAGCTTTAGTGTAGTTTGGTTAACATCACACGTCTTGCAAGCGCCTTCAAAACGAACAAATACAGTCATGTCAGACGTAACTTTAACGAGTGATATATTCCCGCCATCAGACATTAAATATGGTCTAACTTCTTCTAGGCCCTTTTTAATACGACTTAATAAATTTTCGTTACTCATAGTTCTTAACTACAACCCTTATTATGAGTTATTTCTACTTTTTTTGTTGGCGGCAATTGATTTTTTCTATTCTGAATGCTAATATCTAATTTTTCTACTAATTCCGAAAATATATCGCCTAAAATAGTTTGTTGTAAAGCTGCCGGCCTTCCCACATCACCAGCTTCCCGGATGCTTTGATCCAATGGCAACTGCACAAGTAAAGGTATGTTTTCGGCATCGGATAAAGTAACGCCACCATCTTTACCAAAGATATAGTGTCTTTTATTATCAATTTGTAACCAAGACATATTTTCTACTAATCCAAGGACCGGGACACTAATTTCCTTCTTTTTAAACATACTAACTGCTTTTTTCGCGTCAATTAAAGCAACTGGTTGAGGGGTGGTAACAATTATTGATCCTGTTAAAGAAAGTGTTTGAACAATACTAAGATGTATATCCCCTGTTCCAGGAGGTAAGTCAATTAATAAATAGTCTAAACTCCCCCAGTCTGTCTGATTTATAATCTCATTCAATGCTTTTGTTGCCATAGGGCCACGCCAAATAATTGCATCACTAGGATTGGAAAAAAAACCAATCGACATAATTTTTACACCATAACTTATAACTGGACTCATGTATGACTTGTTTCCCCTTTTTACCGACTTTGGCCTCTCGTAATCAGCATCAAACATTAATGGTATTGAAGGACCATATATGTCAGCATCTATCAAGCCAACTTGATAACCTTTTTTTTGTAAAGCAATGGCAAGATTAGATGAGATAGTTGACTTGCCAACCCCGCCTTTACCCGAAGCAATAGCTATAGTATTTTTAATCACCGGCTTAGAAGATGATTCTTCATCATTTAATAACATAAACTTAATCGAAACCTCTGCATTCGGGAACTTAGCTAATATATGTTTTTGAATTTTTTGTTGAAGTTTATTTTTAAATTGCAAAGAAGGATTAGACACTGCAATAGTTATAGAAACATTTGATTCATGGACTTCGCATAATCTAATAGAATCTGAATCTAACAACTTGTTTGAGTTATCAATTTCAATTCGATGTAATATATATAATAAGTCTTCCTTTTTCATATACACATTAATACAGTAAAAATTAATTGAACAATATAATAAATTCTTAATAAAGAAAAGAAAATGACAAATACGTAATTGGTTGACTATCTTTTAAAAAGATATTTTCATAGTGGGTTTTTATAAGTAGTCGATCATCTACATACTGATTTTCATATATGTTACTAATTGCCTTATGTACTTTAAAAAAATTTTTCTCTAGAACTCCTAATGTATAACCATGCAAAAATAAACTATCTGTTTTTAAATGAATCATCCCATTTTGCATTAAAATATTATGGTATTTTTCAAGCATTAAAGGGTGAGTCAACCTTTTCTTTCTTCGATTATATTTAATTTGAGGATCTGGAAATGTAATCCAAATTTCATGAATTTCATTGTTGGCAAAAAGTGATTCAATATATTCTATTTGTGTTCTAATAAAAATAACATTATTAAGTTTTTCTAACTCTACAGCTTTAGCACCTGAGTGAATTCTAGAACCTTTAATATCTATACCAATAAAATTAAGATTTGGAAACATTTTTGCTAAAGCAACAGAATATTCTCCTTTACCACAACCTAACTCTAAAACTATAGGGTTACTATTTTTAAACTGTTTGTTCCAGTTGCCTTTAATTAAAAAACTATCATTAAGTAAATCATCCCGATTTGGCTGAACGACATGGCTCATGTATTGTAATTGCTCGAATTTTTTCAATTTTGATCTTGACATATAACTAAAAATCTTTTAAAATATCAATAACCATCTGTTTAATTTGATCTCTTACTTTTCTGTACACTTCAAGTGTCTGAGTTCTTGAACCTTTAAAATTAACTGGATCCATAATTTGATTATGGATAATTTTTTTACCCATAACTACTGGGCAGTTTATTTGAGCATGATCACAGACTGTAACAATAATATCAAAAAAATCAAAATCCACATAACTCATATCTTTAGATATCTGATTGGAAATTTCAATATTAATCTCACGCATAACTTGAATAGCAAATTTATTAATTCCGTCTGCCCGCACACCAGCACTATCAACAATACCATCCCGCTCGGATAAAATTTCACGAGCAAAACCTTCCGCCATTTGACTTCTACAAGAATTACCTGTACACAAAAAAATAATTTTTTTCAATTTTTTTTTTTTATGGTTTGAGTATATTATTTTGCAAGAATAATATGAACATACAAAATTATAAAAAAAATATATTTAATATAAATACCGATTCTCAATTCAATGATGCGGCTATACAATTATTTACACATCAATATAAAAACAATAGTATTTACAAAAAATATATTCAACTAATTAATTGTAATGTTAGCCAAGTTAAATACTATGATCAAATTCCTTTTCTACCAATAGAGTTGTTTCGGACACACAAAGTAAGTACGGATCTTCACAGGTCAGAAGTTGTGTTCAAAAGTAGTGGGACAACAAATGATCAAAAAAGTAGCCATTATGTAATCGACTTGTCTATTTATAAAAAATCTATTATTAACTGCTTTAATTTATTCATTGGAGACCCAAAAGAGTTTGTTTTTCTGTGCTTAATACCTGAAAAAAACAAACACCCTAATTCATCTTTATCATTTATGGCATATGAGCTTATTAAGAATAGTAATAACCGGAATAGTGGCTTTTTTATAAATAAGACTAATGAACTAATTGAACAGATAAAAAAATGTCAATCTAAAAATCAAAAATTTATTTTGTTTGGGTTAAGTTTTGAAATTTTAGATTTTGCGGAAAAAAATCAAATCTCTCTACACAATGGGATTGTAATTGAAACCGGCGGGACTAAAAAAAACAATAAACATTTATTCCGAGAAGAACTGCACAATCAACTAAAAGCTAAATTTAAAACTAATAATATATACTCTGAGTATGGAATGGCTGAACTATTATCACAATCATATTATACTAATCAAAATTATTTTCAAAGCCCTCCTTGGAAAAAAATCTTACTTAGAGACAAAACAAACCCTTTAAAAATTATAAATAAAAATCAACGGGGCTTAATAAATATTATTGACTTAGCTAATATTTATAGCTGTGGTTTTATTGCAACAAATGATTTTGGTGAAGTATCAAACAACGGGTTTAATGTAATAGGACGAAATCATAATACTATTGCACGTGGTTGTAATCTAATGATTTGAAAAATACTTCTTTTCTACTACTCCGTTTGTATATATACTAAACCCAAACCCTTGATAGCCTATATGAATAGCGCGACCTAGTAAATCTACATTTAATATTATTTTATTATCTAAATTATATTCTGATAGATCAAAAAATTCATTACAATCCTCACTCACTCCTAGTGGCAGCAAACAGTCTTCAATAAATTCATTGCTAATACTTAATTGTAAAACTTGCCCAAAATTATTATCAGTATAAGTGTTTGAGAACGATTCTGTATTACTTAATAAAGAGTTTGATGTATAAACTACACCTTCTCTTAAAATTAAGAAAATGAACGAATCTCCAGACTGAAAACCATCTATAATAGCGCTAGATGGATCATCTCCCCAGGCAGCAATAGTAATATTTTGGGCCCCATCATATTCAGATGCCCCCCCACATTTAATATAGCCTTCCTCAGAAACATAAAAAACACCGACAATATCTCCATTAATTAAATCTGAAATATCACTAATCGCTATTGTCATACTAACGTCTGTCATTTGATAATTAAAATCAAAATAATTAACTGCTAAATCACACCAATAACAACCATAAATATCAATTATTTCATATTGACAATTTTCATTAATAAACTCTGCAGAATTACATAAAAATCCTGAATAATTTAGTGCCATAGGGTCAGAGCATCCATTATCAACAATACAAGACCCATCATCTTCAGTAGCTGTTGGCATATAATTAGATGCCTCTTCACACATACAACCAAAAATATCAGAAGAATTACTACCATCATAATTATGAAACCCAATATTTGAAAAATCATCTTGATCCAAAACAATCCACTCTGAATCATCACTATTAGTGCCAGATGAAAGAGACCAATTACCAGCATTCCCAGAAGACACCGAACTTTTTCTAATCAAAGTATGGTTTTCGGTGGCTTGTTCAACCCCTGCAACATCCCAGCCTACTCCCTCTTGCCAAGTATCTGGACCACCAATTAAATCTAATACATTTTCAACATCAAATACATTGTCTTCAAAAAGATTAGATGGAATTAACGCATATGCATCATCACCATTCCCACAACAATACTGAAAAGTATAATCTGCTTCATTTAGTATTTGCTGATCGGCCTGAGTAGCTGCAATTAAATAAACTTGCCCTGGCTCCAACAAAGCATCTTCAGGAAAATCATTTCCATATACATTGTTACCGCCAATACAACCATTAGTACAACTAAGAAGTTTATAGTCTTGAAGACTAATGCTTTCAGATGAATAGTTATAAATTTCAATGTATTTATTATAAGAACTGCCTTCAGCATATTCGGAAAAAAATATTTGACTACTAAGTGAATTACATAGCATTGCTAAACAAAAGAAAAGAGATTTAAAAAGTTTCATAAAATAATTATTTTATATAAATACTAATTGATTTACTATACTGCTCTCCATAAGACATATGTAAACCATTAGCGAACTGAAGAGTTAAAGTATGAGGACCGCTAGGCAAGGTTAAAGTTACAGTAGTATCTCCTTTTCCATAATGCAAATGTTGTGCATCCATAGGAATAATTTCACCATAATTCATAAAATTTTTATCAACTAGAATATGATGATGCCCCGTACCTGCCTCAACTTGACCAGCTGGTTTAATTTGCATGCCATTTACACCCATATCCACAACAAAAGGACTTATTAATGTGTCTCCATTATTAATATTTTTAAAATATACTTTACTTGAAGCAATAGGTTTAATAATTTGTACTTCGCTACCTGGATTTGGTTTTTGACTGCAAGCATAAAACAAACAGAACAATATAATAATGAGTCTCATATGAATTATTTTTTAACAAACTTATTAAAATTAACTCATTAAAAAGTGAAAGAAATATGAAATTTTAACTAATTACAAATCATTAGGGTATGTAAGAGAAAAATTGAACTGCGTGCCTTTTCCAATAGAGCTGCTAACATTGATTTTTTGATCGTGTGCTTCTATAATATGCTTTACAATTGCAAGCCCCAAGCCAGTTCCGCCCTGTTCTCTAGACCTACTTTTGTCAACTCTATAAAAACGCTCGAATAAGCGTGTAATATTTTTGTCTGCAATCCCTATCCCATTATCTTTAATACTCACTAAACAATGTGTTTTACTTTGGTGGCAACTAATCTTTGTAATGCCTCCATGTTTACCATACTTAATAGAATTTGATATTAAATTATATAAAACCTGCGCTATTTTATCCTTATCTGCATACACCATTACTTCAGTTGTATTATTGTCATGTGATAGCTGGATTTTCTTTTTATTTGCTTTAATTTCAAATTGATCTACTACCTCATTAATTAAATCTTGTAAATTCCATTTTGTCATTTTAAGACTTATTTCATCAGAATCCAATTGAGCAATTGACTCAAGATCTTTAATTATATAGATTAATCTATCTACACTTTTACTGGTTCTTTTTAAATACTTTAAATTAACTTTAGGATCATGAAGTGCTCCATCAATTAAGGTCTCTATATACCCTTGAATATTAAAAATCGGTGTCTTCAGCTCATGTGAAACATTTCCTAAAAACTCACGCCTATATTTTTCTGCTTTTTTTACAGCAATACCCTCCTGTTTTTTTTTATTTTCAGAGTTGCTAATTTTTTTTTTTCTAAAAGAAAAAATTACAATTACTAATAAATTCAATATGTATACAGATATTATCAAAAGGAACAGCATTTTACTTGGTATACTTATGAACTGAGCAATTAATAGCAAAATAGATACAATCAATAGCGTCAAACAACTTGCGTAAAAAATAGGCCTGGTAAAATTCATTAAAACAAGATAAACTAATTATAAATTTATTTGCGAGAAATAAATCATTTTTTGAAGAAAAATCTATTTTTTAAAAATTATTTTAAGAATCAATTTTATGAACCTTAACTTCTTTGAGATTAGTTTTTTAGCAATAATTTTAATAAATTAGCAAATAGCGCCGCTTGTATCACAAACTTGATACTACTCTCTATTTAAAATATATGGATATGAAACAAATTTACTTTACTGCTATTTTTATTGCCTGTTTGTTTAGCTTTTTATTTTCAAATGCTCAAGATCTTGAGTGGATTGAGCCTGCTCCAACTGGAACAGGCAATGCTACTGTAGCAGTTTACGCCGAATCAATACTGTTAAATGGTGTAACCGTAACAGAGTCAGGGGCATTGCTAGGAGTTTTTTATGAAAATAACCAGGGTCAATTAGCATGTGCTGGTTATGTTGAACTAGATGAATCATATATTGCTGGTCAAGCAGTTGCTATAGCTGTTTGGGGTGAAGATGCAGGAGAAGACAATGGTATAGGAGCAGGTGAAACCATGATGTTTTACCTTAATATTAATGGCATCGATTATGCGTCGATTACTATTGATTTAACAGACCCTATGAGTGGCGAAACATTAGACCCTACATTTGTTACAAATGGTTTATTTGGCCTAAATCAAGGAGATTTTGGAGAGCCAGCCATAGAATTAGATCCATGCTCATGTGTAGATGGAACTATTGGCAATACTTCATTCGGAGATTATTGCATATTGCCAAGTGGATATGAATATTGTACGGATCCTACTAGTGACAACTATTGCAATATGGATGGATATGATCCTGCTGAAATTTTAAATGGTGTAAATAATTGTATCTATGGAGCTGTAGAAGGATGCACATGCCCTGCTGCTGACAATTATGATCCAGATGCAACCACTGACAATGACACATGCTACATGATGGAAGGTTGCTCTAATTCTCTTGCTAGCAATTACTCTTTAACTGGTTGTGAGCAAGTTACTATAGTTGAAGAAAATTGCCTAGTACCAGGCTGTACGTGCCCTGAAGCAGTAAACTTTGATTCAACAGCGACAGAGAATGATGGTTCATGTGTTTCGTTAATCTCAATTTGCACTGACCCCACTGCATCAAACTTTAATGAAGGTTGCGAAAATACAAACATAGTTGGAGCTGAAGAAAACTGTGATTCGGGTGGATGTGAAGTTGAAAATACTGTATGGGATTATAGTATTACTGATGCAAATATGACCATACAGGTTGGGGCGGATGTAGTGTTATTAAACGGAGATTCTCCACCAATAGGATCATTACTGGGTGTGTTTTTTACTAATAATAATAATGAACTTTCTTGTGCAGGTTACGGAGCATGGACCGGCGATCAACTTGCAATTGCAGCTTGGGGAGAAGAATCTGGTTTTGACAATGGATTCCAAGCAGGAAGCGAAATAACATGGTTACTATATGTAGGAAACCAAACTTTTAGCGCAAATAGTATTACAATGAATAGTTCTGGACCATTCTCAGACACATTTGTTGCAAACGGATTTGGACAATTATTATCCGCCAGTTTTGAATGTGAAGTTGTAGGTGTTTGGGGCTGTACAGATAATACCGCTTTTAATTATGATCCCGATGCCACTTTAGATGATGGCTCATGCTACAGTTTAAATTGGGACTTTACTCTTACAGACTGTAATATGACCATACTAATTAATGCGCCAGAAATTGATTCAGGAGAAATTTCATTAAATGGAGAAAGTATCCCAAATGGTGCTGTACTTGGTGTATTCTATGAAAATGCACAAGGCCAATTAGTTTGTGGAGGAGCTTCTGAGCCATGGCAAAACACATCAACTGCTGTTGCGGCTTGGGGAGAAGAATCTGGTTTTGACAATGGATTCCAAGCAGGAAGCGAAATAAATACTTGGTTTTTATTGATTGGTGATCAAGTTATTCCAATGGATGAAAATGGAGCCACAATGAATTCGATTGGATTTAGTGACACTTACTCTTGTAATGGTTTTGGTAATCTTTTAGCTGTTAATTTTGAAGGTGAATATACTCTTACTTACGGCTGTACGGAATCAGAAGCTTGCAACTATGATCAAACTGCTATATTAGATGATGAATCATGTTATTATGGCCAATTATGGTATCAAGATAGTGATGGGGATGGACTTGGTAACCCTGATGTGTCAACTTTATCCTGTAACGAAATAAGTGGTTTTGTAACAAATAGTGATGATCCATGCCCAAATAATACTGACAATCCTAACAATAGTATTATCTGGTATTATGATGGTGACGGGGATGGACTTGGGGAAACAAGTAGTAATGGTGAACCAATATATACTGTTTCAGGATGTACTCCCCCGGGCGATGAATTTACAGATATTCTTGGCGATCCTTGCCCTGATGACTTTAATAATTCAGACGAAGATGATGACGGAATATGTGATGTTACAGATGACTGTGTTGGTGAATATGATGCAATAGGTGTTTGTAATGGTGACTGTCAAACAGATGATGATGACGATGGAATCTGTGATGATGAAGATTCATGTATTGGTATTGATACTGACGATGATGGAATCTGTGATGATGATGAAATTCCTGGATGTAATGACCCTAGTGCATGTAATTATAATCCTGATGCTACTGACGAAGTAACTTGTACATATGTTAATTTAATTTTTTATCCATGTCAAATATGTGAAGATGGCATAATACTAGAAAATGATGAAGATAATGATGGGACTTGTGATAATGATGAAATTTCCGGATGTCAAGATGAAATAGCTTGCAACTACAACCCTAGTGCAACAGATGATGGAACCTGTTTATATGTAGATGGAGTATGTGAATCATGTGTCAA
>NZUK01000014.1 GCA_002701365.1 Flavobacteriales bacterium
AATGGTTGTGAATTAATCATAGTTGGTTGTACAGATGCTACTGCATGTAACTATGATGCAACAGCAAATACGGATGAAGGTTGTGTATATGCAGATGCAAATGCGGATTGTAATGGTGAATGTTTAGATAGTTATGCTGATTTTGGTAATGGTTGTGAATTAATTATAGTTGGTTGTACAGATGAGAACGCTTGTAACTATGATGCAGCAGCAAACACAGATGATAATTCTTGTGAATTTGTTGATGGTATTTGTGATACTTGTGAAGATGGAGTAATAGTAGATAATGATTTAGACAATGATGGTATTTGTGATAATGATGAAATTTCAGGCTGTACAGATGAAGAAGCATGTAACTATAATTCAGATGCTACTGATGAAGATGGATCTTGTGAATTTGTCGATGGTATTTGTGATACATGTGAAGATGGAGTAGTGGTTGACAATGATATAGATAATGATGGTATTTGTGATGATTCTGATCCATGCCCAAATGACCCTGAAAATGATGGTGATGGTGATGGTATTTGTGATGATATTGATCCATGTCCAAATGACGAATTTAACTTATGTATAGTTGGTTGTACAGATGATACTGCGTGTAATTATAATGAAAATGTTATAACCGATGATGGTTCTTGTACATATGCTTTAGGTTGTGATTATTGTTCTGGTGAAGTAGATGGAACTGGAGTAGTTATTGACGGTGATGAAGATAATGATGGTATTTGTGATGTATATGAAATTTATGGTTGTGATGATATAAGTGCTTGTAACTATAATATTTTTGCTACAGAAAATGACGGTTCTTGTGAATATGTAGAAGACCTTTATCCTGATCAATTATTTGATTCAAATGGTGATGGTATAAATGACTCTTCCGCTGTAGATTGTAATGGTGACTGTATTTCCGATATAGATGAAGATGGGGTTTGTGATGAACTTGACAACTGTCCTGACACGTACAATCCTGATCAAGAAGATGAATATGAGCCAGGAGGTCCTGGGGATGCTTGTGATGGAATAGGTTTAAGTGAGGATAATATAATAGAATGGTCTATCTACCCTAATCCAGCCTCTTCAACAATTAATATAGATTACCAGTCTAACTATATTAACGATATCAATGTTGAGATATTTAATAGTATTGGTGAAGTTGTGTTTAGTGAAAATTTCAATTCCTTAAATACATTGTCATTAGCAGTTGATGTTAATAATTATGCAGATGGAGTTTATCAGGTTAGAATTATAGGAGGAAATAATTTAGAGACTAAATTATTTATCGTTCATTAATTCTTTTTTAGTAACCAACTAGAAGACTGTATTTTTTCGCCTAGTCCGTCAATTAACTTGATATTATATTGATTGCAAATTTCTGCCTCAGGTATAGTGTCATTGTTTTGATCACCGCCATTAGCAAATGCTAATTCATATTCATGGCCAAGTTCTAGAAATATCTTTTTAATAGTTTCAATGACAGTTCTGTCTTTGTCAATAGATAAGAATGTTTTGTCAACTATTCTAAGATTAGAAACAATCAATTGTCTTTCGTCTTCTTTTTGAAATTCTTTAGAGCCTTTTAATTTTCTTTGATGATCAGAATTTATTATTACAAATAATTTGTCTCCGCATGACTTCGCTTGATGAAAGTATTCTAAATGACCTTTATGTATGGGGTTAAAATATCCAGAAACAATGATTGCTTTACGTTTCATATGATAAGTTTTTGAATATTTTTACTTGACTTTTTTGATTCATTCCAAAACAGTCACAACCTCCTTTTCGAGATGTGAAACATGAAGAAAAACAACACATTAAAATAAATAAAATGAAAAATGTAAAAATAGATTTTTTCATACTATCATAAATATAGCTATTTTTATTTCATATATGGATTTTTTAATTGCAATAGGACAATATATTTTATTTTTAAAAAGTGTTTTTTTTAAGCTTGAAAAAAAACGTATTTACTACTCTAGAATTATTGATGAAATTAATATTTTAGGTATGTCTTCAATTGGATTTGTAGCCTTTATTTCAGTGTTTGTTGGTGCTGTAGTAACCTTACAAGTTGCTTACAATATGGAAAATCCCTTGTTGCCTACTTATTTAATTGGATTAAGTAGTAGAGATTCATTAATCTTAGAATTTTCACCTACTATGATTAGCCTAGTTTTGGCTGGAAAAATAGGATCACATATTGCTTCGTCAATTGGTACTATGCGTGTTACTGAGCAGATTGATGCTATGGATGTAATGGGTATTAACTCAGCGTCATATTTAGTTTTACCTAAAGTTGTTGCTACAATTTTGATTAACCCATTTTTAATTATTTTAAGTATTGCACTTGGTCTTGTTGGAGGCTGGTTAGCTGGAGATTTAACTGGTATTTGTCCAACAGAGGACTATCTATTAGGTATTCAATATCAGTTCATTCCATTTAATCTTGCATACGCCATTATTAAGACCATAATTTTTGCCTTTATTATCACTACAGTCTGCGCTTTCTTTGGTTACACTACTAAAGGTGGAGCTCTTGAAGTTGGACAGGCTAGTACTCAGGGGGTGGTTTATACGAGTATTTTAATTATTATTTGCAATTATTTAATTACAAATTTAATGTTAGGTTAATCATGATTGAAATTAAAAACATTTCTAAATCTTTTGGTGAGAAAAAAGTGTTAAATAATTTAACTGCAAAATTTGACAAGGGCCAAATTAATTTAATAATTGGTAAAAGTGGATCTGGTAAAACAATGTCAATTAAATGTATGTTAGGTTTGCAAAATGTTGATAAAGGCAGTATTTTTTTTGATGGTATAGATTTCACTAAAATAAAGGAAAAAGAAAGACGAAATATTAGAAGAGAAATAGGTGTTGTTTTTCAAGGCAGTGCATTATTTGATTCAATGACAATAGAAGATAATGTGATGTTCCCATTAAAAATGACATCAGGTATGTTTTCTAAAGATATGAGAAAAAGAGTTGATTTTTGTCTAGAAAGAGTTGATTTGCATAATGTGAGTAAATTATATCCTTCAGAACTAAGTGGGGGAATGCAAAAGCGAGTTGCTATTGCACGTGCAATAGCATTAAATCCGAAATATTTGTTTTGTGATGAGCCAAATTCAGGTCTAGATCCAACTACCTCTAAGGTAATAGATAATTTGTTAAAGGAAATTACTTATGAGTATAATATTACCACAGTTATCAATACTCATGATATGAATTCTGTTTTAGAAATTGGCGATAATATAATTTTTATCCAGGATGGTTCTAAGAAATGGTCTGGGGGAAGAGATGATTTTTTAAAATCTAATAATTCAGAACTGAATGAATTTATTTTTTCATCTGCTACTTTTTCGAAATTAAAATCTATTATGTAATAATGCATAAAAAAAGCCCAACAAAAGTTGGGCTTTTTTAGTTAAGTATCTAATTGTAGTGTTTATTCAACAATTATTTTAACCACTTTAGATAACTCGTCATTATAAATATTCACAAAGTAAATGCCAGTATCTAAATGCTGTAAGTCAAGAGTGGTATTCGAATTAATTTCATTTTCAGCAACTAATTTACCTACTATATCATTGACTCTAATTGAATAAGCGCCTTGCTTGTCTAGTTCAATATTTATGATACCATTTGATGGGTTTGGATAAACATTTAAATTAGAACTTGCTTCTTCAAGACCAACTGATTGTCCAGTGATCATTCGGATAGCGGCAGCTGTTCCATTAGTATACCAATCATCACCTGGTATATAAATAATACTCATTGATGCAGGTTGAGGAATCGTTTCATCATCAAGAATATATATTGGAGTTTCATCTCCATTACTATACATTTCTACTGATATGTAATAATTTCCTTCATCTAAATATGCTGGAGATGTTAATGGTACAGTAATGAATCCATTATTTACATCTGTGTCGGTTACTAGATAAAAATCACTTTCTGCAATTGTATTTGCTACGTCAAATGCTTCATCAGGTTCACCATCTTCATCAGAATCTAATGTAAATGCATCACTTCTAATAGCTACTACTAGCTCGCCTCCGGCTGTTGTTAGAGGTGTGCTATACATGTATGAGTCTAGCATAATTGTTGCACCTGCAACATATGTTGCTTCGGTAATTTCATAGTATGACATCATCATAAATCCGTCAGTTGCATCTGTGAAATTTCCTGTTCCTAGTCTTGATACATCATAGTTTTCATATATATCTATACCGTCTGTAGAGTATAAGTTGTCAGTTAATGCAAATTCTCTAACAGCTGTATTGTCTCCAAAGTATTCTCCTCCATCAGAATCTCCACTAGAAGACAATGTAAATGTAGCAGTGTATGTGTCAGCTACAGCGCCACTCATAGGAGTCATGTCTTCAAAGTATGCGTTTTCATCACTTGCAAGAGGTCCACTTATTGTTCCAGACATATCAAGAAATCCATCATTATCGAAGCCATACATTGAGTAGTCTGATTGAGATAATACATATCCTGAAGAATTGTCTATGCTCATTGATAGCTCTAGATTTTCAGCATCATTTACTCCAAAATTATAAGCACCACCACCTGTGTACATGCCTTCACCTACTTGTGATAATGGAGTTCTTCCATATTCATTCCCAGTTCCATTATTACTTACTAGTCCATAAGATAACGCAACATCTTCTGCTGGTTGCTCAGCTACGCACACTCTGTCGATAAACCAAGCGTAACCCCATGTGCCTGTCCAGTTAAACCTGATCCATACTTGAGATTCTCCGCCTGCTGCTTCACTAATATTTACCCTTGTAGTTGAAGGGTTCCCAGTATTAGCTTGAACATCACCAGAAATTCCTGGAAATGCTTCAAAAATTCCGTTTGCTGGATCAGCTTCTGTAGTAGGTGATAAGTCTGTAGGGAATGTACCATCAGTACTTACTACAATAAAACATCTTTCTAAGTTGTAGCTTTGGTACCATGTGTCAAATTCAACAATTACATTATCAAGTCCTGAGCAATCTACAGGATTTGCCATTGTTAACCAAGAGTCTTCTGTTTCAGTTCCTCCTTCTTCTCCTCCATATGCATCGGAGTCTAGTAAAGCGTAGTACCCGTTAGTAGATTCAATTGGAGCTATAGGATAAAATCCTGTACATTCTAAATTTTGTCCAATTTGCCAATCTAGAGAACAGTCGCTAGAATCGTGATCAGTATCCCAGTCAGAAGCATTTGAAAAATCGCTTTCCCAAACACATTCAACAGATCTTGGTTCGATACTGACGTTTTGATTTGGTGTAATTGATGCTTCTTTTGCCATTCTTTTCACCTTAACATTCGCATTTGTTTGAGCAAATGATAAAGATATTATTGCAAATGCAAATAATAGAGTAATAATTCTTTTCATATTAGTTATTTTATTGTTAGTAATTATGTCTGTAATATTGTCTCCCTTAAGAAAAGGAGGGTAACTAATGTACGATTTTTTTAGCAATTATATGATATGTAGGGGTAGTTTTATTGATATTCTTCAATAGAGGCACATGAGCATATTAGATTTCGATCACCTTGAACCTCATCAATTCTCCTTACAGATGGCCAGTATTTATTGAGTTTTACCCACTCAATTGGAAATACAGCCTGTTTTCTAGAATATGGAAAATCCCAATTGTCATCAGCAAGCATTTCTTGAGTATGAGGAGAGTTTTTTAGTACATTATTTTGTTCATCGGAAATATCATCTATTTCCTTTTTTATATAATGCATAGCTTCATAAAATTGATCTAGCGATTTTTTTCCTTCACTTTCAGTTGGTTCAATCATCATTGTTCCTGGAACTGGAAACGAAACTGTAGGCGCATGAAATCCATAGTCCATTAATCTTTTAGCAATATCTGAAACAGTAATATTTTTTATTTTGAATTCTCTACAATCAATAATCATTTCATGGGCAACGGTATTATTTTTTCCTTGATATAAAATTGGATAATCGTTTTTTAATAAATGTTTTAAGTAGTTAGCATTTAAAATGGCGATTTCTGTTGATTTTTTTAACCCGATACTGCCAAGTAGTTTTATATATGCATATGATATTGTTAGGATTAGACCACTGCCCCATGGACTTGCAGATATCGATGATATACCATGCTTTCCACCATAGTTAACAACAGCGCTTTTAGGTGTGAAATCTTTTAAGTGCTCAGCAACAGCAATTGGTCCCATTCCCGGTCCGCCTCCACCATGTGGTATTGCAAAAGTTTTATGTAAATTGAGGTGGCACACATCACATCCAATTTTTTTAGGATTGGTTAATCCTACTTGTGCATTCATATTTGCACCATCCATATAAACTTGACCGCCAGCTTTATGGATCATTGAGTTAATTTTAATTATTTCTTCCTCAAACACTCCATGTGTAGATGGATATGTGATCATTAAAGCGGATAAGTTTTCTTTATGTAATTCTATTTTCGTTTCTAAATCTTGAATATCAATATTGCCATTTTCATCACAATTAACAATTGTTACTTTCATTCCAGCCATAATTGCACTTGCTGGGTTAGTTCCATGTGCTGATGAAGGAATAAGGCAAATATTTCTGTGAATATCTCCATTATATTCGTGGTATTTTTTTATTACCATTAATCCTGCATATTCTCCTTGTGCCCCCGAGTTTGGTTGTAGGGAGACACCACTCATACCAGTGATTTTGCACAATGCTTCTTCAAGTTCATGAAACATAATGTGATATCCTCTTGCTTGATTTAGTGGAGCAAATGGATGAATATTAGAAAAGTCAGAAGAACTTAAAGAAAATAATTCAACAGCCGCATTTAATTTCATTGTGCATGATCCAAGTGGGATCATAGAGTGAGTTAATGATAAATCTTTATTTTCTAAAGATTTTATATATCTCATTAATTCAGTTTCGGAATGATAGGACTGAAATACTTCATACTCAAGAAATTTAGATTGTCTTAATAATTCTTTAGGAATATTAAGATAAGGGTTGATCTCTTTTAAATGTAAAGAGCCATTTGTCTTGTTGTTAGAAAAATTCTTCGCTTTTTTAAAAACATTTACAATATCTTGGATATTACTAAAATCATCTTTTTCATCGATGCAAATTGATAAAAGATTGTCAGAAATGTAATTGAAATTCATTTTAGCATCTTCGGCATATACTTTTATATTTTTAGTCGATATTTCCTTTGTATTAATTAAAAGAGTGTCAAAAAAGTATTGATTAAGTTGTGTATATCCTAAATCAGTTAGCGCATCAGATAATTGGGATGCGTAAAAGTGAATATTTTCAGCTATTTTTTTTAGTTTTTTCGGACCATGGTATACAGCATACATGCCTGCCATCACAGCAAGTAATACTTGAGATGTACATATATTAGAAGTTGCTTTTTCTCTTCTAATATGTTGTTCTCGGGTTTGCAGTGCCATTCTATAAGCTTTATTGCCGTTTAGATCATTTGACACACCAATAATTCTTCCAGGAACACTTCTTTTAAATTTTTCTCTAGTTGCAAAGTATGCTGCGTGTGGACCACCATATCCAAGAGGAATACCAAATCTTTGCGAAGAACCTACAACAATGTCTGCACCTAATTCACCTGGAGGAGTTAAAATTGTTAAACTTAGTAAGTCTGCCGCAAATGTAATTAAGCAATTCGCTTTGTGAGCATCGTTAATAATTTTTCCATAATCTTCGATCAAACCATGTTTTTGTGGGTATTGTACTATTGCGCCAAATACATCTTCACTAAAAATAAAATTATTATGGTTTTCAATTTTGATTTTAATTCCGATGGATTCTGCTCTGGTTTTAATCACGTCAATTGTTTGTGGAAAACATTGATCTGATATCAAAAAAACATTTGCTGAGTTATTTTTTTTATCACGGTGTCTACATTGATAACTTAAACTCATTGCTTCGGCAGCAGCAGTAGCTTCATCTAACAAAGATGCATTTGTGATTTCCATAGCTGTTAGCTCAGTTATCACGGTTTGAAAATTAAATAAAGCTTCTAGTCTACCTTGTGAAATCTCAGCTTGATAAGGGGTATATGCAGTGTACCATCCAGGATTTTCAAGAATGTTTCGTTGGATTACACCAGGTAGTATATTATTATAATAACCTAAACCAATATAACTGCGATAGGTTTTGTTTTTTCTGCCTAAATTTTGGATATGTTCTAAGTATCTGGCTTCACTCATTGGTTCGCCAACATTTAAATCTTCGTTAATTACTATGTCTTTTGGAATAGTTTTATTAATTAATTCGTCTAGGTTTTTAAAACCTAAGCTATCTAACATAGCTTGTGTTTCTTCTTTTCTAGGGCCTATATGCCTATGGATAAAATCAGTATCAGGTAACATACTTTAAAATTAATATTTTATAACAATTTATCAATAAAAAAGATCAATCATTTTATGTAATTTCGCATATAAAATTAATATAGATCAATTTACTATATGTACAGAGTTATTCAATTCTGCATTAATACCAATATTATAGTTGCTATTGCAGCCCTTTCCTTATATAAGATTACAGAATTAATTTTTGGTTTTAAAGATCCTCAGATGTCTATGTTTATTTTTTTTTCTACTTTATTCGCATATAATTATATGCGAATAAATTTAATAATTGACTCTACGACAACTCATTACCAATCTAACTGGTTTAAGAAACATAGAAAAGAAGTTTTTTTTATTTTAGCTACATCTGCTTTCTTAACTTGTTGGTGTGCACATCTATTAGGGTTCTACTTTATCAAACTAATAATTATACCAGCTGTTATATGTTTATTATATCCATGGAAATTTAACATAGGAAAACATGTGTTTGGAATAAGGAAAATACCTTTAATAAAAATTTTTTTAATATCATTTACATGGTCGTATATCACTTTTGCAGTCCCATTAATGCATCAAAATATTGAAATTAATTATTTAGCAATTGATTTTTTTTTTCAAAGAATACTCTTTGTTATAGTAATATCACTACCCTTTGATATTCGGGATATACCCTATGATAAAATAAAAACTATTCCTAATACAATTGGAATACATCAGTCTAAGTTATTTGCTTGGTTTTGCCTATTGATAATTGATTGTTTATTAATCATAGATTTAATTAATAGCATTATTACATTACCCTATTTTATTGCATTTTTTTTAAGCATTGAACTATGCGCTGTTGTTATATATTTTACTGCTAAAAATCATTCAAACATGTTTTATGGTGTTATTGTAGAAGGTCTTTCAATAATAATGTGTTTATTTGTATTGATTGCGTCATTTATTTAAATTCATAAAATATGAAGAAAAAATTATTTGATTTTAACTCTGCGAAAGTACTCGATGCTCAAGATGAGCTGTCCGTTTATAGAAATAACTTTAATATTCCTCAATTTAATAAACAAGATGCAATCTATTTTACCGGCAATTCGTTGGGTTTACAATTAAAAAATTACGACACATATCTTAAACAAGAAATGGAGGATTGGAAAACGATGGGAGTGGAAGGTCATTTTGATGCAAAAACACCGTGGGTTAATTATCATCAGTCTTTGGAGCAAGGGACTTCTCGTCTTGTTGGTGCTAAAATAAATGAGGTAGTAACCATGAATGGCTTATCGGTTAATCTTCATCTTTTATTTACTTCCTTTTATCAGCCAACAAAGAAAAAATATAAAATTTTATGTGAGTCTCATTTATTTCCTTCAGATTTATATATTATACAAAGTCAGATTCAGTTAAATGGCTTTGACCCGGATGATGCAATTATTTTTATTCCTTCTGATTCAAATGGGGTAGTAGATGAAGAAAAATTATATTCTTTAATTGATAATCATAAAGATGATTTGGCTTTGATATTTATGGGTGGTGTAAATTACTACACGGGACAAGTTTTTAATATTGCTCAAATTACCAAAATCGGTCACCAGAACAATATTGTCGTTGGATTTGATTTAGCTCATGCTGCTGGTAATATCGAATTAAAATTACATGAATGGAAAGTTGATTTTGCCGCTTGGTGTTCATATAAGTATTTAAATGCAGGACCAGGGAATGTCTCAACTATATTTATCCACGAAAAACAAATTGCAAAAAAACCTTTTCGTCTTTCAGGTTGGTGGGGACATCAATTAAAAAATAGATTTGTAATCCAAGAAAGATTTGAGCCAGTCAATACTGCGGAGGGATGGCAATTATCTAATGCTCCTGTTTTGGGTATGTCTGTTTATAGAGCCTCAATAGATTTATTTGATAAAATTGGTATGGCTAAATTGATTTTAAAAAGAAATCAATTAACAATGTATTTAGAACAAGCTGTTGAAGATTTTAATAATATATCCTCGCTAAATTTAAAAATTATTACTCCGGGAATTTCTGAGGAAAGAGGGTCTCAACTATCAATTTTTATAGATAAAAATGGACAAAAAATTTATAATCACTTAAGGTCAAATGGTGTTTTTTTAGATTGGAGGGAACCCAATGTAATGAGGATGGCACCTGTCCCATTATATAATTCTTTTAATGATATTGCGAGATTTCACCAAATTTTAATGAAATGTATTTAGAAAATAAAAAAATCAGCGTTGTTGGAGGAGGATTAGTTGGTAGTTTATTAGCCACTTACCTAAGCAAACAAGGTGCTAATGTATTAGTTTTTGATAAAAGATCTGATCCTAGAAAAGATATTAATCAGGCTGGAAGGTCTATTAATTTAGCACTTTCAGATAGAGGTATTCGGGCATTAAAAACATTAGGAATCAAGGGTCAGATTATGAAAATAGCAATGCCTATGTATAAACGTATTATGCATTCTAATTCAGGTTCTTTAACTGAGCAAAGATATGGTAAAAGTCAACAGGCTATTTATTCGGTGTCAAGACATATTTTAAATACTAAATTAATTGATATTGCAGAACAACATAATGTTAAATTTCACTTCAATAAACAATGTGAAGAAATTGACTTTTCAAATAATGAGTTATTGTTTAAAGGTGATTATGTTAGTCATTCAGATTATATTTTTGCTGCTGATGGGGCTGGCTCAGTGATTAGAAAGAAAATGGGACATTGTTTTGCTGACGTAAAAATTACAGAAAAATTTATAGATTCATCATATAAAGAACTTACTATACCATCTCATTTAGATGGTACTCACAAAATACAAAATGATGCTCTACATATTTGGCCAAGGAAATCTTTTATGGTAATTGCTTTGCCAAATTTAGATGGCACATTTACTTGTACATTATTTGCGCCTAATAAAGGTCAAAGTTCGTTTGATGAAATAAAAAAAAATGAGGATGTTAAAAGTTTTTTTTCATCGTATTTTCCAGACTTAGTCAATTTAATTCCTGATTTAGCAGAACAGTATTTTAATAATCCTACGTCTCCTTTAGGTTTTGTTAGATGTAGTTCTTGGAAGAAAAATAATACAATTTTGTTAGGCGATGCTTGTCATGCAACTGTTCCTTTTTATGGTCAGGGTATGAATTCTGGATTTGAAGATTGCTTTTTATTAAATGAATGGATTAATTTGAACCATAGTTTATCTAATAGAACAATAAAAGAATTTTTATCTCTTAGACAGTTAAATACGGAAGCTATGCAAGATTTATCAATGGCCAATTTTATTGAAATGCAATCAAAAACAGCTGATCCAGGATTTTTGTTACAGAAAAAAATTGAAGAATGGTTTTCTAATAAGCACCCTGATAAATGGATGCCATTATATTCTATGGTTACATTTAGTTCGGTTAGCTATCATGAAGCTATGCAAAAAGGTATTATACAAGATGAAATCATGAAAGATGTTATGAGTAAAAATAATTTACAAATAGTATTTAATGAAGCAGAACTAAATGAAAAAAATATTGAGCAACAAATTCTTAGCAGAATAAGTTAATTAATTTTCAAAAAAGGGTTGTTTTGTTTTTCAAAACCAATACTTGTATTTTCGCCATGTCCACACAAGACTTCAATTTCATCATCTAACTTGAATAATTTATTTTTAATACTATTCATTAAATCTTCGTGATTACATAGCGGTAAGTCAGTTCTTCCAATACTCATTAGAAATAAGACATCTCCACTAATAATTTTTTTATTTGCATGATTAATTAAACAAATATGGCCTGGTGCGTGCCCAGGTGTAAAAATAACCTCCCATGAAGTGTTACCTAGCGAAATGACATCATTTTCACATATTGTTTTCACATTGAGTGGAGGAGGATTCAAAGATACGTTATATAACTTTGCAATATCTACAGCTTTATTTAAAAGAGGTAAATCTTTTTCATGCATTTTTGGGATTAAATTATACGTGTTAGCAATAAAATTATTGCCGAAAATATGATCTAAATGGCAGTGTGTATTTATTAGTTCCTTAGGAATTAATTGATTTTCTTCAATATAAGTTTTAATTAAATTTTCTTCTTCTATGCTATTACATCCAGGATCTATAATCATACATTCTTTATTAGAATGTATTAAGTATGTATTTTCTTGAAATGAATTGAATGTAAATTTTTTAATTTTCATCTCTTTGGTTATTTTTATGATTATTACAATGTTAATAATGGATAACCAAGATATAAAAAACCAAGTAAAAAAAATCACAAAATCTATCTTTAAAGATATAGTAAAGATTAGGAGGTGGATTCATAAACATCCAGAATTATCTTTCAAAGAAAAAAAAACATCTGAGTACATATGTAAGATTCTCGAGCAAAATAACATCCAGTTTCAAAGTGGTTTTGCAGGATATGGAGTTGTGGCATTAATTAAGTGCAATAACTCTAATAGTCAAGTTATTGGATTAAGAGCAGATATGGATGCACTACCTATTCAAGAAAAGAATAATATTGATTATAAATCTATTTATGATGGAGTTATGCATGCATGTGGACATGATGTACACACTGCTATTCTTTTAGGAACAGCAATAGTATTAAATAGATTAAAACATAATCTAAAAGGTACGATTAAATTTATTTTTCAACCCGCTGAAGAAAAATTGCCAGGAGGAGCATCATTAATGATTAAAGAGGGTATTTTATTAAATCCTAAGATCGATAAAATGCTTGCGTTACATGTGTTTCCCGAATTTGAAGTTGGAAAAGTTGGTTTTCGTTCAGGTAAGTATATGGCCGCTTGTGATGAACTTTATATATCTCTTATAGGTAAAGGAGGACATGCAGCCTTGCCAGACAGTGTAATTAATCCAATTATAATGGGAGCAGAATTAATTTTAAATGTTAAAAGTGCTGTAAAAAAACTGCCTTCAGATGAACAATATATATTAGAATTCGGTGATTTTAGGGCTTATGGAGCATCAAATGTTATTCCTGATGAGGCAAACATAAAGGGAACACTCAGAACACTGAATGAAGATTTTAGAGAAAAAGCACATTCGATAATTTTAAATGAAGCGAAAAAGATCCAAAAAAAGTATAATGCGACTTGTTCATTTGATATTAAAAAAGGCTATCCAGTTTTATGTAATGACAAAGATTTAACAGATTTTTGTAAAAGATTAAGTAAATTTTTTTTAAGCTCTGATTCAGTTAAAAATTTAGACATTAGAATGGCCTCAGAAGATTTTTCCTATTTTTCACAGAATGTTCCCTCTTGTTTTTTTAGAATAGGTGTTGCAAATAGCAAAAAAAATATTAATCACTCAGTACATACCCCTTACTTTAATATAGATGATAAAAGTTTGGAGATAGGAGTTGGTTTGATGAGTTATTTGACTATTTCTAATTTGCTAAATCAGAAAAAAGTTTAATTTTCATTAACCGGAGCTCGTCTTCTTCATATTCGTTATCAAAATAAGCTACGGCTTCAGAAATCGAATCATCTTTAGCTTCGGTAAGAAAGTAGTCATATATTTCTTCTTGTTGCGAATCATCTAGGATGTGGTCAATGTGATAATTGATATCAATTTTAGTCCCAGATTTTACAATATTTTCAATTTCTTTTATAAGTGTTTCCATGTCTATATTCTTGTCAGCTATAATATCATCAAAAGATCGTTTTCTGTCAGCACATTGAATAATAAAAATTTTTAAATCATTTTTATTTGCTTTTGATTTAACAATATATTCTTGACGTTTTTGTATATTATTTGCGGTGACATAATTTTGGATAGTTTCAATAAATTGGGATCCATATTTTTGAACTTTTCCTTCACCAATACCATTAATATTTTTTAATTCTTCATTGTTGACAGGATATTGTATAGCCATTTCTTCCATGGATGGGTCCTGGAGTATAATAAAAGGAGGTACTTTTTTTTTGTTGGCAATATCTTTTCTTAATTTTTTCAAAATAGATAATAATTTTACATCTATTATTTCATTGTGGGTTTTATTTTGGTCCACAATTAAAGATTGGTTTTCTTGAATTTTAAAATCAAAAGGTTGTTTTAAAAACAATTTACCAGATTCAGTAATACTTAATCTTCCAAGGGACTGAATATCTTTTTTTGTTAAATTATCAAGTATGGATTGCCTAATAATTTTTTTTAGCATTTCAGAGGATGTGTCAATTCCTTTTTTAAAAAAAGATAATTCACTAGTTTGGTAATTATATATTTTACTAGTACTAGTGCCTTTTAGTATAGATATAAGTTGTTCTGTATTAAATACATTATTAGTTTCTAAGATGGCATTAAGTACAATTCCTAATTCATTTTTAGCATTGTGATATATTGTTGGATTCCTACAATTGTCACATTTTTTTTGGCAGTGGGATGGTTGGTAATTTTCTCCAAAATAGTGAAGCAATTTTTTTCTTCGGCAACTATTTTCTTCAACAAATTCGACAATTTCTGCTAAAAGCTGATTTGCGATTTCTTTTTCATCTCCATTTTTCTTTGAGTTAAATCCTTGAAACTTTTCAACATCAGCATAATTGTAAAATAAAATACACTTTCCTTCACCTCCGTCTCTACCAGCGCGGCCGGTCTCTTGGTAATAATTTTCAATACTTTTAGGGAGATTATAATGAATAACATATCTAACATCGGGCTTGTCAATACCCATTCCAAATGCAATAGTTGCAACTACGATATCAATTTTTTCCATTAAGAATGCATCTTGGGTCTCCATTCTTTTCTTGTACTCAATACCAGCATGATATGGTAAACTTTTTATATTATTTAAATTTAATAATTCTGAAATTTCTTCAGCTTTTTTTCGTTCTAGACAATATATAATTCCAGACTTATTTATGTTTTTTTTGATAAATTGGATAATTGCTTTATTTACATCGGAATTTTTTTGTATTTCATAATCAAGATTGGGTCTATTAAACGACGATATAAATAAGTTGTTTTTTTCTAGCCCCAAATTTTTAACAATATCATCTTTTACTTTCTGTGTGGCAGTTGCTGTTAGTGCAATAATAGGTTTTGGATTAATTTGACGGATTGTTTGCTTTAACTTCCTATATTCTGGCCTAAAATCATGTCCCCATTCAGAGATACAATGTGCTTCATCAACTGCATAAAATGAAATATTACATTTTTTTAAAAATTCAATATTTTCTGACTTTGTCATTGTTTCAGGTGCAACAAATAGCAATTTTGTAAATCCGTTAATAACTGTTTTTTTTACTTGATTTTTTTTCTCTTTAGATAGAGATGAGTTGAAAAAATGTGCAATATCATCATTAGAAGCATAACTTCTAATTGAGTCAACTTGATTTTTCATGAGTGCAATAAGAGGTGAAATGACGATTGCTACACCATCAAGTAACATTGCTGGCAATTGATAGCATAAGGATTTTCCTCCACCAGTTGGCATAATTACAAACGTGTTAGATCCTAAGATTATAGATTTAATAGCTGCTTCCTGATTGCCCTTAAATTTCTTGAATCCAAAAAAAATATTCAAACTTTTATGTATTTCTTCATGGATGTTTTCCATTTCTAAACGAAAATTTTAATAAAATAGACTTAATTTTGCTTACATTAATTTAATTCTTTTTTTTAAAATTCACACAATGAAACAAGATATAGATTTTATTAAGTTAGGAAAAGATATTATTTCAGAGCAATTAAAGTCTTTGAAACATTTGCAAGATCAAATTAATGTTGAATTCGCGGATGTTGTTAATTTAATTTTTAATTCTTCCGGGCGATTAATGATTATTGGTTTAGGTAAAAGTGGCATCATTGGAAGAAAAATATCTGCAACATTAAATTCTACTGGCACTCTGTCTTCATTTATACATGCTAGTGATGCTCTTCACGGAGATTTAGGCAGCCTGGTTCTTCAAGATATTGTGTTATTTATTTCAAAAAGTGGAAACACTGAAGAAATTAAGCAGTTAATACCTATTATTAAAGCAAGAAAAATTCAAATTGTAGCGATGACTGCTAATTTAAATTCGTATTTAGCCAAAGAATCTGATTATGTATTAAATGTGTCAATTAATCAAGAAGTATGTCCAAATAATTTGGCACCTACAACAAGTACAACATTGCAATTAGTTATGGGGGATACATTGGCTGTTTGTTTAATGAAATTAAATAATTTTTCTACAGATGATTTTGCACGTTTACATCCAGGTGGCATGCTTGGAAATCGTCTCAATTTAGCTGTGAAAGATTTATGTGACTTCTCACTTAAACCATTTGTTGATATTAATGATCCACTTGAAAAGGTGATTGTGGAAATTTCCTCTAAAAGGCTAGGTGCAACAGCCGTACTTGAATCTAATACGATTATTGGAGTAATTACTGACGGAGATTTACGTAGGATGTTAGCGAAAAAATCTGATTTATCTGACATTTTAGCATCAGATTTAATGACAATTGAGCCCAAGATTATTGATTTAAATGATTTGGCTTATCATGCATTTAGTATTATGAAGAATCATAGTATAACTCAATTGTTAGTTCATGAGAAAAATAAATATATGGGTGTTATTCATTTACATGATATTTTAAAACGAAATATTTTTTAATTATGGATTCTCTTCCCAAACAATCGATAATTTCTCATTTACAAGATTTAAGGTGGCATTTAGCTAGGTCGGTGTTAGCCATACTAATAGGTTCTGGAATTGCCTTTATTAATAAGGTATTTATTTTTGATAAAATTATTTTTGCATGTAAAGAAAATACTTTTCCAACATATATTTTTTTATGTAATCTATCTGAAAAATTTTGTATTCAAGACATGCCTTTTATTTTGATGAATGTAGAAATGTCCGGTCAATTTACAATGCATTTATTAGTTTCGTTTACTGCGGGGATAATTATCTCCTTTCCGTATTTAGTTTTTGAAACATGGTCGTTTGTCGCTCCCGCATTGTATAAAAGGGAAAAATTATTTTCAATTATTTTTTCATTTTTTTCGTTTACTCTTTTTTTAATAGGAGTTTTATTTGCTTATTATGTTATTGTTCCTTTTTCAATTAATTTTTTAAGTTCTTATACAATTAGTGATACGATTAAAAATAACATACATTTTATTTCTTTTATTAAAACAATAACAACTCTTGTACTTACATCAGGATTTTTATTTCAACTTCCTTTAATAATATATTTTTTAACCAAGTTTAATTTTATTCATCCTAAACAATTAAAACAATATAGACGACATGCTTTCGTTATCATTCTGATATTGGCTTCTGTTTTAACACCACCTGATATGTTTAGTCAAGTATTAATAGGTTTGCCAATATTTCTACTATATGAGTTTTCAATTTTAATTTCAATTTTAACAATACGTAGATAATGAAGCTAATAGCTAAAAATTTAAATAAGAAATACGGAGAAAGGTATGTTGTAAATAATGTTTCTCTTGAACTTAAAAAAGGCGAAATAGTTGGACTTCTAGGTCCTAATGGAGCTGGTAAAACTACCACATTTTATATGTTGGTTGGTCTTATTCGTTCCTTTTCAGGAGATGTTATGATTGATAATAATAATATTTCTTCCGATCCTATGCACATCAGAGCTCGAAAGGGCTTAGGTTATCTTCCTCAGCAACCATCTGTTTTTACCAAAATGTCAGTGGAAGATAATATTTTAACAGTTCTAGAGACTTTAATTTTAGATAAAGAACAAAAAAATAAAGAATTAGAAAAGATACTACAAGATTTTGGTTTGGAAAAAATTAGATTAACTCGAGCTGACCTATTGTCTGGTGGTGAACGAAGAAGGGTTGAGATTGCAAGATCTATTTCAATGAAGCCACAATTTATTCTATTGGATGAGCCTTTTGCTGGTGTAGATCCAATAGCAATTCAAGATATTCAAAACATGGTTTGTAAATTAAAAGAAAGAGGTATTGGAGTTCTAATTACGGATCATAATGTTCGAGAAACATTATCTATTACTGATAGAGCATATTTATTATATGATGGTAAAATTTTAAAGTATGGAAGGACTAGTGAGCTAGTTGAAGATAAGGAAGTGAGAAAGTTATATTTGGGAGATAATTTTAAATTTTAGTCTAGTATTTTATATTCATATTTTTCAGTAATTTGATTTACTAGTAATTTTTGACATATCTCTTCTATTGTTTTTTTTGCTTCTTCGATGTTTTCACTTTCAACATTTAATGTGATGTGTTTTCCTATTCTTACATTAGTAATATTAGTTAATCCCACTTGATTTGTGTTTTTTTCAACAGTTTTCCCCTGAGGATCTAATAATGCATCTTGTGGCATAATATTTACTTGGACAGAGTATATCATATTTAATTTATTAAAATTATTAATTTATGGTTCTCAGTCTATTTAGAATAATATAAAGAATAATTATTGCTAAAATACCTGTGAAGTTAAATATAAATAATATCAGCATAGAAATAAAAATAAACATCATTTTTCTTTTATCATATTTAAGTGAATCTATTCGGATTGAGAAGGTAGGCAATTTGCTAATAAGTAAAATAGATATGATAATTATAGAAATTGTAATTGTATATGGATTTATGATTATTTGGTGAAACACATCATTTTTTTCGGATAAATTAATTAATGGTATTGCACTGAAGAAGAGTGCACTAACTGGAGTAGTTAATCCAATAAAATTTTTTTTATATTTTGAAGTATTATAATGTGCTAATCTAATTGCAGAAAATATCGGTATGATAAAAGCCAGGTAACATATAATACTATAATTCAGTTCATAATTCATAAAATTATACATTAAGAATCCTGGAGCTATTCCAAATGCAATAAAATCGCTAAAACTATCAAGCTCTTTTCCAAAGTTACTAGTTGTGTTTAATCTTCTAGCAATTGCACCATCGATGCCGTCTAAAAAAAAGCATATTAAAATAAAATATGCTGCAATTGAAAATTGTAAATTAAAACTTTGAATGATCGATATTATTGCAGTCAACATACTTGTTAATGTTACAATATGTGCAATATTTTGGTTCATTTCTTAATTCTATTATATTCAGAATATATAATTATTTTATATTTATTCATATGTTAAAAAAAATTATTTTATCAATTTCATCAGGGCTACTGTTTTTTTTGAGTTGGCCTCCATTTTCTGTTCTAACTTTTTTGATTTTTTTTGCATTTGTTCCAATATATATTTTAGAGTTTTCTGAAAGAAGCAAGAAATTAAGTTTTAAAAACTTTTACATCTACGTCTATTTAGCTTTTTTTATTTTTAATTTGTGTACTACATTTTGGGTTAAAAATGCACATTTTGGTGGTGCTGTTTTTGCAATTCTTTGTAATTCTTTTTTTATGACACTAGTATTTTATTTTTATGTAAAAATAAAATATGCCTTTCAATGGAATTCATCTTATTGGATATTACCAATTTTTTGGATCGGTTTTGAGTACTTACATTTGAATTGGGATTTAAGTTGGCCATGGTTAACTATTGGTAATGTGTTTGCATCTCATCCAAATTGGGTTCAATGGTATTCTTGGACCGGGGTGCTAGGTGGAACGCTTTGGGTTTTAATAATTAATTGGTTGATTTTTCAATTTTTTCAATTTCCAAGCATTAGAAAAAAATATAGTTTATACTTATGCGCTTCATTGTTGTTGCCATTGTTGTTGTCTTACACTTTGTATAATCATAATAGTGAATTGGTTTTTGATAAAAGCTTAAAAGTTCTTATTGTGCAACCTAATATAGATCCATATTCAGAGAAATTTTCTTTACTTCAAGAGACGCAAACAGATTTATTAATTGATCTAGTTTACCCTAGAATTGATGCATCATTAGATGTTATAGTTTTACCAGAGACTTTTTTAATATCTCCCATTTGGCACGATGAAATGAATGATAATCGTAGTATAAATAAATTTAAATCTATTTTAAGACAGTATCCCAATTTGAGCATTGTTGTTGGTGGAGTGACTTTAGAGTTGTCAGATAAAGAACCAAGAGCCAAACCTTTGTCACAGGGATCTAATCAGTGGTATAAGGTGTATAATTCAGCGTTAAGTGTTAGTAATACAGAACTAAAAATATATCATAAGTCTAAATTAGTTCCTGGTGCTGAGCAAATGCCGTTTCAAGAATTTTTATATCCCATTCTTAATGATCAAGTTTTACAAATTGGCAATTCTACAGCTCTAGGAAACTTTGCTAAACAAGATTCTATTTCATTATTTTCTACATTTGAAAATAATTATCTTGCTCCTATTATTTGCTATGAATCTATTTACGGAGATTATGTGCGTCAATTTATTAATAAAGGAGCAGAATTAATTTGTGTAATAACTAATGATGGGTGGTGGAAGAAAACAAGTGGGTATCTGCAACACCATGCATATGCAAGATTACGCGCAATTGAAACAAGAAGGTACGTGGCAAGATCGGCAAATACCGGAATTTCTTCTGTAATTAATCATGTCGGAGAAGTTAAGAAAAAAATTGACTGGGACATGAAAGATGTTCTTGAATACACAATTCCTCTATTTAATCACAAAACTTTTTATGTTAATTATGGAGATTTTATAGGTCGGTTGTGTTCGGTGTTATCTATATTTCTATTGTTATATTTCTTTGTTTTTAATAAACTTAAAATTAAATCGAAATAAATGATTATATCTATTATTTTTGTATTTGATAAATTTAAATTATTATGAATTCATTTGATATAGTCGTTATTGGTTCAGGTCCTGGTGGATATGTTGCAGCAATAAGATGTGCTCAATTAGGTATGAAAACCGCAATTATAGAAAAATACCCTCAATTAGGGGGTACGTGTTTAAATGTTGGATGTATTCCATCTAAAGCATTGTTAGAATCATCGGAATTATTTTTTAAATCAAATCATGAATTTGATGCTCATGGTATTAATGTCAATTCTGTTAAAATTGACCTTTCTAAAACAATGAAAAGAAAGGATAAAATAATGTCTGAAATGCATATGGGTTTAGAGTATTTAATGAAAAAAAATAAAATATCTGTATTTGAAGGGACAGGTTCTTTTGTTGACTCAACAACAGTTTCTATAACAAATGATAATAAAACACAAAAGATCAATGCAAAAAAAATTATTATTGCAACTGGCTCAAAACCATTTTCGTTGCCACATTTTAATTTAGATAAGAATAGAATAATTACATCTACTGAAGCACTTTCTTTAAAAGAAGTACCAAAAGATCTCATTATTATTGGTGCAGGTGTTATTGGTCTTGAACTAGGATCGGTATATGCTAGAATGGGGTCTCAAGTTTCTGTGATTGATGTGGGATCCAGTATTCTTTCTTCAATGGATCTGAGTCTAGGTAAGGAATTAAAAAAAGTACTTGCTAGAGATTTAGGGTTTAAATTTTATATGTCTCACCAAGTTGAAAAAGTTACGGATAATAAGACATCTGTAAACTTATTAGTAAAATCACCTACTGATGAATTGTTGAAGTTAAAGGCTGATTATTGCTTAGTTGCTATAGGAAGACAGCCATACACTAAGGGTTTGAATTTAGAAAAAGCAGGCGTTAATTTATCTAAAAAAGGTCAAATCAGTGTTAATAGTTTCTTGCAGACTTCAAATCCTAATGTATATGCAATTGGTGATGTTGTAGAGGGTGTCATGTTAGCTCATAAAGCTGAAGAGGAGGGTGTGTATGTTGCTGAAGTTATTGCAGGCCAAAAACCCGAGATTAATCATCAGTTAATTCCTAATGTTGTGTATACATGGCCTGAAGTTGCATCTGTTGGAAAAACAGAAGAAGAACTTAAGACTTTAGGTCGAGAAATTAAAATGGGAACATTCCCTTTTAAAGCCAATGGACGTGCCAAAATATCTATGGATGAAGATGGTTTTATTAAAATTATATGTGATAAAAACACTGATGAGATACTAGGTGTGCACATGATTGGTCCTCGTTGTGCAGACTTAATTTCTGAAGCTGTTGTGGCTATGGAGTATAAAGCATCTGCTGAAGATATTGCAAGAATATGTCACGCACATCCTACATTTAGTGAAGCGATGAAAGAAGCTGCATTAGCAGCAACCGAAAACAGAGCCTTACATATTTAATTGGTCTAGCAATAATATTAATCTAGTTCGTTGACTCAAAAGATTATTAAATATAAGATCACAGATCCTGCATTGTTTAAACTTCAAGTTATTGAATATGTTAGAAGATTTGATACATTTTGTTTTTTAGACAGCAATGATTGTAAAAAGAAAGATAATTCATTTGATTATTTAATAGCTTTTTCTAAAATCAATGAAACCAATAATAGTAATGATCCAATTCATGAATTAGATCATTTTTTAAATGCTAACAAAAATTGGGCTTTTGGATATCTTTCGTATGATTTAAAAAATTATATTGAAAATCTTGATTCACAAAATTATGATAATCACGCTTTTCCAGTGATTCATTTTTTTATTCCCCAAATTATATTAAAAATTAAAGAATTTGAATTAAGTATTATTACTTCTTTGTCTGATTCAAAAAGTTTTTTTGACGAGTTGCTGACAGAAATACAAAGTCATAAATTAAAAATTAAAAATACTTTTAAAGTAAACTTAAAATCTAGGGTTGATAAGGCTACTTACATAAAAAATATTCATAAAATAAAAAGGCATTTAAAAAGAGGAGATATCTATGAGATGAATTATTGTCAAGAATTTTATGCAGACAGTATTCTTATTGATCCATTTTCACTATTTTTTAATTTAAACTGTCTTTCAAAAGCTCCATTTTCTTCATTTTATAGAGTCAAAAATAATTATATTTTGTGTGCAAGCCCCGAGCGGTTTTTAAAAAGAACAGGGAATACTATTATTTCTCAGCCGATTAAAGGAACCATTAAAAGAGAACAAGATCATCTTGTTGATGAAGAGAATAAAAATAAGCTATTAAATAGCTCTAAAGATATCGCTGAAAATGTTATGATTGTAGATTTAGTAAGAAATGATTTGTCTCGTTTTGCACAAAAAAATACAGTTATTGTTAATGAATTATCAAAATTATATACATATAAAGATGTTCATCATCTTATTTCTACTATTTCTTGTAAAATTCCTCAAAATATGAGTGTTGTTGATATTATCAAGTCTACTTTTCCAATGGGTTCTATGACTGGTGCACCTAAAATAAGATCTATGGAATTAATTGAGCATTTTGAGAGTACTTTGAGAGGTGCTTATTCCGGCTCAATTGGCTATATCTCTCCAGAAAAAGAATTTGATTTCAATGTTATTATTCGATCTCTTTTTTATAATCAGCAAAGTAAGTATCTTTCTTGTATGGTTGGTGGCGCTATTACATTAGATTCAGACCCAGAATCAGAGTATCAAGAATGCCTAATTAAAGCAAAATCAATCTTTAAAGTTTTAGGTCAATGAATTCACGTTTTTTAAAGCAAATGAATAAAATAGGAGTTTCAAAAAAAACGAATATTTTACTTGCTGTAAGTGGAGGAATTGATAGTATGGTGTTATTCGATTTATTGCTAAAAAACAATTTTTCTTTTTCAGTTGCACACTGTAATTTTTCATTAAGAGATCGCGAGTCAGATGAAGATGGTTCTTTTGTTAAAAGAATCTGTGATTTAAGTAGTGTAAAGTTTTTTATAAAAAAATTTAATACTACGACATATGCTGACGACAACAATCTTTCTCCTCAGATGGCTGCTAGAAAACTGAGATACGATTGGTTTAAAATTCTTTGTGAAGATTGCAATTTTAGTTTTATTGCTACAGCGCATCATTGTAATGATTCGGTTGAAACTTTATTAATTAATTTAATTAGAGGCACTGGGGTTTCGGGTTTGCGAGGCATTAAAGAATTAGATCAAAATATTATTAGACCATTATTATCGTTTACTAAAAATGATTTGATAAAATATACTAATGATAATAATATTCAGTATCGTGAAGACAGTAGTAACAGTAGCAATAAATATGTGCGTAATAAAGTTAGGAATCAAATAATTCCAATTATGCAGGAAATTAATCCAGATTTAATTGATTCTATTTCAAAAACCATGTCTAAAATAGAGGATGTGGAAATTATTTATAAGCAATATGTTCATAGAAAAAAGAAAAAGTTATTAATTTTTTCTAATTCAGAATATACTGTTTGCATAGATCAACTATTAAAGGAACCAGCTCCTAAGCAACTGTTGTATGAAATAATTTCAGATTTCGGATTTAAAGATATTGATTCAACTTTTGCGTCTTTATTCTCAACTTCTGGAAAAGAGTTTTATAATGAAGCTTTTTACATGGTAAAAGATAGAAATCAAATAATTATTACAAAGCATATTTCAAATGATAGTGATTTAGTTTTTGAAGAAACCAATACTCTTAGTATTCCATTTAATATATCATTTAACATCATTACCAACATAGATTCTTTTAAAGATTTGCTTTTTTCAAATCAAGAAATGTATATAAATTATTCTAATTTGAAGTTTCCTTTGTTAATTCGGCCTTGGAAGGCTGGTGATTCTTTTATCCCGTTAGGAATGAAGCAATTTAAAAAATTAAGCGATTATTTTATTGACAAAAAGTTTTCATTAGTTGCAAAAAAGAAATCCAGAGTTTTAGTCTCAGACAATCAAATAGTTTGTATAATAGGAGAAAGACTTGATGAAAGATTTAAACTTGTGCAAAATTCCAGAAAAGCATATATTGTAAAAACATAAAAAAATATTTTCAATGAAAAATTTCATTTTTGCGTTACTATCTTTAATAACCTTTAATTTATTTGCACAAATTCAAGACCCTGTTGATTGGTCATTTTCTGTTGAGCATTTATCAGATCAAACCATGAATTTAATTATTGAGGCTGATATTGAGGAGGGATGGAATGTTTATTCTCAATATGTAGATCCAGACGGTCCAGTGCCCACCACTTTCTCTTTTCTTCAATCAGAAGAATTTGAATTAGTTGGTAGTGTAGAAGAATCTAATAGTAAAACCAAATATGACCCTGTTTTTCAAATGAACTTATCTTCTTTTCAAGACAAGGCTGTTTTTAAACAAAAAATAAAAATTCTTAATGGTAATGCGTCTGTTGTAAAAGGGGAGTTGGAATTTATGGTTTGTAATGCTACTATGTGTTTACCCCCTGATTATGTAGATATGTTATTCGAATTAAAAAAAAAAACTGAAAATACATCTAAAGAAAAAGGTTCTTCTTTAGTTCAATCCAAAATAAATAATAAATATATTATTCCGTCTGTTGACTTAAATAATCCTATAGGTGATTGTGGTGAAAAAAAAGGAGAAAAATCTCTTTGGGGTATATTTTTGTTAGGTATTGTGGGAGGATTCATTGCTCTTTTAACGCCGTGTGTATTTCCAATGATTCCTTTAACAGTTAGTTTTTTTACTAAGGGTTCTGAAAACAGAGCTAAAGCTATTTATAATGCTACTCTTTATGGTGTGTTCATTTTTGCAACCTATACTCTTTTAAGTCTTCCATTCCATTTAATGCCTAATATAAACCCTGAAGTCTTAAATCAGATTTCAACAAATCCATGGCTTAATATTAGTTTTTTTGTCATTTTTCTAGTTTTTGCAATTTCTTTTTTTGGATACTTTGAAATAACTCTACCAAGTAGTTGGAGTAATAGAGCAGGTTCTGGAAAGGATTTGGGCGGTGTACTTGGTATCTTTTTTATGGCACTAACACTAGCTATAGTATCTTTTTCTTGTACCGGACCTATTTTAGGATCCTTACTTGCAGGAACTTTATCTTCTGCTACTGCAGATACGGTTTCTATTTTAGGTTTTAATACTGCTCTTGTTTCGCTAAAGTTAAGCTTGGCTATGGCAGGTTTTGGAATTGCTTTAGGATTACCTTTTGCATTATTTGCAGCTTTCCCCTCGTGGTTGCAATCTTTGCCTAAATCAGGTGGATGGTTGAATAATGTTAAAGTAGTTCTCGGGTTTTTAGAAATCGCCTTAGCTATTAAGTTTTTATCAAATGCTGATTTAGTTGAACAGTGGGGTGTGATCAAAAGAGAAACATTCTTTGTGTTATGGTGTCTAACTTTTTCTGGATTAGCCTTGTATTTACTTGGATATATTAAATTCCCACATGATAATCCAAATGCTAAATTGGGTAAGATTAGATTGGCATTTGGCGCGGCAGTAGTAGGTTTTGTAATTTATCTTTTGCCTGGATTATTTGGGCAGGATTGGTGGAGTCATAAATTACTTAGTGGATTTCCTCCGCCAAAGTATTACTCATATATAAATCATGAACATCAGATTCAAAATATTTTTCATGACTATGATGATGGTATAGCTTATGCTAAGAAATTTAACAAACCTGTTATGATTGATTTTACCGGATGGGCATGTGTAAATTGCCGAAAAATAGAAGATGATGTATGGGTGGAAAATAGAGTAAAAAAGCTATTAAATGAAGATTATGTTGTTATCTCACTATATGTTGATGAGAAAATATTATTACCCGAAGATGATCAAGAAATAGTTGAAATCATGACTAGAGATGGTAATATTAAGAAGAAGAAAATAAGACGTATTGGTGATAAGTGGAGTACTCTTCAGAGTCTAACTTTTGCAAATAATACTCAGCCTTTACATGTTTTAATGACTCCGGATGAGAGACTTCTTGGTAACCCTGTTGGTTATAGTTATGCAAGAAGTGCTAATAATTATGTTGAGTATTTAGAGTGTGGATTGAACTCATTTGCATCAATTAATAATAATTAAATAATTCAGCTTATGAAAATGCCAATCTCAGAAATAATTGATAGATACACAATTACAAAGTTGAAATCTGAAAGGACTGACGAGGATGTGAGTACTGAATTAAAAGCTTATAAAATTGAGATAGACAAATGTGACACAGATCTATCTAAATACATTCAATCAATGTATGATATAAATTCCAAAATTTGGAGTACCGAAGGTGATATTAGAAAAGGAACACTATTACCACTAGATGAAATTGGCAGATTAGCTTTAAAAGTTAGGGATTTAAACTGTGAGAGAAATGCAATCAAGGCAGATATCGTTGATAGTTTTTCAGAAGGATTTAAAGAAATTAAGATTAATTATAGAAAAATAAATTATGGACGTAAATAGATTGCTGATTTAGAATGTCCATTCTATTTTTTGTATTTTTGTTGTTTAAATAAATTTTTAGATATATGAAAAAAATTCTTACTACTGTGTGCTTATGTTTTATTTCCTTTGTTTTTTCTCAGGAGAGTTTAAATATGGATTTAGTTGGTCAATTTTCTTTTCCTCAGGGCACTAATGATATATGGGGATATGCGGATGGCTCTACTGAGTATGCATTGGTTGGTTTAACAAATGGATTTTCGGTTGTGGACATAACTGACCCATCGAATCCTTCAGAGCTTTTTTTTGTTAGCGGATCTAACTCTATTTGGAGGGATGTCAAGACTTGGGGTAAATATGCTTATGTAACTACTGAAGCATCTGATGGATTATTAATCGTTGACTTAAGTGATCAAACGGGCCAAACTTATATTTACACTGAAGAGTTTTTTGCAACTTCTCATAATATTTATATTGATGAAAATGGTTATGCATATATTTTTGGAGCGGATACAGGTAATGGTGGTGCAGTTGTATTAGATTTAAATGATGATCCAATGAATCCTACATTAGCTGGCATTTTCGATAATAACTATTTGCATGATGGCATGGTTCGTGGGGATACACTATGGGGTTCAGCAATTTATTTAGGTGAGTTTCAAGCCATTGATGTGAGTGACAAGGACAATATTGAAATACTATCTTCATATCCAACATCTTGTCAATTCACCCATAATGCATGGATATCAGATGATAATAATTACTTATTTACTACAGACGAAACTTCTGGATGTTATGTTGGGGCTTATGATGTTTCTGATATTTATGATATTCAGGAAATTGATTTGATTCAAGAATGGACTGGTGATGGTGCAAGTGGTAGTCCAGAGAATGTTATTCCTCACAATACACATGTTCTTGGCGATTATCTCATCACATCTTATTATACTTCGGGTGTTACTGTTATTGACGCAAGTGATCCATTTAATTTAATTGAAGTAGCTTATTATGACACATCTCCCTTATCCGGAGGTAGTTTTGATGGTTGCTGGGGAGCTTATCCTTATTTGCCTTCAGGATTAGTTTTGGCTACAGATCAGCAAGAAGGTTTATTTATATTACATACGCCATACGGCTCTTATGAAGGTTTTGGTTGTACTGACTCTAATGCCTCTAACTATGACCCTGACGCTGTAATTAATGATGGTTCATGTGAATTTCTTGGTTGTACTGATTTGGAAGCAGAGAATTATGATGTTTTTGCGACTCTTGACGATGGTTCATGTGAGTATTTTTGCGATGATTTTATAATACAACCTCCAGTTTGTGATTCACCTATTCAAGCAGAATATGGAGAATATGTTTTAATCAATTGCGATGGAGATAATATGACCTTTATTGATGAAGACAATAATATCGTATTTACAGGATCGGGAGTTTGGGGAACAGATCCAATCTTAGAAAATACAACTTTTTTTGCGTTTAATGAATCGGTTGTTGAAAGTTCGTCAGTTAACACTGGAGAACCAGAACATGAAGGTAGTGGAGATGGAGCAGATTATAGTAGTACAGTATACAATGGAGGTCTGTTATTTAATTGTTATGAAGACTTTACTTTGAATAATGTTAAAGTCTATACTGATTATCCAGGGGAAAGAGCAATAGAGCTAAGAGACAATAATAATAATCTTATATATGATTTATTAGTTAATATTCCAGAAACTGATGAGTCAGGATTTGTGATTGATTTGCAGTGGAATGTTACTCCAGGTCTGCAGTATGTTTTAACCACAAATACTCAACTTAATAATGATATTTTTGGAGATAATAATCCACTATTGAAAAGAACTACAGGTGGTTTGCCAAACTTTCCATTTATCATTAATAATACTTTAGAAATTACTGAGGGTTATTATAATGATGGTGGCAATGGATCAGGTTCATCAGAAGATTACTACTATTATTTTTATGATTGGCAAGTCACTTTTGATCGTTCATGTCAAAGTGATTTAGCGGAAATTAATATTGTTTTAGACAATAGTTCTTTAAATGAGGAGATAAGTACTAAATCATTAATTAAAATTATTGACTTTCTAGGTCGGGAAACTCTCGATAATGATTTGTCATTTTATATATATGACGATGGATCTTTTGAGAAAAAAGTTATCTTAAAATAGATCTTGAAATAACAATTTTTTGAATCTCAGATGTTCCTTCGTAAATTTGAGTAATTTTTGCATCCCGCATTAATCGTTCTACATGATATTCTTTAACAAATCCATATCCACCGTGTATTTGAACAGCTTCTGTGGTGATTCGCATTGCTTTTTCTGCACAATATAGTTTTGCCATTGAGCTTGAGTCAGCATAATTCATACCATTATCTTTATGCCATGCCGCTTTAAAGCACAATAATCTACCACAATCAATTTCTGTAGCCATGTCAGCTAATTTAAATGCAATTGCTTGATGTTTATAGATTTCTTTGCCAAATGCTTTTCTTTCCTTAGAGTATGCTAAACTTAATTCATAAGCTCCTGATGCAATTCCAAGAGCTTGGGCTGCAATACCAATTCTGCCACCTTCTAAAGTTTTCATTGCAAATTTAAATCCAAATCCATCTTCACCAATTCGATTTTTTTTTGGCACCTTTACATCAGAGAACATAACCGAAGTTGTGTCTGAGCTACGTATTCCTAGTTTGTTTTCTTTTGGACCTACAGTAACTCCGTCAAAATTTCTTTCTACAATGAATGCATTGATCCCTTTATGTCCTTTTTCAACATCAGTTTGCGCCATAACTAAATAAACTGATGCACTATCTCCATTGGTAATCCAGTTTTTTGTGCCATTTAAAAGATAGTAATCTCCCATATCAATTGCAGTGGTTTTTTGGGATGTTGCATCAGATCCGGCCTCTGGTTCAGATAAGCAAAAGGCTCCAATTATTTTTCCCGCTGCTAGATTCTTTAAATATTTATCTTTATGTTCTTCAGATCCATATTTTTCTATTCCCCAGCAAACAAGAGAATTGTTAACAGACATTATCACTGAGCATGATGCATCTATTTTTGAAATTTCTTCCATTGCAAGTACGTATGAAATTGTGTCCATTCCACCTCCGCCGTATTGCGGATCAACCATCATTCCGAGGAATCCAAGTTCTGCCATTTTTTTTACTTGTTCTTTTGGAAATGTTTTATTTTCATCTCTATCAATGACTCCTGGTAGTAATTCTGTTTGTGCAAATTCACGGGCTGATTCTCGAATTAGTTTTTGCTCATTTGTTAAGTTAAAATCCATGGTGATAAATATATAATTGTTTTCAAAATTAATGCTTTTTTTCTATTTTAATTAAATGCATAATATTATTAATGATAAATCTTTAGTTTTAGGAATCATGTCAGGAACATCTATGGATGGCTTAGATATATCCTGCGCTAGATATTATAAAACAAACAATATTTGGGATTTTGATTTAATTGCCAGTAAAACTATGCCCTTTGATGAGCATTGGCAGTTAAAATTATTGAACACATTTAATAGGATAAATTGTATTGAAAAAATGGATGTTCAATTTGGTAATTTTATTTCAAAATCTGTGCAAGAATTTATTAATTATTTTGATTTGAAAATTGATTTAATATCTTCACACGGACATACTGTTTTTCATAATCCATCTCTTGGATATACTAAGCAAATTGGTTTGGGTAGCGTTATCGCCAATACAGTTAAGGTTCCAGTTGTTTCAAATTTTCGGCAACAAGACATAGATCTAGGTGGACAAGGGGCTCCTTTAGTCCCTATAGGAGATAAGTTGTTATTTAGTCAGTATGATGCTTGTATTAATTTAGGTGGTATTGCTAATATTTCATGTGATTCCAATGAAGCTAGAATTGCATTTGATATTAGTCCATGTAATATGTTGTTAAACTACGTGTCGGAAAGAGAGGGTTTTGTATTTGATCGTGATGGAATCATGGCAAAAAAAGGAAAAGTAGATCAAAATTTATTAACAAAATTAAATAACATAAACTATTATCAATTATCATTTCCTAAATCACTTGGTAAAGAATACATAGATCAAATTTTCGTGCCTATAATTAATAATACTTTGATTAGTAATTATGATATCTTATGTACTCTTGTTGAACATATAGCTATTAAAATTTCATCTTTATTATCAAAGTATAACTTGTCAAACACTTTGTTTACTGGTGGTGGGGCATTAAATTTATATTTAATAGATAGAATTTCCCGTTTATCAAGCACAAAAATTATTCTTCCTGAAATAGATATAATAAATTTTAAAGAAGCCATTATTTTTGGATTTTTAGGTGTTTTGAGAATGCAGAATAAAGTCAACTGCTTGTCTTCATCGACTGGAGCAAGTGTGAATCATTCCTCAGGGGATATACATATGTTATAATGTTGAAAAGTATTTTTTTTTTTTAATAGCAGTTATTTAATTACTTATTAATTTTGTTTGATAAAAAATCAGTTAATGAAATCACTTTTACATAAATATGAGAGTCAAAAACCTGAGATTGTTTTTGAATGGAAAGATTCACACACTGAGGCAGAAGGATGGGTTGTCATTAACTCTCTAAGGGGAGGTGCGGCAGGCGGTGGAACTCGAATGAGAAAGGGTTTGACAAAATATGAAGTTTTGTCACTCGCTAAGACTATGGAAATAAAATTTACAGTTTGTGGTCCTCCAATTGGAGGTGCAAAATCTGGTATTAATTTTGATCCGAATGATCCTAGGAAATCTGAAGTCTTAAAAAGATGGTATAAGGCTGTTGCACCATTATTAAAGAATTACTATGGAACAGGAGGCGACCTAAATATTGACGAAGTGGAAGAGGTAATTCCAATAACGGAAGATTGTGGAGTTTGGCATCCTCAAGAAGGAATTTTTGAAGGTCATTATTCTCCATCTTCAGCGGAAAAAATTAATCGTATAGGTCAATTGAGATATGGCGTAAAAAAAAGATTAAATGACATTAATTATACGCCTGATTCAAATCAAGATTTTATGGTAGCTGATATGATTACTGGTTTTGGCGTTGCTGAATCTATTAAGCACTATTATAGTATTTGGAATATGGAGCCATTAAATAACAAGGTTTTAGTTCAGGGCTGGGGAAATGTAGGCTCATCAGCGGCATATTATCTTGCAAAATCAGGATTTAAAATAGTTGGTATAATAGATAAAGATGGCGGTGTAATTAATGAAAATGGCTTTTCATTTGAAGAAGTAAAAAATATGTTTTTATCTAAGAAGAATAATCAACTAGTAGTTCCCAACATATTATCATTTAAAGAAGTGAATAATTTAATTTGGGATGTGTCTGCAGATGTATTTATTCCTTGTGCAGCTTCTAGATTGCTAACATTGGATCATATACAGAGATTAATTCAGTCTGGTCTTAAGATGATTGCTTCAGGCGCCAATGTACCATTCGCAGATCAAGAAATATTTAATGGCCCTATCGCACAATATGCAGATAGGCATTTAAGTGTTATCCCTGATTTTATTTCTAATTGTGGTATGGCAAGAGTTTTTGCTTATTTAATGAATACAAGATTAAAAGAGCTAACCGACGAAGGTATTTTTGAGGATTGTTCAGATATTATTAAAAAGGCGTTACAAGATTGTTATGGTCAAAACTCTGACACCAAAAATATTACAAAGACAGCACTAGAATTAGCGTTAAAAAAATTATTATAATATGATCGAACTGATATTAATTGTTTTTATTCTAGGTTATTTATTTATTGCATTGGAACATGTTGTTAATATTAATAAAGCTGCAAGCGCTTTGGTTACAGGTGTTTTATGTTGGACTATTTTTATTCTTTTTTCAAATACACAAACGGAATTTGTATATAATGAATTACAACATCATTTAATTCATATATCTGAAATTTTATTTTTTTTATTGGGGGCTATGACAATAGTAGAAGTGATCGATGCACATGATGGTTTTCGTATTATAACTGATAAAATAAATACTATTTCTAGAGTTAAATTACTTTGGATTACATCTATACTAGCATTTTTTGCATCAGCTATTTTAGACAACTTAACAACAGCTATTGTTATGGCAGCTTTATTACCTAAATTAATGAAGGATAAAAGTGATATTTGGTTTTTTGGTGGCATGATAATTTTGGCATGCAATGCTGGTGGGGCATGGTCTCCAATTGGAGATATTACTACAATTATGTTATGGATTGGGGGGCAGGTATCTCTTGATATTATACCATCTATTTTTATTCCAAGTGTAGTTTGCATGGTGTCACCATTGATATATTTATCTTTTAAAATTAAAGGTAACGTTACACCTCCTGACGTAGTTAAAACATCACAAAAAACAAATAAAATAGCATCTTATTTTGAGAGAAATTTTATTTTTATGTTCGGAGTTTTAGGCTTGCTCTTTGTTCCAGTCTTTAAAACTATTACTCATTTGCCACCTTATATGGGGATGCTTCTGAGTCTAGGAGTTTTATGGATTGCTACAGAAATTCTACATAAATCAAAAAACTATGAGCACAAATCATTATTTAGTGTTGTCCGTATTCTAACGAAGGTTGATACCTCAACAATTTACTTTTTTCTTGGTATTTTGTTAGCTGTCTCTAGTTTGCAGTCAACAGATTTATTAAAGAATTTAGCAGATTATCTAGATACTACTATTGGCAATATTTATGTTATTAATATATTAATCGGGTTATTGTCAGCAATTGTTGATAATGTCCCTTTAGTAGCAGGAGCCATTGGTATGTATCCAATCGATGAGATTGGGCCCTTTTCTCAAGACGGTGCCTTTTGGGAATTTTTAGCATATTGTGCGGGAACGGGAGGTAGTGTTTTAATCATAGGTTCAGCTGCCGGTGTTGCGGTCATGGGAATTTTAAAAATTGATTTTATCTGGTATCTAAAAAAAATATCTTATTTAGCTTTCATTGGATATGTTTATGGAGCACTTGCGTATATTTTATTAGCTTTATTATAAATTTAAATAATTACTTATGTTTTTGAATTCGATTTTTTCACAACCAGATAGCTTAATGCTTTCAGAAAATATAGATGCAAATACTATTTCTATTATAGAATTATTTGCTCAAGGTGGCACAGCAGGTCAAATTATTATTATAGTATTATTTATTTTGTCAATTATTACAATGTATTTGTTTTTTGAAAGATTATTTTCTATAAAAAAAGCATTATATCAAGACGAGTATTTTTTCAACTCTATAAAGGATTTTCTTTACGATGATAAATACTCATCAGCGATAGATTTATGTCAGAATACAGACACGCCTACGGCAAGAATGCTAGAAAAAGGTATCTCTCGAATTGATAAAACTTTAGATGATATTTCTACATCAATTAATAATGTTGGTAAATTAGAGTTGTCCAAACTAGAAAATAATTTAGCTATTATTGGTACAATTTCTGGAGCAGCACCCATGATTGGATTTTTAGGTACAGTCATTGGTATGGTATTAGCATTTTATGAAATGGCAAGCTCAGGTGGTCAAATTGATATCGAAATGTTGTCCAAAGGTATATATACTGCTATGACTACAACAGTAGCAGGATTAATTGTGGGTATTGTTGCCTATATTAGTTATAATTATTTAGTTTCTAAAATAACTAAAGCAGTTTCCATCATGGAAAGTGTGTCAATAGAGTTTTTAGATATTATCTATGATAAAAAGAATAATTAATGTCTTTTAAATCCCAAAATAAAATTAATCCTAACTTTAGTATGTCTTCAATGACAGATATAGTTTTTTTATTATTAATTTTTTTTATGATAACTTCAACTTTAGTTACTACTAATGCACTAAAAATTAATTTACCAAACAGTCAATCAGAATCTATAAAAAAACAAATTATATCTATTTCTATCACAGAGGATTTACGATATTTCATTAATGACTCACCTGTTGAGAAGTCATTTTTAGAATCTAGAATTAGGGAAGCATTAAGTGTTGATGATGAACAAACATTAGTTTTACGCGCTTCTAAAACCATTCCGTTGGAATATGCAGTTGAAGTTATGGATCTAGCTTATAGAAATAATTATAAAATCGTACTAGCTACACAACCGAGTAATTAATTTATTATATGTTTAAGGATAAAAATAAAAGTGTTGGTTTATTAGGAACAATTTTATTTCATTTAGCAATTATTTTGATCTGTTTTTTTTCTTCAATCGGTTATACTTCTGTTGAAGAGCAGCTAGGTATTCCTATACAATTCATACCATTTCAAGAGTTTGATATAAATAGTGAGGATGAAAAACTTATAGACGATTCAGATCTTGTAGTTTCTGAAGCAATTGATTCCGAAACTAAAATTCAAGATATAATTGTGGAAAATGAAGAGACTATAAAAATACCATCATTAGAAGACAGTGTTCTAGTAACGGAAAAAAATCTTGATGATTTGAAAACAGCAACTATAAGTTCAGAATTACAAAATGCATTATCAACATTAAATCAAATGAATACTTCTCAGTCTCCAGACTCTTTAGTCTCTCCAAATAGTTTAGTGTTATCTACAAATACAAATAATACAATTATTGGCGAAAGTAAAGATGGGTATGCTTTATCTGAAAATAGATTTGCTGTTTCTAAAGTTAAGCCAAATTATAAATGTGAAGAGTTGGGGAAAGTAGTTGTTCGTGTTTGGGTAAACAGAGAAGGAAGAACTATCAAGGCTGAGCCAGGTATTAGAGGAACTACTGAATCTGCATCATGTTTGTTTGAAGAAGCTAAGCATGCTGCCCTTCAAACTACTTGGACTCCTTACTTTGATGCACCGGAGATTCAAATAGGCCAAATAACTTATAATTTTTATAAGTATTAATGAATTACAA
>NZUK01000015.1 GCA_002701365.1 Flavobacteriales bacterium
GAGCCGCCTAGGGTAAAACTAGTAACTAGGGCTAAGTCGTAACAAGGTAGCCGTACCGGAAGGTGCGGCTGGAATACCTCCTTTCTAGAGAAAGACGACCTGACTATAGCATCAATCCTTTGCGTTTGCTTGCTGTCATTTTTTTTTAACCCTTAATAGTATCTCTAAAAGAGTCTCGTAGCTCAGCCGGTTAGAGCGCTACACTGATAATGTAGAGGTCGGCAGTTCGAGTCTGCCCGAGACTACTATATTCCATTTTGGAAAAAAGGGGGATTAGCTCAGCTGGCTAGAGCGCCTGCCTTGCACGCAGGAGGTCGTCGGTTCGACTCCGACATTCTCCACATAGAAAAAGCAGGTTATTATACCTGCTTTTTTTTTAAATTTAAAACTTAAATATTATGAAAAAATTATTTTTATTATTTATTGTATTTCTAATTTTTAGTCAATCTAGGTCACAACAAGAATTAACTCTTAAAAAATCTGTGTTAGAACAGTGGAGATCTTTGAGTCCTGAGAGATTATCTAATTTGAATTGGAATAATGAAAAAGATTTTTTTAGTTATCATTTTTCAGATACATCTATCTATATATGTGATTACAATTTTAATGTTATAGATACAATTTTTTTAAATCAAATTAACACATCATTTGATGGAGAAGCAAAAATAAAAAAGTTTCCTAATATCACTTGGATAAATTCTCATACGTTTCGCTTTAAACACAATAATAATTATTATCTATATAATATAAAAAGAGGTAATAATTCTAGTCTTTTATTTAGTCTTGATAAAAAGGCTTTGAACATAGATTTTAATGCTCAAAATAATTACTGTGCTTACACTAACAAGAATAACTTATATGTTGTTAATAATAATAATCAACATATTCAAATAACAAATGAAGACAATGAAAATATTGTTTTTGGACAAGCTGTACATAGATATGAGTTTGGGATTAGTAAGGGAACTTTTTGGTCCAATGATGGAAAAAAACTCGCTTTTTATCAGAAGGATGAGACAATGGTTACAGACTATCCTCTGATGAATATTTCATCTCGAGTGGGGCACGCAGACATTATTAAATATCCAATGGCGGGCATGTCTAGTCATCATGTTACATTAGGGATTTACAATAGCGAAAATAGTGAGATAATATATTTGCAAACTGGAGAACCCAAGGAACAATATTTGACAAACATTGCGTGGGGGCCTAATGATAAGTATATCTACATTGCTGTATTAAATAGAGATCAAAATCATTTAAAATTAAATCAATATAGTGTTACAGATGGATCTTTTATAAAAACATTATTTGAAGAAAAAAGTGATAAATATGTAGAGCCATTAGATCCCATGAAATTTATTGACAACAATAAGTTTGTATGGTTAAGTGAAAGGGATGGTTATTATACTTTTTATTTATATAATACAAAAGGCAAAATGATTAAGCGATTATTAAATAAAGACTATGTTGTCAAAGACTATTATGGTCATGATGATGACAATATTTATTTTTCTACTTATACAAAAGATGGACTGGGTGTTGATTTATGGTTGGTTTCTATTAAAAAGAAATATAGAAAAAAAATTGTTGCAGATTCAAATTATCATAGCTTCAAGATAAGTCCTACAAAATCATATTTCATCGATGATTTTTCTAACACTAATCTTCCTAGGAAAACAAGGATTTTGAATAATAAAGGAAATGAAGTTGTAACGATACTTAAAGCAAGTAATCCATTAGAAGATTATAATATTGGCGAATTAAATCTCTTGAAAATAAAAAATGAAAATAATATTGATTTAAATGCTCGATTAATTAAGCCATATGATTTTGATCCCTCTAAAAAATACCCTGTGTTGATTTACGTATATAATGGTCCTCACGTTCAATTAATTAATAATAGATGGCTAGGGGGTGCACGACTATGGATGTACTATCTTGCCAATCAAGGTTATATAGTTTTCTCCTTAGATGGTAGAGGTTCTGATAATCGTGGTCGTGATTTTGAACAAGTAATTTTTAGAGAACTTGGAAAATTTGAAATGCTTGATCAAATAACAGGATACAATTATTTAATAGATCAAGATTTTGTTGATTCATCTAGAATTGCGATTCATGGTTGGAGTTATGGAGGCTATATGACCACTAATTTATTATTAAATTATCCTAAATATTTTACATGCGGTGTTGCAGGGGGACCTGTAACTAATTGGTCTTCGTATGAGATTATGTATACTGAGCGATATATGGATCATCCAGAAAACAATAAGGAAGGATATATGAATACAAATTTAATGAATAAACTAGACTCTTTAGATTCACCGTTGTTAATGATTCATGGTTTAATTGATGATGTGGTATTGCCAAAGCACTCTTTAGATTTTATAAAATCAGCTGTTGATAAGCACATACAAATGGATTATTTTATTTATCCAGGCCACCCTCACAATGTTCGTGGTAAGGACAGGCTCCATCTAATTGAAAAAATAATTAACTATATTAGAGTAAACAACAATTAATTGATACGTATATATTTTTTATTTCTTTTTCTCTTTTTCGTTTCCTGTTCTGTTGATAATGAAGAAGATTACTTTGCTTTAAACTGTGTTACAGAGGATATTTATTATATCTCAGTTGATCTATCTAGATCAGTGTCTAATATTATAAGTAATAAATGCTTAAACTGTCATGCTATTGACAACATGGAGTTAAGTGGGTCTTGGCTACCTTTGGAAACACATGAGCAGTTAATAACAATTGATTTTGATGAACATGTCTTAAATTCTAATGCATCTATGCCACCTGCAGGATCTCCGCAATTAACTGATTGTGAAATGGCTCAAATAAGCAGTTGGGTAAATAATAATTTTCCATATAATGAAAGCGGCAGGTAGGTTTTTATGTTTTTTAATTTTTTTAATATCATCTTTTGTTTCATCTCAAGATGATTTAGAATCATTATTAAACCCTACACCTACAACTACACCTATAAGTAATACTTTTAAATCTACAAGAATTATCAATAATCATTCAGTAGAACTATTTGGTAAAAATCAACTTGACCTTCGAATTGCTCATCGTTTCGGGTTATTAAATAGTGGATTATATGAAATGTTTGGCTTAGATCAAGCAAAGATTAGAATAGGTTTAGAATACGGTGTTTTAGAAAAATTAATGTTAGGATTTGGTAGAAGTACTTATAATAAAACAATTGATGGTTATGCTAAGTATTTACTGGTAGGTCAAAAAAAAGGAAGTAATAGTATTCCACTCACTGTTGTAGCTTTTTCAAATATTGCTATTAATACATTAGAAAAGGATGTAAACAACTCCTTAGATGAGAATGGAAATCAGGTTTCATATCCTTTTTTAGGCAGACTTTCTTTTTGTCAACAAATACTTATTGCATCTAAAGTTAATCGCAAGTTCTCAATTCAATTTATTCCCACTTGGGTGCACTGGAATATGGTTGAAGTTAACGAACAAAAAAATCAAACCTTCATTTTAGGCTCGGCATTTAGATACTTGTTGAGTAGAAGTGTTTCATTGAATGCTGAGTATTTTCATAGAATAAATCCTTCTTCTTATGATAAAGAAAATTTTTACGATTCTTTTTCAGTTGGCTTAGATATTGAAACTGGTGGACATGTTTTTCAATTACATATTACTAACTCTTTACCAATGCACGAGTCAGGATTTTTAACAAGAACTAGTGGTAATTGGCTAGATGGAGGAATTCATTTTGGATTTAACATTAGTAGAGAATTTAATTTATAATTATATGAGATTAATTCTGTTATTATTATTACCGTGTTTTTGTTTTTCACAAAAATATTTTATTGAAGACTCAAAAGTTTCATTTTATTCTTGGGCGCCTCTTGAAGATATTTCTGCAATATCAAATAAATTAGAAGGTGTAGTAGATTTTGATTCTGGAGATTTTTTCTTTAGAATACCTATCAGTACATTTATTTTTCCATCATCATTAATGCAAAAGCACTTTAATGAAAAATACATGGAGTCAGATATTTATAGCATGTCATCCTTTAAAGGCAATTTTAATGAAAAGATTTTATTATCTAAGAATCAAGAAATTAATATTTCTGCTGAAGGGATATTAAATATCCATGGTATTGATCAAGATGTTGTTATTGAAACAAATTTAAAGGTGTCAAATAGCAAAGTTTTATTTGATTCAAAATTTGATATATTTTTGAAAGATTATAAGATTAAGGTCCCTAAGATTGTAAGAATGAATATTGCAGACACTATTTCAGTTAACGTGTCAGGTAACCTAATAATTAATAAATAGCTTGTTTAAGCTTAGTATTAAAAATTTATACTAATTTTTAATTATTTGTAAAGTCTTACTTTCTGTATGTGTTTCAATATCTATAAAGTATATGCCGGGTTTGTAATCACTTAAGTCAATTATATACTGGTTAATATGCGTATCTAAATTATCAGGTTTCATAATAAGTTGACCAATATTATTAGAGATTTGAATATTTTTGATATAACAATTATTTAATGATAATTCAAAAAGACCATTAGATGGATTAGGGTAAACTGAAATTTCTAATTTATCTTCATTAATAAAAGAGATATTATTAGAGTCATAAATATTAATGTCATCAATAAATATATTGTTGCCTCTTAAATTAGTTGTTACAAATTTCAACATTATGTTTTCATTTGCATAATTTGATAGATCGATTATATGTTCTAACCATTGATTATCTTCCAAAGGAATAAAATTTGAAGTTATTTCACTATATGTGCTTAGTTCTTCACCTCCTTTGTCGAATATTTTTTCAGTATAATTTAATCCACAATCAGTAGATAAAAATATTTGTAATGTATCTTGTTTAGATGAATTGTTAAATTTTTGATAGGCTACTTTAAAAGACAATCTAATTGAATCTGTATTTAGAGATATATTAGGCCCTATTAACTCATCTTTTTGTTCAGCCCTTGGGTTATAGCCGTATAAATTCATGTATGCTGCTATATTACTATCGTTTATTCCCCCTGTTGATATTGTGTCCCATGTACGACTATAATCATCATTATTGATATGCCACATATTATATGAAATACCACTTTGAAAGTCTTCGGTATATGGAAGTTCTAGAGTCGGTTTATACTTAAATCGCACCATTTTTCTATTATTGTGATAATCATATTCAAATAATGGATTTATGGTGTTAATTCGAAAACTATATTCTTTGTCTCCATAATTATTATTGTCAATATTAGGTATTTGAACGGATGTAGTGTCGTATGGCTCTAAATTGATTTCAAAAAGTAAGTTAGTTTCTTCTGTTTCATTTAAGTTGTCATAATAAATTATTTCTATTGCATTGATTATAGAGTCAGTATTATTGACAATAGAAATACTTGGGGAAAATGATTCATTACAACTTATTTGATTTGGAGTGTTATTGACTTCTAAAATTAAAATATCTTGATTTTCTGTATCAGGGTTAATTGGTGTGTATGAATTTGATAAATATGTAAAAGCAGCAAATGCGTCGATGATGCCCATTCCGAATGTATTGTCTTCGCCTTCCTCTCCTAAGTCACTTGCAGTATTATAAAGTGCAAGTAGTATTTCTTGACCAGTTAAAAAAGGAAATGCTTCTTTTAAAAGTAAGACGGCTCCGGAAACATGAGGAGATGCCATCGATGTTCCAGAAATTGAATTATAGCTATCGGTTCCCCAAGCTGATCTTACATTTTGACCAGGAGCTACTACTTCAGGATAAATTGCTAGTGAGCCTTCACCCGGACATTGTGTAGGTCCTCTGCAAGAAAATGTGCTAATAGGATATTGGGCATCGTTAGCATTAATACTACCTACACAAAAAGTGTTTACTAGATTCGAATTAATTCTTTGAGGAGATCTGACTCCATCATTGTCTGGGCCATTATTGCCGGCTGAAAAAATATTAGCTATTCCGGCAGATTCAATTACATTCATAAGTTCTACAGCGTATCCTGAGCATTGGAATGTATCCATTTCATTATACCATCTCCATGAATTATTAATAACATCGGGAACATCGAATGAAGTAGTAAGATCTCCGTCGGGATTTAGTGCCCATTCAAAAGATGTAATCATTTCTGCGATGGGAGGTAAAGTTTCTACAGTCGAAGTGACAAAGTCATTAGCAATCCAATAAGCTTCAAATGCGATTCCAATTGTATCGTTTGTTTCAGAAACTAGGCCTGCCATTGTGCCAAGTGTATGCGTTCCGTGATCACTGATATGACCATTTGGTGTATCGCTAAAGTAACCATCCCAGCATTGTGCCATTGGGTAGTGATTTGCAAAAAATCTATTTACAAAAGCTGGATGCGTAGGCCAAACACCTGTGTCATAATTGAATACAAGCACACCTTTTCCTGTATAGCCTAATTCCCACAAAGGACGGACATTAATAGCTTCAATGCCAGGTTCAGTTCCTTGTGATGTTATCTGATTTTGGTTATTACCAAGGTCAATATATTCTATAATATCAGATTGGGTTTTTTGTAGATTAATGGACTGAATGTTGTTTAGCTTTGACAATTCATTTATCAATTTAACATTAGCTTCAATAAATATTGCATTAATTATCCAGGTAGAATACAGGTTTTGATAATGACCTTTTTTTGATTTAATGAATTCAATAATTGGTGTTTGTTTTTCTTTAGCAACTTGTTGCATTTTATTACAAATTATTGAGCTACGTTCCTTAATGGGGGTATTATTTTTATAAAATGCATTTTTTAAATCAAGAATATTAAATTCATCCTTAAGTTCGATAATAATAGGTAAATAATTATCCTCTCCTAAGTTTGATATTTTATCTAACAAACTGCTTGAGATCACAACTTGTGATAGCATTATATAAGGAAATAGTATTAGTTTTGTTAATAATAATAATTTTTTCATAATCTTAATATATGACTTTTATTACAAAAAATAATTCTATCAGATTGCTATTCATGTTTATACTTTCATTTTGTATATATAGTTGTGATCCAGATGAAGAATCTTTCTCATTAACAATTGATTTTAAACACTTAGTAGATGATGTGGAAGTTGTATATGGAAATGATAATTTAATTTATAATAATTCATCTAACATATATAGCGTTAGAAGATTGCTATATGTGTTAAGTGATATCACTTTATACTTTCCTGATAATACATTTTTAGAAATCGATGATTTTATTTTTATTAATAGTGATGACTCTGCAACACTTAGACATACTTTATATGATTTGCCACAACAATGCTCAGGTATCAGATTTCGCTTAGGTTTTAGTAGTGATGATAATATAGATAATGCATATATAAATAGTCCATATAACTTTCATTCTTTAATGTTATGGCCTAATTTGTTTGGAACTGATGGAGGAACATTTCAAGGTGGATATCATCACCTAAAGCTTGAAGGAAAGTTTTTAGTTAATTCGGATGAATCTTATTTTTATAATACACATACAGGACCGATAAACGGGTTTGATTACTCCATTTTATATCCAACTTTTTATTTTGATTCAACATCAAGTATATCTATTTATATGGATATTAATAAATGGTATAATAATCCTTTTTATGATTTGACAAGTTTTGGAAATGGTATTATGGATAATTTAGATGCTCAAGAATTGTTATATCAAAATGGTTTGGATATTTTTAATGTACAGCCAAATGCGTGATTATATAAGTTTTATTTTTTTTAGTTTGATTGTATTTATGATACTATCAGGTTGTTATAAATATAATCCTGTTTGTGAGTCTTGTGTTGAATATAATCCTACACCCATAAGTCTAATATATCCATTTGCCAGTTTTCCTGCACCGAATACACCACCGTGGAATCAGCTTACTGAAGAAGGTGTTAACTTGGGAAGACACTTGTTTTATGATCCAATTTTAAGTAGTGACAATACTGTCTCTTGTGCTTCGTGTCATAAACAAGAATATGCTTTTGGAGATAATACTCAATATAGTTTTGGTATCAATCAATCTTTAGGAGAACGTAATGCTCCTACAATAATCAATATTGCATTTCACACTGCCTTTGATTGGGATGGGAAGTCAAGTTCGGTTGAAGATCAAGCTAGTAGACCAATTTTTAATGAAATAGAATTGCATAATAATAACTGGTCTGAAGTAATTAATAGGATTAAAATGTCAGAACTATATTTAGATTTATTTTGTGCTGCTTTTGGCACCTCAGATATTGACTCCTCACATGTTTTAAAGGCAATTGCGCAATTCGAAAGAACACTTATTTCAGATAATTCTAAATTTGATCAGTATTTAAGAGGAGAAGTTGTTTTAAGTCCCGAAGAAATAAGAGGTTTTAATATTTACAGCACTGAGAGAGGAGATTGTTTTCATTGTCATCCCATAGGATTGTTTACAAATAATATGTTTCATAATAATGGTATTGACTCCCAATTTGAAGACCTAGGAAGATACAATGTAACTAATAATATGTTAGATCAAGGAGCATTTAAATCACCTAGTTTAAGAAATATTGAATTTTCAGCTCCTTATATGCATGATGGAAGGTTTGAAACTTTAGAGCAGGTTATTGATCATTATGATTTTGGAGGTTATGATTCACCTACTGTTGACCCTTTAATGAAATATATTGGTATAGGTTTGATGCTTACCGAACAGGAAAAAACGGACTTAAAAGCATTTTTATTAACTTTATCTGATGAGTCATTTATAAATAATGCTGATTTTTCTAATCCTTTTTAAATTTAATTTATATGCTTGCAATTTTATCACCCGCTAAAACTTTAGATTTCTCTAAAAATAAGTATTTAGATCATACTATACCAGAGTTTATGCCAGAGAGCCAAGAGTTAATAAACGAGTTAAAAATGAATAGTGTTGAGGATTTATCGACTTTAATGAAATTAAGTACTAGTCTTAGTACTTTAAATGTTGAAAGATATAATAATTGGAATAATAATTTTGATTTATCTAACTCAAAACAGTCAATTTTATGTTTTAAAGGAGGTGTGTATGTAGGGCTCGATGTAGAATCATTTTCTGGTGAAGAATTATTATATTCTCAAGATTATTTAAGAATTCTTTCAGGCTTGCATGGTATTCTAAAACCCTTAGATTTAATTCAGCCATATAGATTAGAAATGGGTACAAAGTTGAAAACAAAAAAAGGTAAAAATTTATATGAGTTTTGGGGTGATAAAATAACATCTTCACTGAATAATACTTTGTTAAGTAGTAATTCGAGCGTTTTAGTCAATCTTGCATCAAATGAGTATTTTTCATCTTTGAATTATGATAAAATCAATGCAGATATTTTGGATATAAAATTTTTAGATAAAAAAAATGGATCGTATAAGATAGTTAGTTTTTTTGCAAAAAAAGCACGGGGATCTATGGCATCATTTATACTCAAAAATAGAGTCAAAGATATTAATTATTTAAAGGAATTCAAGGGGCTTGGGTATTCTTTTGATCAATCTAGATCAGAAAAAAAATCCTTAGTTTTTACTCGTTAGATTTATCAAAAAATATAGATAAAATAGTTTTTATTCCTTGAAACCCAAAATAGATACAACCTAGCATCATTAATCCACCAATTATACTTAATATAATTAATTCATTGTTATCATTTGAAGCTAGCACAAATACAACAGGTCCAGTAAAGGCTAGGCTAACAGCTATTACAATTTTAATTATTCCGCTTTTTATTTTTTTATCATTAAACATCTTTATTATAAGCATTAATTGCTAATCGAACACTTCCGTATTTGCTTAGTAATTCATTAGCGTGATCTTCATGAACGTTACATATGTTTTGAATCATTTTGACTCCTCGTTCTTTTAATTTATTGTTTTTAATTTTCATGTCAATCATCTGATTGTCCATTACATGTCCAAGTTGTATCATGGCTGTAGTAGTAATCATATTAAGAATCATTTTTTGAGCTGTTCCTGCTTTCATCCTAGTACTACCTGTGACAAATTCGGGACCGACTACTACTTCAATAGGTATGTCACTGTGCTTTGCTATTTCTGTATCTTGATTACATGTTATGCAACCTGTGAAAATTGAATTTTTCTGACATTCTTTTAATCCTCCTAAAACATAGGGAGTTGATCCTGATGCACTAATGCCAATAACTATGTCTTGCTTATTAATATCATATTTTTTTAATTCTCTCCAGGCTTGTATTGTATTATCTTCTGCTGATTCTATAGAATTTCTAATTGCTTCATCACCACCAGCAATCATGCCAATTACAATATTGTTATTTACACCAAATGTCGGAGGGCACTCGGATGCATCTAGTATACCTAGTCTACCACTTGTTCCAGATCCAATATAGAATAGTCTACCATTTTTAGATATTTTGGATGTGACTTTTTCAACTAATTGAGAGATCTGTTTAATTGATTGATATACACATTGAGCAATTTTCTTATCCTCTGAATTAATTTTAATTAAAATATCTTGAATACTCATCTTTTCAAGATTGTTATGTAAACTAGTTTGTTCCGTTGTTTTCTTCATTTAATGAATGCTTGGATATTTATTCGGATTGGATTCGTGCATTAATTTATAGCAACTGTCTATTACATCATCAGTATTTGATTTAGAAAAATAATCTCCATCATCACCATATGCTGGTCTATGATCTTTAGAGGTTATAGTTACAGGTTTGCTGTCTAGGAATTGATATCCATTTTGTTTTTCTAACACTTGTTGCATCATATATGCAGTCGCACCTCCAGGGACATCTTCGTCCATAAATATTACGCGATTGGTCTTTTTAATACTATTTACTATGTTATTGTTAATGTCAAATGGAATTAATGATTGTACGTCTATAATTTCAATTGAAATATTAAAGTTTTTTAATTCTAGACTTGCTGCTTGCGCAATTCGACAACATGAACCATATGTAACAAGTGTGATGTCTGTTCCATGTTCAAGAATTTCTATAACTCCGATTTCAGTTTCAAAATCCCCTAGGTTTTTAGGCAGTTCTTCTTTAAGTCGATAACCATTTAAACACTCGATGACTAATGCTGGCTCATCTTTAGTTAGTAGATTGTTATAAAATCCAGCAGCTTTAGTCATGTTCCTTGGTACTAAGATATTTATTCCTCTTAGTAAATTAATAATACCTCCCATTGGAGATCCTGAGTGCCAAATTCCTTCTAGACGATGTCCACGAGTACGGATTATTAATGGACATTTTTGCCCCCCTACTGTTCGGTAATGTAGAGTTGCTAAATCGTCACTCATGATTTGTATTGCATATAGTAAATAGTCTAGATATTGTATTTCAGCAATAGGTCTCAGACCGCGCATTGCAAGACCAATTCCTTGTCCAATAATAGTTGCTTCTCTTATTCCTGTATCAGTCACTCTATTCTCTCCATACTTGTCCTGCATTCCTTCCAGTCCCTGATTAACATCACCAATTTTACCACTATCTTCACCAAATATCAATAAATCAGAATGTTTTTTTAATAATGCATCAAAATTATCTCGTAACACAATTCTTCCATCTACTTTTTCAGGATTGTCTGAAAAAACTAAGTCTGTATAAGATTTGGTTTCTTTAATTGAATATGAAGATTCGCTATATAGGTGACTGGAAAATATATTTTGATATTCATTTGATTTATCACTAATCCAATTACTAATAATTTCATTATTACCATTTTTATACTTTATGTTTCTAATTATTTTTTTAGCATTAGATACTAAAAATTTGCGAGTAGGGTTCTTTTCATTGCCTATCTTGTCAGCAATTTGTTTGTAAAAATCATTTGATAGATCACATGTTTCAATGACGATTTTATGCAAAGAATTTTTTTCTTGGTTTAAAATTGATAAGTATTCATTCCAGGCTTTTTTCTGAGCTTTTTTTACTTTTTCTTTTGATTGTATTTCAATTTGTTCTATTTCTTCATTTGTACAGATGTTTTCTTGAATCATCCATTCCTTCATTTTTAATAGACAGTCGAAGTCTTTTTCCCATTCTAATTCAGTTTTTGTTTTATATCTTTCATGGGATCCAGATGTTGAATGACCTTGAGGTTGGGTCATTTCTTTAACGTGAATAATGACTGGAATATGGTGATTCCTACATAATTTACTAGCTTCAGTATATACTTTACATAGTTCACTATAATCCCATCCATTAACGGTGTATATTTCTAACCCCTCTTTTTTTTGAGTTCGTTGAAAACCTTTTAGAAGTTCTGATATATTTTCTTTTGTTGTTTGGTATTTACTAGGAACAGATATTCCCCAACGATCATCCCAAACAGATAATAGTAATGGTACTTGTAGGACACCAGCTGCGTTAATTGTTTCAAAAAATAAACCTTCTGATGTGCTTGCATTGCCAATAGTCCCATATGCAACTTCATCACCACTATTACTAAAATTATGTTGATCTATTTCACTATTATTCCTGTATATTTTTGAAGCGTAGCTTAATCCAAGAAGTCTTGGCATTTGAGAACCTGTAGGAGAAATATCTGATGCAGAGTTAAATTGGTCTATTAAATTATTCCAGTTTCCTTCTTTATCTAGGCTTTGGGTGGCAAAATGGTTATTCATTTGTCTTCCTCCTGATGCAGGTTCCTGATCTAAGTCGGTATTGGCATATAGTTGAGCAAAAAGTTGTTCTAAAGTGAGTGCCCCAATTGCCATCATGAATGTTTGATCTCTATAATATCCAGATCTAAAATCACCTTTTTTAAAGGTACGTGCCATAGCTAGTTGCGCAACTTCTTTCCCATCACCAAAAATGCCAAATTTAGCTTTTCCAGTTAACACTTCTTTTCTGCCAATGAGACTTGCTTCTCTACTCTCTTGACCTATCCTGTAATCAGTTAGAACGGATTTTTTAAACTCTTCAAATGTTAGTTTTTTATTTTTCAAGATGTTTTATTACTATTTATTAATAACAAAAATATTGTTATTACAAGATACTATTTATTGCTAACATATTATTATTTATATTGTATGTATTATGCATAAAAAAGATATTATTTTAAAAAAATATATTAGAATTTTTACTAGTTGGCGTTTTTATTTTTTTGCTATTTGGAAGCTGCCCATGGTTTTCATTACTAGAATAAGAGTTGCTAAGTTAACTCATAAGGAATCAGTAGTTACTGTACCTTATAATTACTTAAATAAAAATCCATTTCGTTCAACTTACTTTGCAGTTCAAGCTATGGGTGCAGAATTATCAACAGGTGTTTTAGTACTTATGCATGTAGACGGATACAATATATCGACTTTAGTTACAAAATTAAATTCGAAGTATTTTAAAAAAGCTACTACAAAAGTGAATTTTATTTGTTTGGATGGAGAAAAAATTATTCAACATGTTCAACGTGCTATTGATTCGCGTGAAGGTGTAATTTTTGATTTAAAAAGTAAGGGATATGATTTAGATGGATTGTGTGTGTCTGAATTTGATATTACCTGGTCATTAAAATTAAGAAAGAGATAAAATTTCATAAATATTTTATTATATTGTTTGAACTATATAATAATTAATTTTTTCTTGCAAATGGATAAAATTTTAAACGACATTTTAGTTTCTAGAGAAAAAGATAATTTAGTTGAATATGAAAAAATTATTCAGAAAGCACTAGATTATGTAGAGTCCATAGAAAATATAGACGAAGAAAAAACAATTAAAATCAGACAATTCGTTTCTAGAGTTATAGACGAAGAAATAGATTATTTAATTCGTCATCCAGAAGATTATTTTGAAATGTTTTAATTAAAAAAGAGGGCTTTAAACCCCCTTTTTTTGTTTTCTGAGCAATTCTTATTACTCAATTATTAATTTATGTTTACTAGTTTTGTCATCATTTTCAAATTCTAAAATGTATGAACCACTAGATAGTCTATGTAAATCAATTTGTTTTTTATGTCCAAATTGTGAATATGATCTACGCATCACTTCACCACCTAAAATATTATATATAACTAAATTGCTTTCACCATCTAAAATTTGGTTGCTTGTAATTTCTATGTAATCATTAGTTGGATTTGGGAAGCAAGTTATTCCATCTAGCATGTTTTCATTTAAACTATTTTCAAAACCATCTAATCCGATTCTTATACTAGAAGCATTGGGATTAGAATACCATGTTTGGTCATTAGGATAAAATACTAATGATGCAAACCAAGGTTGTGGAACTGATGTGTCATCTAAAATTAGAATATCAGTTGCTAAGCCATTACTATACATTTCTATAACAATGTAATATGCATTAACATCTAATGGTAATTCATCTACATCTATCACTACTCTTCCATCATTAACATCGCTTTCTGAAACTAAATAAAAATCACTAGTCCATATTGCTCCACCAAAATCTGGATTTAGGGTTTCTACTAGTGGATCAAATATGCCTGTTGTATCACACACATAAGCTATCATTTCACCCCCAGCTTCTGTCTGGAAGGTTCCTAAACTTGTTGGGTGCTCACCGGTATCTAGTATTATTTCAATAGAGCTTAAAACAGTTTCTTCTTTAATGTCAAAATAATTTGCATATCTTACTCCATCAGCAGTATCGTCACCACCTGGCCATCCTGTTCCTTGCCATTCATACGCAGTATATAATCCATCGATAGCGTATACATGGTCACTAACTACAAATTCTCTTGACAACATATTGTCATCTGTATTTTGATCAGTTCCTGAGGATGTTATTTCTGCTGTAAAATTATACGTTCCAGCGCTTAACATAGATACATCAAAGTAATTAGTTTCTACATATGCAGTTGAGTCAGCTTCTACTAAATCATATTGAATTTCGGTATAAATGCCTTGCCCATCAATTGAACCGTTAAGAGTAATATTAGCATCGTCATTGTATCCATAATTATATACTTCAGCACCGATCATCATTTCATCTGGCATTTGATTTTCTGGAATTGCATAGTATTCAATACTTGCTGGATCTTCCATAGTTAGCCAAGATGATTGCATTTTTAGATCATATGCTGGTCGTTGAATTATTGACAGATCATCTATCATCCAAAAATAGTGTGTGCCGACCCATTCAAACTTAAAATATACACCATCTGTGTTTGGTGAAAAACTTCCTAATGGAATTTGACTTAATGTTTCTTTTTCAACATTCACTTCAAATGTTTCGCCTTCAATATAATTTAAATCGTCGAATGTTGCCCCATCATCAGTGCTAATATATACATTTAAGTCATTGTTAGGACTAGGAGCATAATAGCAACATATTCTATAATTAGAATAAAACTGAAGTACCAATTCTTCAGTTTCAGAAGCAGATAAGTCTATAGGTCCAATTGTAAATGAAGCACTTACTGGATTTTCTCCAACTTGACCATCAGCTACGTCATTTTGAGGACTGGTGTTATAAAAATCAGCTTCCATAATCATAAATCCATTATCTGGTGTTTCAGATTGAATAACTCCAGCGTTTTCGCTCCATTGTCCACTTGGAGATTGATCACTCCATTTCCAGTCTCCATAACCTGCAATATCTTCAGTTATTATATTTGGAGTTGTTTCATCCGCAAAATCTTCTGACCATAAAACTTCATCACCACCTAGCGCAGAAGGACCAGGTATATCAATGATTTCTATAGGGTTAGCCATTGGTACATTTTCTATATTTTTGACGTCTATCTGTGAAAATGATTGAAATGCAATAGCTATAACAATAATAAGTATACTTTTTTTCATAAATTTTTTTATTTAGAGGTTTACATTTAGATTATGGAATTTACTAAAAAAAGATGAGACTAAAGCAATTCTTCCTTTGTGTAATCCCATTGATAAGGTTTTTTTTTCTTTATAATAATACTATTAGGTTCTTGAATAACAATGCTATTAGATGGGATATCGTCTCTAATTACACAACCAGCTCCTATAGTTACATTATTGCCAATTTTTACGCCTGCTACAATAGAGCAGTTAGCTCCGATCCATACATTGTTTCCGATTTTAATGCCCTTTTTTTCACTAATTTTTCTATGGTCATAAATACTGTGATTGGTTGTTGTTAAAGTGCTATTTTGGCCGATATTGACATTATTACCAATTTCTAAACCACCATACGCATTTATGTAAATACCAATATTATCTCCAGGATCACACATGATTCCCTTTTTAATGTGCTCGGGACCAAGTATTTTACTTCTAAAATCTACAGGCCACGGTACATTTCTATTAAAACCGACTATTTTTTGCATAAAAAAGTATCTTTTTAAAAGATTAAAATTGTAACAGTAACCTTTTCTTGGTCTATTGTATTTAGGATAGAAAAATTTAACGAGCGCTCTAAAGATTGAGTCGTCAAAAAAAATAAAAATAGATTTTATTACTTTTTTCATAATGATTTTAGTAATTCTTTTTTCATGTACATATTTAATACTATATAATGAATTGCTCCAAAGCAAGAAGCAGTTAATAATGCTGGCTCAATATCGTTATATTCTTTTAAAAAATAAAATGAGCTAAGTTGGAAAAAGAATAGACTAATGTTAAAAAACAATAAAACTCGCTGTTTATTTAAAATATCTCCAATGTGACTAATCGGGGAATAAATATTTTTAAACAGAATAAAAACTAAAAAGTACTTTAATATAACACCAGCCTCTTTCCATTCTCCTCCAAACAATGAAAATAATTCTTCGCCCAAAAAAGTAAGCATCAATAAAAATGGAAGTAATAAAATAAAAATATTTTTTTGCACTGTATTAGTTAAAGTAATAAGTTTCTTTCTATCAGAATGGAATAATGTACTTGCTCTTTCGAAGTAAACATGAGAAACTGATGATGTAACAAATGATATCGGGATTGCAATAAGTCTTTCTGCAAAAAAATACAAGCCTGCAATCTTTGGTCCAAAGAATATAATAATCAGAGAGGTCATGCCGATATTTGAGACAGAATTAAATAAATTAGAAATAGTAGAAAATTTTAAAAAATCAATATATTTTATAAAATTTTTTTTGATATTTTTTTGATCTATTTTATGTTTTTTAAAGTCTTTGATAAAATTTGTAATATTCCAATAACTGACAATTATTAATGATATTAAATGACTTATTATTAAACCCAGATACACACTTTTTATTCCAAGAATCACAGAAGACCCTGAATTTGAAGTGGATTTAAATAAGTTTTGCTTGCCTATTAAAATATATTTTTTTTTTCGATTAAACCATACTATTAATGCTTGATTAATAGATATTAAGAAGATAGTCAAAGGAATTATATAATAATATTTCTTTAGTAATTCAGAATTAGTTATTTCAAACAATTGTTGATTAAATGTACTCAATAAAGACAAACAAAAAGTTGAAAACAAAAATGTAATTAAAATAGATAGTACCAATGTATTATATGCGTCGTGTGTTTTTTTGGGAAGCATAATGGCTGTATCATATTTGCAACTTGCTACTCCTCCAAGAATAGTACATATACTAATGTATAATCCATATAACCCAAAATCTTCTGGGCTAAAATATTGTGTTAAAATTGGCGTTATTATTATTGGAATTAACTGAGCAATAGAAATGCTTGTTAATAATTTAAGTACATTCTTATAGAATTCAGTTAGCATTATTTTTTTTTAATTTTCATATATATGAAAAACACGATTGGGGCACTAATCCAGTGAAAACAAATTAAAAAAGGTGCTGGTAAAAATGCATTAAAATACTCATGTACATTAACGCCTAACCACCTAATTAAAAAAATCCCTCCAACGTGTTCTACAATTTCAATAAAAATCAGTATTGTTAAAAAAGTTAACCCATATTTTTGAACAATGTCTTTGAGATTTTTTAATTTCCAAAAAGATATTTTATGTTCTAGGTTTTTTTGAAGATGTATAATTAATTTACGCACTTGTTATAAAAATATAATCACTTTAGTATATTTGCACATTATTATGGTGGTTATAGCTCAGTTGGTTAGAGCATCGGTTTGTGGTACCGAGGGTCGTGGGTTCGAGTCCCATTAGCCACCCAAATAATTAATTTTCAGCATTAATTATTCCACCAGCTTTTTTGATAAAACTATTTGGGTCTGGCATGTAACCTAGCCGACCTTGTCCACTCATTACAAGTTGGGTGTTTGGCAATAAAAGAATATTATCACGATCTTTAGTTCCGTCATCTTTGAAAGTTCTTTCAATCTTAAATATTAGAACAGTAGGATAGCCTCTAACAAATCTCCCAAATGTTTGTTGGAGTTGTCCATTTTGTTTTTTTAGTTCTTCAGACTGAGGCGTTCTTCTTGGGTAATCTAATTCAAATAGAACTACGTTTTTATTTGCCCAATCTTGAAACACTTTTGTGTCGAATACGGCTTTTTTTAATTTTTTACACCAACCACACCAATCACTACCAGTAAAATTAGCCATAATAGGTTTATTTTCTTTAACTGATTTGGTATAGACTTCTTCATAATCAGTAAGCCACATTGTATTTTCCTGTCCAAACCCTACGGTAAGGAAACAGAAGCCTATAATTAATGATATGTATTTTTTTTTATTGAATTCCATGCATCCATTTTTTTATTCTAGGTGAAATAATTGTTAACGCAATTCCTGCTACTATTGCAAGTATTCCAACTTTGGTAAATACACCATTAAAAGTAGCCAGTGCTTCAATTGGTGATAAGTCTCCCGCATCTGTTTCCTGAGCAATAAATTTCCCCAGTAAATGTGCTAGTGATGATGATAAAAACCAGAAACCCATTACAAAACCAACAATTTGCTTTGGTGCGAGTTTTGTTACTAGTGATAGTCCAACAGGAGATAGACATAGCTCTCCTAAAGTATGTAGCAAGTATGCTAATAATAAAAATGCCATTGGAACCATCCCTGCTTTAGCAAATGCTCCTCCTAATGGAAATGCTAGAAAACCTAGTCCTAGCAGTATTGTTCCTATTGCAAATTTCATAGGAGCACTGGGTTCAAGGTTGTTGTTTTTTAGACTTTTCCACATTAGGTTAAAAACGGGTACTAGTAATAATATATATAATGGATTTACTCCCATGAATTGAGATGCCGATAGTTCCCCTAGACCTGGTATAGTCTTAGTGACATTTGTTTCTGTATAAACTGTGATTGCACTACCTGCTAACTCAAAAAATGCCCAAAATAACGTGGAGTAAAAAAACAGAAACATAATGACTTTTAATTTGTCATAAGCTTCTTGAGTGATGCTTTTACCGTGTTGAGTTAAATAATATATCATATATATTACCATACTAAATAGAGTTATGTCTAAAAAACTCAATTCTTTCCCGAATGGATGTAGTAATGGTTTTGCGCCCCAATTTAATAAAATGAAAATAATAGGAATACATAATGCTGTGCCAATGTATGTTGCTGTCTTAACAGAGAAAAGTCCATAAAGTTTTGACTCTAATAATTTTTTATTATTTGAATGGCCTTTGTCTTCAAAAACCCCACTTCTTAATCCATAGAGAAATACTAGTAGTCCTAGAACCATACCGATTCCTGCTATTCCAAAACCATAGTGCCAAGAATTAATTCCAAAATTTACAGAATCTTGTCCAATTGCACCACATGTAATAGGTGCAAGAAATGCTCCTACATTGATACCCATATAAAATAAATTAAAACCACGATCTCTTAATGCATTGTCAGTGTAGAAGGTAGATACAAAACTTGAAATATTTGGCTTAAAAAAACCATTACCAAGGATCAGTAATCCGAGAGCAATAAAAAACATTGGTTCAGTTAAGGCGTGTATTGTTTCTTTGTTACCGATTCCTAGCTCAGAAATTAATGGAAAAGCCATAGTGAAGTGTCCAAGAGCCATCAAGATACCACCCCATAATATTGAGTTCCGGTAACCGAAATATTTTTCAGCAATTAATCCACCTAGCAAAGGAGTAGCGTAGACCATGGCTCCGTAAGCTCCATATATGGCGTAGGCTACACTTTTTTCATATACTAGCTCAGCCCCTTGATCAATCATATATAAAACAAGAAGTGCTCTCATGCCATAGTATGAGAATCGTTCCCATAATTCGGCAAAAAATAAAACAAATAAGGCTGTTGGATGAATTTTCTTATTCATCGAAATAACAATAGGTACCCATATTAACACAATTGCCCAACCTAGAATAAGCAATTTATATGAGAGAGATAATGCGCTAAACCATTCCATAAGTATATATTTTTTTTAAATCTACTCGAAGATAATATTATTTTGTCAATTTATAGATTATTAATTATATAATCAGTGATTTGAGTGAATAAATGTAATCTGGTATTTTCGCCATAGATACTGTGATTTTTGTCAGGATAAATAAATAAATCAAATTGTTTATTAGCCTTCACCAATGCATTTACCATTTCATATGAATTTTGAACATGCACATTATCATCAGCGGAACCATGAATCAAAAAATAGTTTCCTTTTAATGAATCTACGTGATGGATAGGGGAGTTTAAATCGTATCCATTTGGATTTTCTTGAGGAGTTTGCATATATCTTTCTGTATATATTGTGTCGTAGAATCTCCAGTTAGTGACTGGAGCTACAGCAACAGCTGTGCTAAAGTATTTAGACCCTTTTAATAGACAAAGAGAAGACATATATCCACCGTAACTCCATCCCCAGATGCCAATTCGATTATTGTCGACAAATGGCAAGTTTGCTAGGTATTTAGCGCCTTCGGTTTGATCTATGGTCTCAAGCTTGCCTAATTCTTTATAGGTGCATTTTTTGAATTCAGAGCCTCGTCCGCCCGTTCCTCGATTATCAATTGAAACAATAATATATTCTTGTTGGCATAACATCTGATACCACATGTAATGCCCACCCCATGAATCAGTTACAGTTTGCGAACCTGGACCACCGTAAACATAAATTAAGACAGGATATTTTTTATTCTCATCAAAATTTAAAGGTTTCATCATCCAGCCATTCAAGTTATTCCCTTGATCAGTTGTAAATTCAAAAAACTCTTTAGTAGTTAAGTTATAATCTGTTAGAATTGAATTTAATTTCTTTGAGTCTTTAATAGTTCTTTGTTTTTTTCCTTTAGAATTGTATAAATTGATAATGTTTGGCGTATTTGCAGTGGAATATGTATTAATAAAGTATTTATAGTTTTTACTGAATTGTGCATTGTTTGTTCCACGACTTTCAGATAACAATTTCTTTTTTTTACCAAAAGTATTTATTGAATAAATATCTCTTTGTAGTGGCGATTTTTCAGTAGATTGGTAGTATAATGTTTTTGTTTTTTCATCAAATCCATAAAGATTAGTCACTTCCCAATCACCTTTGGTAATTTGTCGTATTTCTTTTCCATTAATACTATAGACATATATATGATTAAAACCACTTTTTTCACTAGTCCATAAAAAATAAGAATCATCAGAGTAAAAAGTTAGATTGTCATGTATGTCAATATATGTTTCAGATTTTTCTTCAATAATGAGATCTGCATCTCCAGTTAAAATATTGACTGCTAATAATTCTAAGTGATTTTGATGTCTATTTAACCTTTGTATAAATAATTTATTTGTTTTATTAGTCCATTTGATACGTGGAAAATAAAACTCTTGCTTTTTATTAATTTTTGCTGTAGTATTTTCACCAGTTTGTAGGTTAATTATGTTAATATTGACGTTTGCATTTCTTTCTCCTGCTTTTGGGTATTTAAATTTCTCTTGTCTTGGATATAGTCCATCTTCAAACATATCCATAGAAAACTCAGGAACTTTAGATTCATTAAATGTGTAATATGCAATAAAATCGTTATTCGGTGACCATTGATAAGCCTGAGTAAAACCAAATTCTTCTTCATGAACCCAGTCTGTTGCTCCACAAATTATTTTATTTGGTAGACCTTTATGAGTAATTTTTTTAGTCTCCTTATTTTCAATATTATAGGTATAAATATTGTTTCTATAAACATATGAAATATATTTAGAGTTTGGGGAAAATTCAGGAAGTCTAATTTTTTTATCAGATATTTTTTGAACTTCCTTGGTGAACGTATTATATACATAATAAACACCCTTTTTCGAGTATCTGTAAATCTTTTCAGAATCTGTTTCTAGAAGTATTAAAGTTTCATCAGTGTTAAATTTATAGCTTCTAAATTTTATACCTAAATCAGAAGATTTTAGTAAAACATCTATTTTTTTTCCAGACTGATAGCTATGTTTTTCTATTGATATTGTATCACCACGTTCAAGTGTCGTGTAATGAATCCCGTCATTCATTGAGTTTAGTCCATAAACTTGATCTTGACTAAATGTCCAGTTTAGAAAAATATCTTCTTTTAGTATTTCCTTTTGAGAGAATAATACCAGGATTGGCAATATAAATAAAAGTATAAATGTGTTTTGTTTCATATTAATTAAAAATTTTAATTGGCTAATTTAATTAAATTTGATTAAATCATTTTCAATGAATTATACTCAAATAGATAAAACGCACATTGATTTTTTTATTGCTCATTTAGGTGAAGAAAATGTCCTGCTGGGTGAAAATTGTAATTTATATGGAAGCGATCATACAGAAAATTTAAGCTATCCTCCAGATACAGTTCTTTTTCCTATAAACACAGATGAAGTTGTTCTTATTATGAAATATTGTAATGTAAATAATATTTCTGTAACTCCTTCTGCTGCATTAACAGGACTAAGTGGTGGTGCAATTCCTGTATTTGGTGGGGTCAGTCTATCACTGACAAAAATGAATAAAATTATTTCAATTAATAAAAAAAATTTTCAAGCAACAGTAGAGCCAGGTGTTATAAATGAAGAATTTCAGAATATATTAAAAGAATATAAATTATTTTACCCCCCAGATCCTGCGAGTAAAGGCTCATGTACTTTGGGTGGAAATTTTGCTCTCAATGCTGGTGGACCAAAAGCTGTTAAGTACGGTGTTACATCTCATTATGTTTTAAATCTTGAAATTGTTTTACCTAATGGTGATGTGTTTTGGACCGGGGCAAACACTTTAAAAAATTCTACAGGATATAATTTAACTCAATTAATAGTTGGTAGTGAAGGCACGCTAGCTATAATTACTAAAGCTGTTCTTAAGTTATTGCCTTTGCCTACTGAAACAATTCTTATGTTGGTTCCATTTAGAAATGATTTTCATGCATGTGATGCTGTAGCTGACATTATGAATCATCAAATTATTCCATCAGGATTAGAATTTATGGAAGCTCAAGCTGTTAACGTTGTAAGGGATCAAAACTATCACAATATCCCTTTTGCAATTAATAATAAAACTAGTTCTTATTTATTAATTGAACTTGATGGTGAAAGGAAAGAAAAGTTATTGGTTGATGCTGAAAAAATTTATTCTTTACTAAGCCAATATAATTGTGGGGATATACTTCTTGCTGAAACTAAAGAAGAGCAAGAAAGAATTTGGAAAGTAAGGCGTTCAATAGGTCTAGCAGTCAAATCATATTCTATATATAAAGAAGAAGATACTGTTGTTCCAAGAGCTAACTTAACTAAATTATTGAAGGGAGTTAAAGCAATTGGTGTTCAATATAATTTTAAATCTATTTGTTACGGTCATGCGGGTGATGGAAACTTACATGTAAATATTTTAAAAACAGGTTTAAGTGATCATGAATGGGATATTGTTCTTAAGGAAGCAATTAGAAAAATATTTGAGTTATGTATTTCTTTAAACGGCACCATTTCAGGTGAACATGGAATTGGTTTGGTGCAAAAAGAATACATGGATATTCCTTTTAGTTCTCAAAACTTAAATCTTCAAAAAAATATAAAATTATTATTTGATCCAAAAAATATTTTAAATCCAGGTAAAATATTTAAGTAATTAACATCCTATTTCGTGGCATATAAATTGATAAGTTTGGTTTTTTCAAAACCTTTTTCTTTGACTAATTTAATTTTTTGAAACCCATTTTTTGATAAAATACTTTTTGCCATTTTTAAATTATGATTTATGTCATTTATCTCCATCACTATGGATTCAATTTTTTCCCAATGGTTTTTTTGTATCCCATATAAAACATTAATTTCTTCACCTTCGCAATCAATTTTTAAAAGTTTAATTTTTTGAATTTTTTCTTTTTCAACAAAATCACTTAATGTAATGACTTGGCTTGATATTTTTTGTTGATTTGCTTGTAAGTATTTTGCAATGAATGGTATAAAAACTTTAGGTATTAATTTAGACCACCAAAACTGAGACCCCATAGTTAAAATACTTCCTTCAACTGCAGAGTTGAAATGATTTTTGTCATTTTGCCACACTTCAGGGTGAGACGTTGATAATGCTGGACTATTTGGATAGTATGTAAAATCTAGTATTTGTTTTTTATTGGACAGTCCCATCATATATGTTTTGAAATTTGGATTTAGGCTTAATTCTGAATTTTTTTTTAGTGATTTATATATTTCTGGAATGGGCTCAAAACTATATATGCTTATGTTTTGAAATTTTTGTGATAGCCGGACTCCAAATACTCCGATATTTGCTCCTACATCAATAATTGTATCTTTCTCTGAAATGTCAAGCCCTATTTCTAGATACCCACTTATATGCTCGTCAAGCACAAGTGCTTCAGTTTCTTTTAAGCAGTGTATTTTAGTTCCGTCAGTTAAATTAATTTTTTTCATACTTTTAAGTAATATATGGAAAAATTAACATTTATTCTCTATACTATTTTTATTGTAGTGTGTTGTAATTTATTTGGATTTATATTGTCATTGGCATCTATTTATTTGCCGTCTTTATCAAGATACAGAATACAAAAAAGAAAAATAAAAGCTAGTGTATTTTATTCTAGATTGCCATTAATTTTGTTTAATATTTTTTTATTAATCATTATTTCATCTTCTGGTCTTTATTTTCTTTATGATTTATTTGACCCAATAGTTAGATTAGATATTTTAATTATTTTCTTGCAATTCTTTTTTATTTTAATTATAGATGACATCTATTTTTATTTTCTTCACTATTGGATGCATAAAAATAAATATATATTAGATAAAATTCATCGTATACATCATCGAGCAACAACTCCCATTGCGCTTGAGTATATTTATGTGCATCCTTTGGAATGGATTATGGGCTATTTAGGACCTTTCTTAGCAATTTTCATTATAAGCATTGTTTCTCCAGTAAATATATTGGCATTTTGGTTATATCAATTTATTAGAAATGTCCACGAATTAGATGTTCATTCGGGCTTTAAATCTTATCTTTCTAAATATATCCCATTTTGGGGTGAATCAGAACATCATGATTTACATCACGCCAAATTGAATGGTAATTATGCTACAACATTTAAATTGTGGGATCGTTTATTTAAAACAGAGATTAGTAATGAAAAAAGGTAAGCCGCTTATATTAGTTGTTAATGATGACGGAATTGATTCTCAAGGAATAAATTTTTTAAAAAAAATCATGTGCCAAATAGGTGATGTTTATGTTGTTGCACCTGATACTAACAGATCAGCTTATTCACATTCTATGACTTTAAATAATTCAATTTCAATCAAAAAAATGAACAAAAACGTAAATGATTTTGCGTGCTCTGGAACTCCTGTGGATTGCGTAAAATTAGCTTTAAACAAGATCTTGCCTCGTACGCCGGACTTGTGTGTTTCAGGTATTAATCACGGTTCAAATCAATCGATTAACGGCCTGTACTCTGGCACCCTCCATGCCGCTATGGAAGCTAATATTCAAGGTGTTCCTGCAATATCTTTTTCTCATTTGAGTTATGAAACTATTATTAACTTTACTCCTTTTTCATCCTTTATATATGATGTATCTAAAAAAGTTTTGGGTGATAGTAATGAGGGAGTGACATTTAATATTAATTTTCCAGATGTTCCGTTTAAAGATATAAAAGGTGTGAAGGTGTGTTTGACTGGTCAAGGTGTTTGGAAAGAAAAATTTGAGTTAGTTAAAAAAGAAAAATTTGAGAAACATTTTTTGATAGGTGGAGAATTTAAATCAAACAATAATCTGATTAATACAGATAATTGGGCGCTAACTAATAATTTTATTTCGATAGTTCCAGTTAATCTATATCCTCATTTAAGTATTAACTTAGATAAGTTAAAGTATTTAGAGAATGTTTTTTAAGAGAGATTCAGCATTATTAGGTTTATTCATTGGTCTTGTTAATCCAGTAGTATTTTACTTTTTACAAGATCTAATAGTTCCAGTAATTCTAGGTAGTAAATTTGATATTCAAAGTATGCAATTATTTGCGGTTGTTGCTAATCTTATTTTTTTTAGATATTATATTATGAATCTTAAATTTGAAAAAACTGCTAAAGGTATTTTTTTTGCCACATTTATCTATGCGGTTATTTGGATCTATTTAAATAAAGGCAATATATAAATGCATTATTATATTATTTCAGGAGAGTTATCAGGTGATTTATATGGTTCTAAATTAATACATTCCTTGAGAAAATTAGATTCAAATTCTAAATTCTCATGTTGGGGTGGTTCAAATATGCATAATGCTGGAGGAGATGTTGTAGTTAATTTAGACTCTCTTTCTTACATGGGTTTTTGGGAAGTTTTGAAAAATAGTAATACAATTTTAAAAAATCTATTTTTTGCCAAAAAACATATTAGTAAAATTAAACCAGATGCACTTATTTTAATTGATTATCCAGGCTTTAATTTACAGATTGCTAAATATGCTAAAAAAAAAGGAATACCGGTTTTTTGGTTTATTGCCCCTCAAGTTTGGGCATGGAACGGGAGACGTGTTATAAAAATGAAAAAATATATAGATAAATTATTTGTTGCTTTGCCTTTTGAGTTAGATTATTTTCAGAGAAAAGGTATTAAAACATATTATTTTGGTCATCCTTTAACAGACATATTAGGTAATCAACGTCATAATACATTGCACCCTAATTTAGGTAAGCCAATAATAGCTCTTTTTCCTGGAAGTCGTGTTCAAGAAATTAAGAAGATGTTGCCCGCAATGCTTAAAGTGACATCTTTTTTTCAAGATTATAGATTTGTTATCATATGTGCAGAGAGTATTAATAGGTCTATCTATGAGGATTTAGTTATTGATTGTAATATAGAGTTAAAATTCAATAAAGATATTTTGCCAAGTGTTAACGCTGCTTTAGTTACTTCTGGAACAGCTTCTTTAGAGTTAGCTTTGTGTAGGATCCCTCAAGTTGTATGTTATAAATTACATTATTTATCATTTTTAATCGCCAAAATTTTTATAAAGTTAAAATTCATTTCTTTGGTTAATATTTTAGCAAAAAAAATGGTTGTTGATGAATTGATTCAACACGATTTTAATATTAAAAATATCATTCATTCTTTGCAAAATGTGCTAGATGAAAAAAAACAAAAAATAATACTCAAAGAATATGATAAAATAATAAATCAATTAAGTGGGACAGGTTGTTTTAATAAAATTGCAGAAAATATTTATTTAGATTTACGCGGAATTAATAAGCAGCAAAACAAATAAGCAATTAGTCCAAAACCATAACTAACTAATGTTAATACCCAAACAATTCTTATAAATACTGGGTCAATATTAAAATAATCTCCTAGACCAGAACATACACCAAATAAAACTCCTTGTTTTTGGTCTCTATATAGTCTCTTTTTCATTCTTTTTCTAATATCATTTCCATCTCTATGTCAAGATCAACTGCTAGTCCCATGATGTCTTGAGAAAATGGAACAATTCCACTTATAACTGCAGTATTATTAGTGAGTGAAATTATTGTAAAAGAAGATTCAAGATTTGTGTCATTGTCAGTCGCTAGTAAAGTGGTGTCGTCATTAACAAGAGTCCAATTACCATTGCTAGATACGTCAATTGGAATACCAGGAACATCAAACGCTATAATTGTAATTGGTTCTGTTGTAAAGTTCAAATTATTACTATAAGTATAATTAGGATATTGGAAAATCCACTCACCTGCATTGCTTGCTTCCCCTGAAATAGTTTGTACGCCAAGTAGTGTCCCAACTTTTGGCACATCTGAAAGGTCGATTTCAGTACTATATTCTAAAGAAACAATATTCCATACTCCATTTAATAAATTAGCATTAGAGTACTCGCAGGATCCGTTATCATCTGTTGCATCAGGTTCATAATTGATTGCTTCTTCGTCTGTGCAACCTAAAATAATACAACTTCCATCGTCAATTGTGGCATTTTCGTCATAATTTAAGGCTTCAGAGTTAGTACAACCCTCAGTATTTTCATTAGGATTATTGGGATTGACAGGTGATATTGAATCTTCCTCTTGTGAACATGAGCTTACAAGAAAACAAAGTATTAGTATTGATAGTATGCGGTAATATGTTTGCATGATATTCTATTTTTAAATAAAGTTAGTGTTTCTTTTTAAGTAATTGATCAATATTTGACTTCATCTCATTAAATTCAGTGTGTTCAAATAGTCTTGTTAAAAATGCAATATGTCCATTTTGATCAATAATAATATTCCTTGTTACTCCAGCTTTTTCTTCTGCAAATAATTCAAATATTTGAGAATCGTGATCAGTCATAATCGGGTAGGTGACGTTTGTTTTGTCAATCATATTTTGAATTTCTTTTTTTTTCTGAGGTCTTTTTTCTGTGTCTTTTGCAAGAGCAATTAATATAAAGTCATCGTTATTTTTATATTTTTGCCATATTTCTTTTTCAATATATGGCATCTCCTTAATACAAACACTACACCAGCTGGCAGTAAATTGAATCATAATAATCTTGCCAAGATGTTGTTTTAGATTAAATATTTCATCGTTATTATTTTTGACTTGAAAAGTTGGAGCTTTATCACCGACATTAATTATATATCCCCTATCTCCTTGACCAAAGGATAGTTGGAAAGAAAACAATAATATAATTAAAATTATTCTCCTCATTTATTGCATCTTTTCCTGAAAGTTTTTATCTATAGTATTAAGAAAATTTTGCGTATTAACATAGTGAGTTTCATTTAATTTTTTACCATGAATGCATAGCGCCAGGTCTTTTGTCATAGTTCCACTTTCAATTGTTTCAATACATACCTTTTCCAGAGTTTGACAAAATTTGATTAAATCAGTATTGTTATCTTTTTTTCCTCTAAAACTTAATCCTCTTGTCCATGCAAAGATTGAGGCAATGGGGTTTGTGGAGGTTTGCTTTCCCTCTTGATGAAGTCTGTAGTGTCTTGTTACTGTACCGTGTGCAGCTTCAGATTCCATAACATTTCCGTCAGGAGTTAGTAACACTGAAGTCATTAAGCCTAATGATCCAAATCCTTGTGCTACAGTGTCAGATTGCACATCACCATCATAATTCTTACAAGCCCATACAAAACCCCCATTCCATTTAAGTGCTGATGCAACCATGTCATCAATTAATCGATGTTCATATGTTAGATTTTTAGCATCAAATTGAGTTTTAAACTCATTTTCATAGACCTCTTGAAAAATATCTTTAAAGCGACCATCGTATGCTTTAAGTATTGTGTTTTTTGTAGATAAGTACAATGGCCAATTTTTATCTAAGGCTTTATTAAAGCATGATCTTGCGAATCCATAGATAGATTCATCTGTATTATACATGCTCATCGCTACACCACCACCACTATATTCATATACATTCCAAGTTGTTTCCTTCCCATGTTCATCTTCAAAAGACATTTTTAATTTCCCTTTACCCTTAATTACTACATCAGTTGCTTTATATTGATCACCAAAAGCGTGTCTTCCAATGCATATAGGTTGAGTCCAGTTTGGCACAAGCCTAGGAACATTTTTGCAAATAATTGGCTCCCTAAAAACAGTGCCTCCAACAATATTTCGAATAGTTCCATTAGGAGATTTCCACATTTTTTTAAGTTTAAATTCTTCAACTCTTTCTTCGTCAGGAGTTATTGTAGCACATTTGATACCAACATGGTATTTTTTAATCGCTTCAGCAGCATCAATTGTAATTTGATCATTTGTTTTATCTCGACTTTCCATTCCTAGATCATAGTATTTAATATCTAATTCTAAATATGGAAAAATTAATTTTTCTTTGATAAAACTCCAGATAATTCTTGTCATTTCATCTCCATCTAATTCTACAATTGGGTTTGTTACAATGATTTTATTCATAATTTATATTTTAGTTAAATCTAATTTGTCTTTCAGTATTGCAATTTTTGCGTTTTTTTCTAGTAAGTGTGAATACCTTTCTTCTTTGGTGTGTAGCATGTTTTTTTGTTTTTCTTCAGAAATACTTATATCTAGATCAATGAAGTCATTCTTTAATTCTTTTCTAATAAAAAATAACAATTCTGACTTTATCTCTTGAATCTCTGCTTTTTCTGACAAACTTACTAGTTTTAATTTAATAGTGTTATTATTTTTTTTTGGCAAATATCTGTCAAAAATATTATGTAAGTTTATTTTTTCTTTCTTTTTTAATTCTTGAGAAAATAATTGCCACTTATTTATTAATTTATTCTCAATCCATTCAGTCTTTTCTTTTTTTTCTTCAATATTATTTTGATTAGAACTTTTCATGGCTATTATCTCGTCTGAAATACTAATGAGATCTGTATCAATTAGTTGATTATCTGCTAATTTAATGCCAACATTTTTAATTGTTTCCGCTTTAGAAGCTTTAGGCTTTAGAGGTTGTTTTTTTTCTTCTTGAGTATTGAATGATATGCCAGTAGTATTTGGTGTTTCTAAATTGGATTTTTTTGTTAGTACAGATTCATTTGGGTTATCTTCAATGCTTTGCGTATCTGTTTTTTTATGATTTAGATTAGGATTTGGAATCAAGAGTTTTTTTTTAAGATCTAAATCAGATAATGAACATAGCTGCATAATACTTAGCTCAACGAGAAAGCGTTGATTGACAGAATTTTTATAATTTAAAGTGCATTCGTTGAGACAGGACAATGCTTGTAAGATTTGTTTGTTTGAAAATTTTTTTGATTGCGGAGATATTAAATTTATAAAATCTTGATTTTTTTCAATTAATTTTTGAGTGCTAGGGATCTTTATCATCATTAAATTTCGAAAATGCTCAATCATGATTTGAATAATTTCTTTGCCATCAAAACCTTTTTCAAATACTTCATTTATTTGTATTAAGCATTCAGGAATATTTTCATCGATTATATTGTTCGTTAATTTAATGGCAAATGAAAAATCAAGTGATTGTAATATATTAGTCACTTCTTTGTAATCCCATTTTTTATTACAATAAGTGTAAATTTTATCAAAGGTTGACAAGGCATCTCTAAGAGAGCCGTCAGATTTTTCAGATATCAAATTTAAGGTCTCTTGTTCAACTTGTATATCTTCTTGAGTAGATATCTTTTGAAGATAATTGCTGATTTCATTAGTACTTATTCTATTGAAATCAAATATTTGACATCTAGATAAGATAGTTGGAATAATTTTTTCTTTTTCAGTAGTGGCCAAAATAAAAATACTATGCTTAGGAGGTTCTTCTAATGTTTTAAGAAATGCATTGAATGCAGATTTTGATAACATGTGAACTTCGTCAATAATATATGTTTTGTATTTTCCTATTTGAGGAGGTATTTTAACTTGATCAATCAGATTCCTAATATCGTCGACGCTATTATTAGATGCTCCATCAAGTTCAAATAAATTATACTCTGAAGAGGTCTCATTATTAATAAGTTTTGCAAAAATACGAGCACATGATGTTTTACCAACCCCTCTAGGACCACAAAAAAGGTATGCGTGTGCAATTTGATTATTATTGATAGCGTTAGATAATGTATTTGTAATATGATTTTGACCAACTACGTCTTCGAATTTTGATGGTCGATATTTTCGCGCAGAAACCTGATACTCTTTCATTTTTTTGAAGATAAATCTAAATTAGATGTCTGTTTTAATAACAGCAATACAAATTAGTGAAAAAATATATATTATCATCATTTATCAATTAACTTTGTTTATTCCATCGTAATTATTAAATTTGCGGTCCCTTTTTGGGAAAGTTGAATTTTAATTGAATTGATATTATGAATAATTATGAGACAGTTTTAATACTAAACCCGGTTCTTTCTGAAGAGCAAGTAAAAGAATCTATAGATAAGTACAAGGGCTTATTATCTTCTTTTAAGGCAGAATTGGTTTCAGATGAATTATGGGGCTTAAAAAAAATGAAGTATTTGATTCAGAATAAAAAAACAGGTTTTTATGTTTTATTTGAATATAAAGCAAATCCTAGTTCTATTTCAGATTTAGAAATAGATCTTAAAAGAGATGAGAGAGTAATGAGATTTTTGACGGTTAAATTAGACAAAAATGCTCGTGATTATGCTGAAAAAAGAAGAACTAAAAAAGAAGCAATTGTAAAATGATAGAAATAGATAAAAAAGCAAGTAGTGAGGTTAGGTTTTTAACTCCTCCAAAAGTTGAGTTGACTACTAAGAAAAAGTATTGTCGATTTAAAAAAATGAAAATCAAATATGTGGATTATAAAGATCCAGATTTTTTAATGCGTTTTTTAAATGAGCAAGGTAAACTTCTTCCAAGAAGAATTACTGGTAATTCATTAAAATTTCAAAGAAAAGTTGCTCAGGCTGTAAAGAGAGCAAGACAATTAGCTCTTTTACCATATGTTTCAGATCTACTAAAATAATTTTTATGGAAGTTATACTTAAACAAGATATAGAGAATTTAGGTTTTGCAGATGATATAGTAAAAGTTAAACCGGGCTATGGTAGGAATTATCTTATCCCAAATCGTTTAGCCGTTTTTGCTACTGATTCTGAAAAAAAGGTTCTTGCTGAAAATCTTAAACAAAAGGAACAAAAAAACAAAAAAATAATTGCTGATTTAGAATCAACAAAAAAGAAAATAGAAAGTCTTGAATTAAACATAAGATCTAAAGTAGGTGAAGACAAGAAGTTATTTGGATCTGTTAATACAGCTACTATTGCTTCTGAATTAAAGAGTGAAGGTATTGATATTGATAAGAAATACATCATTATAAATGGCATGAATATCATTAAAAATACTGGTTCATTTTCTGCAACCATCAGATTGCATAGGGAACTAAGTGCAAACTTATCTTTTGAAGTAATAGCTGAGTAATTTTATATCCAGATTTTAACTTAAGACTAGATAGATTTCAAAGTTTATGAGCTTGTATAGTGAATACCTAGATGATATTAAATACCGAAAAACTCAAGATCTGGCCCCTAAGCCTATAGATAGTTCGGAGTTGTTACTTGAAATCATTGATCAAATAAAAGATTTAAATCACGTACACAGAAAAGAATCACTTAATTTTTTTATTTATAATGTTTTGCCAGGCACTACAAGTGCTGCTAATGTGAAAGCTAATTTTTTAAAACAAATTATTCTTGAAAAAATCATTGTAAGTGAAATTACGCCCACCTTTGCTCTAGAATTACTGTCACACATGAAAGGTGGTCCTTCAATTGCAGTTCTATTAGATTTAACATTAGGAAAAAACATCACTCTGGCAAATGAAGCTGCACAGGTTCTAAAGACACAAGTGTTTCTTTATGAAGCAGATATGGATCGTTTGGCAAAGGCATATAAAAAAGGCAATTCTATCGCTAAAGAAATTTTACAGAGTTATGCTCAGGCAGAATTTTTTACGAAATTACCGGAATTACCAGAAGAAATTAAACTTGTTACCTTTGTTGCTGGCGTTGGAGATGTATCAACAGATTTATTGTCTCCAGGAAGTGACGCTCATTCAAGATCAGATCGACAACTTCATGGACAATGTATGTTCGAGCACAATAAAGAACAACAGCAGCAGCTTATTGAATTACAGAAAAAACACCCTGATAAACGAATAATGTTAATTGCTGAAAAAGGAACTATGGGTGTCGGTTCATCTAGAATGTCTGGTGTTAATAATGTTGCATTATGGATTGGTCAAAAAGCTAGCAACTATATTCCATTTATTAATATTGCCCCTGTAGTAGCAGGAACTAATGGAATATCTCCAATATTTCTTACAACAGTTGGAGTGACGGGAGGCATTGGCCTAGATTTAAAAAACTGGCAGAAAAAGTATGATTCTTCTAAAAACCTTTTACTTGATGAAAATGGTGATCCTATCTTAGAACAAGTATACTCTGTAGATACAGGAACAGTTTTAACGATCAATACTAAAACAAAAAAACTTTATGCTGGAAATAAAGAATTGATGGATATTTCCTCTTCATTTACTCCGCAAAAAATGGAATTTATGAAAGCAGGCGGTTCATATGCTGTTGTTTTTGGAAAAAAACTACAAACATTTGCTGCACAAACTCTTGGTAATGATGTTATCTCAATTTATGCGAAATCAAAAGAAATTTCTAATAAAAATCAAGGTCTGACTGCTGTAGAGAAAATTTTCAATAAAAATGCTGTTGGTACTTCCGGAGCTATTTTACATGCAGGTTCTTATGTACGTGTAAACGTAGATATTGTAGGTTCGCAAGATACTACAGGATTGATGACCTCTCAGGAATTAGAAATGATGGCGGCTACTATTATTTCTCCTATTGTTGATGCCGGTTATCAATCAGGTTGTCATACTGCCTCTGTGTGGGACCAAAAATCAAAAGAAAATATTCCTAAACTCATGAGTTTTATGCATGATTTTGGACTTATAACAGCTCGTGATCCAAAAGACAAATACCATGCTATGACTGATGTAATTCACAAAGTCCTAAATGACATTACAGTAGATGACTGGTCTATTATTATTGGTGGAGATTCACATACTAGAATGTCTAAAGGAGTTGCTTTTGGTGCTGATTCAGGTACAGTTGCTCTAGCATTAGCAACTGGAGAAGCGTCTATGCCAATACCTGAATCTGTCAAGGTAACTTTTAAAGGTCAAATGCAAGATCATATGGATTTTAGAGATGTAGTACATGCTACTCAGAGCCAAATGCTTAAGAAGTTTAAAGGTGAAAATGTTTTTCAGGGTAGAATTATTGAAGTTCATATTGGTACGTTACTTGCTGACCAAGCCTTTACTTTTACTGATTGGACAGCTGAGATGAAAGCAAAAGCTTCAATTTGCATTTCTCAAAATGACACTCTTATTCAATCTTTGAATATTTCTAAGAATCGCATTCAAATTATGATTAATAAGGGAATGGATAATGAGGGGAAAGTACTACAAGGATTGATTGATAAAGCCAATAAACGAATAGATGAGATTAAATCAGGTATAAAACCACCATTAAATCCTGATGAAAACGCAAAATATTATGCTGATTTTGAAGTTGATTTAGATATTATAGATGAACCTATGATTGCAGATCCAGATGTACATAATGAAGATGTTTCAAAACGATATACACATGATACAATTAGAGAACTTTCCTTTTATAATGCTGAAAAAAATATTGATTTAGGTTTTGTGGGCTCTTGCATGGTACATAAAGGAGACATTAAGATTGTTGCCAAGATGTTGAAAAATCTAGAAGAAAATTTAGGTAATGTTAAATTTAAGGCACCATTAGTTGTAACAGCTCCTACTTATAATATTATTGACGAACTTAAGGAGGAAGGTGATTGGGAAATCTTGCAAAAATATTCTGGTTTTGAGTTTGATGATTTATCCCCAAAATCAGTTGCTCGTACTCAGTATGATAATATTTTATATCTTGAACGTCCAGGCTGTAATCTATGTATGGGTAATCAAGAGAAAGCCGAGAAAGGAGATACAGTTATGGCCACATCTACGCGTCTTTTTCAAGGCAGAGTAGTTAAAGACTCTGATCGTAAGAAAGGGGAATCATTATTAGCTTCTACCCCCGTCGTTGTTTTATCAGCAGTTCTTGGTCGTACACCATCTTTGTCCGAATACAAAGCGGCAATAAAAGGTATTAAACTAACTCGTTTTGCTCCGCCAATTAAATCCATGACATCAAAACCTGGGCACTTGCTTTCGTATTAATTTTTTTAGATTATGCAGATAAAACCTATGTCATCTGGTGATTTGAAAAATGAACTAATTATTTTTTTTAAATCACAATTAATGTTGTTTTATTTTTTTCTTAGTTCACTCCCTTTGTATTCTCAAACATTCTTTGAGTCAAAAATAGATCCGATTTTAATTGATATTGATAACGCATCGGAAATACAAAATTTAAATTCGGATTCCTTAAAATGGTACTTATATAGTCAGGTACCCGATTTGTCTAAATTAACCCCCGATAATCGAAAAAAAAAATTTATCAATTTTATTTTGCCAGCTATTTTAATTGAGAAAGAAAAAATTAAAACAGCATATGATTATGTTTTTGATAACTTCAATAAAATTAATCCTAATGAAATTACACAACCTCTTTTTGATTATTGTAATTGTATAGATAAATATGAATTATTATTGTGTTTATCTGATCAGCCTAACTCAATTATTATCGCTCAAGCTGCAATAGAATCAGGCTGGGGAACATCTAGGTTCTTTAAGCAAGGATATAATTTATTTGGTGTTCATACAACAAAAAATGATTCCAATAAAATGGCAGCAAATGATTCTCAACTCATTTATGTTAAGAAATATAATAGTATTTCAGAATCTATTTCACATTACTTACGTACTTTAGCAAGAGTTGATGCATATCATGAATTTAGAGAACAAAGAGTAGTTTCTAATGATGTAAAAAAACTAATTAGTTACTTAACTAATTATTCAGAAAGACGAGAATTATATGTTGAGGATATTTTAGAAATTATTGAATACAATCAATTATGTCGGTATGATACTATAAGTTTTCATAAATAAATTTAATATGGATTTTAAAAAAAATAAAGAAATTATTGCGTGGTCTTTGTATGATTTTGCTAATCAGCCATTTACTACATTAATTGTGACATTTATTTTTAGTAAATTTTTTGTAGAAGTTCTTGCCAAAAACGAAATTGCAGGAACTTCATTATGGTCATTAGGAATTTCAATAACGGCAATTTTCGTGTCTCTATTATCACCCATTTTAGGGGCTTTAGCTGATGCTGGTGGTTATAGAAAGTTATTTTTAATAATTTCTACTTACGTTTGTGTTTTTGCTACTATTATATTGTATTTTTTTGAGCCTGATCAAATATATCTTATAGGAGGTTGTCAAATACATGTATCTATTATATCATTATGTTTATTTATAATTGCCAATATAGGTTTCGAATTTGGCACAGTTTTTTGTAACTCTTATTTAACCGATTTGTCTGACAATCAAAATATTGGTAAAATTTCTGGCTATGCATGGGGATTGGGTTTTGTTGGAGGTCTATTATCTTTAGCCTTGTCTTTAGTTTTGTTTGATGTTTCGGACAATATAAACAATGTTAGATATATTAACTTATTAGTGGCTTTTTGGTTGATAGTATTTAGTCTGCCTACGTTTATTTATTTGAAAGACCAAAAGCCTAGAAAAGGTTTTAAAAGACATGTTAAAAGTTCAATTAATGCTATTGTGACTACATTTAAAAATATCTCACAACATCAATCTATTGTAAAATTTTTAATTGCTAGGTTGTTTTATAACGATGCGTTAGTTACCATTTTTGCTTTTGGTGGAGTCTATGCAGGACATCTTGGTTTTAGTTTTTTAGAAGTCTTAATTCTGGGAGTTGTATTAAATATTGCTGCCTGTATTGGGTCTTTTTTGTTTGGGTATCTAGAAGATAAAATAGGAGTTTTTCGTATGTTAAATATTACATTATGGGTTTTGTTGTTTTCTGTTTTATTAGCATTCATTGCCCCATTTTTTGACTGTAGTAAATTAATTTGTTTGCCTCCGTCATTACAAAATATAATTAATCCAAAAGTTTTATTTTGGATTGCAGGCTTTTTTATTGGATTAATGCAAGGACCTAATCAGTCAGGAAGTAGGTCTCTAATGGCAAGGCTAACTCCAGATGATAAAAAGAATGAATTTTTTGGTTTTTATGCATTTTCTGGGAAAGCAACATCTTTTATAGGACCTTTATTATTTGGTGTTTTAACTGCAGCGTTTGGCACTCAACAAGCGGGGTTATTAATTGTAGTAGTATTTTTTATTTTAGGAATTCTCTTTTTTAGATCTTTAAGGTTAACTGTATAATGATGAATAAAAATTTTGACATTATTGTTGTAGGAGGTGGACTAGTTGGACTTGCGACTGCTTATAAAATTCAAAAAAAGCAAATAAAAAAAGTATATTGTTAATTGAAAAAGAAGAACATTTAGCTTCGCATCAAAGTGGTCGAAATTCAGGTGTTATTCACTCAGGCTTATATTATAAGCCAGGTTCTTTAAAGGCTGAAAATTGTGTTGCAGGCAGAAAAGAGTTAGTTGATTTTGCTAAGAAATATAATATTAGGCATGATATATGTGGAAAATTAGTTGTTGCTACAAATCAGAAAGAACTAAATGTTTTACCTGAACTTTTAGATCGTGGTATCCAAAATGGACTTAAAAATTTAAGTATTATTAATCAAAATGAAATGAAGGAAATTGAACCTTTCGTTTCAGGATTAGGTGCAATATTAGTCCCAGAAACAGGTATTATTGATTATCGACAAGTTGCAGAAAAGTTGGCGTTTTTAATTAAAGAAATTAATCCTAATAGTAGTATATTGACAAATACAAAGGTTGTTGATTTTAAAAATGAATCAACAGGATCAGTTGTTATTACACAAAAAGATAAGTTTAAATGTGAAAATATTATTTTTTGTTGTGGTTTGTTTTCAGATAGATTAGCAAAGAACGATGGTTTAGATCTAGATATGAAAATTGTAGGTTTCCGAGGAGATTATTTTTCTTTAAAAGACTCTGCTAAGCATAAAGTTAAAAATTTAATTTACCCTGTTCCTAACCCTGAATTTCCATTTTTAGGTGTTCATTTTACAAGAATGACTAATGGTGAATTTGAATGTGGTCCTAATGCTGTATTTACCTTTAAAAGAGAAGGTTATAGTAAATTAGATTTTAGCATTAAAGACACAATTGATGCACTAACTTACTCTGGAACATGGCGTTTGTTTATAAAACATTGGCGATTTGGAATGAATGAATATGTTAAAGCTGCATCAAAGAGAGTTTTTTTAAATCAATTAAAAAAACTAATTCCATCATTAAAAATTGATGAAATAGAATCGGGAAGATCTGGAGTGAGAGCAATGGCTCTGGGTATAGACGGTGAGGTTATAGATGATTTTAAGATTATATATAATAATAAAAACATACATGTTCTTAATGCACCTTCTCCCGCTGCAACTGCATGTCTTTCTATAGGTGAGAAGATTGCTTCTAATTTTCTAAAAAAATACAATTAACTTTTACCAGTATAATTTTCGGGAGATATTTTTAGTAACTCTGTTTTTATTCTTTTTGGGATGTCCATAGAATTAATAAATTTTTCAATATCCTTTTTCTGAATCTTATTATTATTTCTAGTAAGTTTTTTTAATAATTCATATGGATTTTGAACACCTTCTTTTCTTAGTATTGTTTGAATAGCTTCCGAAATAATTACCCAATTATCATTAAGGTCGTTATTGATTTTTTCTGTATTAACAGTTAGTTTATTTAGACCTTTAATAATTGCTTTATATGAAATAATACTATGTGCAATTGGAACTCCTAGGTTTCTCATCACTGTTGAGTCAGATAAATCACGTTGTAGTCTAGATATAGGAAGTTTTTCGGACAAGTGTGATAATAGAGCGTTTGCTATGCCTAAATTTCCTTCAGCATTTTCAAAATCTATTGGATTTACTTTATGGGGCATTGCTGAAGATCCTACTTCATTTTTTTTAATTTTTTGATTAAAATAGTTCATGGAGACATACATCCAAATATCTCTACATAGATCAATAAGAATAATATTTATTCTTTTGATAGCATCGAGTTGTGCTGCTAGGTTATCATAATGCTCAATCTGTGTGGTGGGATATGACCTTGAAAGACCTAATTTTTTTAGAAATTTTTTGGCGAATTGATGCCAATTGTAATCAGGATATGCCACATAATGTGCATTTAAATTTCCAGTTGCTCCTCCAAATTTAGCGGAATGAGGTGTTCTTATTAATTGTTTTAGTTGAGTGTCAACACGTTTTTTAAATACCAAAATCTCTTTGCCCAGTTTAGTGGGGGTAGCAGGTTGACCATGAGTTCGAGCTAGCATAGAAATATTTTTCCATTGTTTGTTTAATTGATTTAATAAGTCTAGTAAATCTATTATTTGTGGATAAAAATAATTTTGCAGATAATCTTTCAATAATAATGGTGATGCTGTGTTATTAATGTCTTGTGATGTTAATCCAAAATGGATAAATTCTTTTATGTTACCAAGTTTTAATTTGTCAAATTTTTCTTTCAAAAAGTATTCTACTGCTTTTACATCATGGTTTGTTACGCTTTCAATTTTTTTAATTCTTTTAATATCTTGAATTGATAGGTCATTATAAATTGCTTCAATTTTTTTTCTATCTTTTTGAGAAACATTTTTAAATACACTTATATCAATCTTAGATAAATGAATCAAATATTGAATTTCGATAAAAACTCTATATTTAATTAAGGCAGATTCAGAGAAGTAATTTGTTAATTCTTTTGTAATCTTAGAATATCTGCCGTCGATCGGAGAAATATTGTTTAAGTTATTTGACATTATATTTAATAATATCTCCAAATTTAATAAAAAGAAAATTAGCTACATAATAATTTTTATATACATATATTTATATTAATGGTACAGATCTTAGTATTGTTTTTTGTTTTTTGTTTTTTGGTACTTGGCTTAATAGGAGCCATTTTGCCTATTGTCCCAGGTCCAATAATGTCGTATTTAGCGATTTTGTTGATTCATTTTTTTACAGAACTTGAATTCTCTTTTTGGCAACTTTTTTCATATACTGTTCTTACAGTATTAGTTTTTTTATCTGATCATCTTCTTCAGTTTTTAGGGGTTAAAAAATTGGGTGGTCAAAAGCATGCTCTTTATGGGACAGCTATGGGTATTTTAACTGGAATATTTTTTCCCCCAATAGGATTGTTTGTAGGTGCATTTGTAGGTGCATTTGTAGGTGCATTAATGGATAATAAAAAGAAATTGCAGGCTACGCGTATTGCCTTTGGTGCTTTATTGGGTTTTATATTTGGAACTGCCTTGAAATTGGGTTATGCTGTATATATTATTTTCTTAATTCTTAAGAAGATAGATTTGTGTTTAATGTTTAATTACAGTTGTCCTTAAAAATTATTATTTTAGAATTATAATATTATAATAGTATGGCAAAAATTAATTTTTCAGTATCAGATATTATTCAAAATTCGTGGTACAAATTTAGATCTGAACCTTTTTTTTGGATTATTTTGGCAATTATTAGTTTTTCTCTTGGTTTTATTAGTGATTTTGGTTTAAATGTTGATGCAGAAAATTTTGAAACAAATTTTAATCCTTTTGGATTTTTTGGCAGTTTGTTTTCCATGTATTTAGGTGCTTCAATTACTTTAATCTCAATTAATTACATGCGTGGGAAATCTATTTCTTTTCGTGATTTAATACAAGTTGATTTTAATAAATTCATACATTATCTTTTAACAACTCTATTTTGTGGTTTATTAATCATGATGGGCTTAGTATTTTTTATATTGCCAGGAATTTATTTAATTGTTAGATTGATGTTTGCGCAATATTTAGTTCTGGATAAAAATATTTCCTTTTTTGATGCGATAAAGCTCAGTTGGAATATGACTCAGGATAATGGTTTAGATTTATTTTCTTTCCTTCTAGCCATGCTATTTTTGTTAATAGTCGGATTTTTTAGTTTTATTTTAGGACTACTTTTGGCAATTCCAATTATTTGGCTTTCCACAGCAAAAATATATATCGTTTTTAATAAATAATTTTGGTATTTATTCAATTAAGCTATAGTGCGGAATTTTTTTAATAAATTCAATTTTTGTATTATCCTCTTTGAAACAATACGTTTGATTTCCATTAGTAATAATAATAAATTGTGCTTTTATTTTTTTTTGGTAGATAACACTTTGATTTATAGTTTCTTGATTTAATTTTATATTTTGGGCCTTGCATTCAACTAATAACAATGCTTGATTGTTTTTGTCGAAGCAAATTATATCGCATCTTTTTTGACGTAAATTGATATTTGTTTTTTTTTCAACAGACATAAGTGATAGTGGGTAACCTTTTTTTTCATTTAAGAATTTGATAAAATTTTGTCGCACCCATTCTTCAGGTTGATTTAGTACAAATTTTTTTCTCACTAAATCAAAAATATATTCTTGCCCATTTTGAATTTTCAATTTCATAATTGTTATACATTAAAATAGCAATTTAATTGTTTTTATTTTTATAATTTTATTTAATTATGGATACTCAAAGACTTTTAAATTCAATTTCCACTAATCATTTATCTCACTTTCATTATTTACTTTTTGGTGAAGAGCACTTTTTTATTGATCAAATTGAATCTTGTTTTTTAGAAAATACTATTGCTGAAGATTTGATTGATTTTAATAGAAAAATATTTTATGGTAAAGATACAGATGTATTTTCTTTGATTAATGTCTTGCAATCTTTTCCTATGTCAGGATCAAAACAATTAATTGTTTTGCGAGAAGCACACAAAATGGATGGTATTAATGAATTAGAAACTTATTTTAAAAACCCAGTTAAAAGTACAGTTTTTGTGTTATGTTATAAAAATAAAACAATTGATAAAAGAAAGAAATGGGTTAAAGAATTTCAAAAAAAAGGTCTTTTATTTGAAAGTAAAAAGATATATGGACAAAAGATATCTAATTGGCTTAATCAAGTTTTAAGTAAAGCAAACATGACAATTGAAAAGTCTGCAGAAATTTTATTAATTGACTCATTGGGTTCGGATTTGTCTAAATTATTTAATGCGGTTAAAAAGTTAATCAGTATCATGAGTGACGGCAAAATTACAGCGTCAAATGTGCAAGAACATATTGGTTTTCATAGAGAGTATAATAACTTTGAGTTACAAAATGCAATAGCTGAAAAAAATGCTCATAAAGTTTTTTTAATTACAAATTATTTTGAATCCAACCCTAATAAATTTCCATTGCCATTAACGCTAGGTCTTTTATTCTCTTTCTTCTCCAAGCTATTATTATTGCATTCATTTGACAATCCTTCTCAAAAATATATAGCTGAACAAATAAAAGTACATCCTTTCTTTGTTTCATCATATCAAACTGCTTGCAAGCATTATTCATTTGAAGTTTGTGTGCAAATTATTAATTATTTAAAAGAATGTGATTTAAAATTTAAAGGATTAAAAGGTGTTGATAAAAATCCACTCAAAGAATTAATGCTCAAAATTATTTCTAGTTAAATTACAAGACATATAGTACTTTATTTAAAACGTTATAATATCTTTGAACATCATGTTAAGAATAAATTTATTTTTTTGGCTTGTTATAACTCATATTATTGCCTTTTCACAAACAGGAACTATTAGGGGTATCATATATGATGAAGTGTTAGAACCTGCTATGGGTGCAAGTGTATTGGTAAAAGACTCTCAATTTTATGCGGTTTCAGACTTTAATGGTTTATTCGTAATTCCTAACTTACCATATGGTGAATATATTCTAGATATCAGTTATATTGGATATGCCACACAATCCATATCTGTCAATCTATCTGATAAAAATTCAAAAACTATTAAAGTTTATTTGACAGAATCTACAACTCAGCTAGATGAAATTAGTATTAATGCAGAAAGAGAAGAAAGAAGAAATGAGGTTAGTGTATCAACTTTAAAATTAACTACTAAAACAATTAATAAATTACCAGGAATCGGAGGAGAGGCAGATGTTGCCCAATTTTTACAAGTTCTACCAGGGGTTGTGTTTACTGGAGATCAAGGGGGACAACTTTATATTAGGGGAGGAGCTCCTATTCATAATAAAGTACTATTAGATGGTATGACTATATACAGCCCGTTTCACTCAATAGGATTCTTTTCGGTTTTTGATACTGATTTAATTAAAAAAGCAGATGTCTATACAGGTGGTTTTGGTGCTGAGTATGGCGGTAGAATATCTTCAATTATGGATATTCAAACAAGAGATGGTAATAAGAAAAAATTAACTACTAATCTTTCAGTTAATACATTTGCCACTAAATTATTAATTGAAGGTCCAATATTTAAAAAACCAGAGAATGATCTTTCAAATTCCTTCATTTTTAGTGGAAAAACTTCTTATTTAGATAAAACATCTAAGTTAATGACTTTCTCCGACGCTATAGATTTACCTTATACTTTTTATGACTTGTATGGCAAGTTATCTTTCTTTAGTCCTAGTGGCAGCAAGGTAAATGTATATGGTTTTAGGTTTAATGATGATGTTAATTATGTCGGTGAAACTCAATTAGGCTGGGGTACGTATGGATTTGGGACAAATATTGTATTAATTCCGACATCAGCTAAAATGTTGGTTGAAGCTAAAATGTCATATTCTAAATATGATATTTTTCAAGAAGATTTCGGACGTCCTAGGAATAATAGTAGTATAGGAGGTTATAATATAGGTTTAGATTTCTCTTATTTTATATCCCAACAACACAGGTTGAAATATGGTGCAGAAATTTTAGGCTACACTACTGTGCTAAGTTTTAGAAATACAATGGGAACATTAATTGATCCTAAAGATAATTACGATGTTTTTGGAGCATACCTAAATTACAAATTTAATAATACTAAATTAATTGTTAATTCTGGATTGAGGATTCAAAATTATACTGCTTTGCGGGAAACTTCTTTGGAGCCAAGATTAGGCTTAAAATATAATATTAGTAGGCAGTTTAGAGTTAAAGGTTCATGGGGTATTTTTTCTCAGAATCTATTGTCTACTTCTAGTGAACGCGATGTTGTTAATTTATTTTCGGGATTTTTATCTACTCCAGAAAGTTTACCATCATCTTTTCAGGGTGAACCAATTACTTCAGCGCTTCAAAAAGCTACGCATTATATCCTAGGTTTTGAATATGATTTTAATAATTATTTAAATTTTAATATTGAGGGTTATGTGAAAGATTTTTCTCAGTTAATAGCAGAAAATAATAATCAAATCTTTGAAGATACTGAAGAATTTGAAGCACAACCAGATTACTTAAAGAAAGAATTTATTGTAGAACGTGGTTTAGCTTCAGGGTGCGATCTATTAGTAAAGTACACAGATAAAAAAATTAATATTTGGACTGTTTATTCATTTGGAATCATTGAAAGAGAAGATGAAGTTCAAACATATTATCCTCATTATGACCGCAGACATAATTTTAACTTTTTATTTTCTTATTTATTTGGAAAAAATAATGATTGGGAATTTAGTGTGCGTTGGAATTATGGATCAGGTTTTCCTTTTACACAAACACAAGCATACTATGAAGAACTTAATTTGAATAATGGTCTGAATACTAATATTAATTCATCAAATGGTGAAATTGGTATTTTATACTCTGAATTAGGATCGGGAAGATTACCCTCTTATCATAGATTAGACATGTCCTTTAAAAAGACATACTATATAGAAAAGTTTGGTGCCAATATAGAAGGATCTGTAGGGGTTACAAACGTCTATAATCGAAATAATATTTTTTATTACAACAGAGTAAAAGATATGCGTATTGATCAATTGCCAATTTTACCTAGTTTAGGAATTAAGTTGTCCTTTTAATATTATTAAATTTTTATATAGATTTTTTTGAGACCATTTAATAGTTTTTTTTTAAATTCGTGAAACATTTTTCCAATGTCAAAAGCTAAATTTATTTTTGTTACAGGTGGTGTAACTTCTTCTTTAGGAAAAGGAATTATTGCGTCAGCTCTTGGTAATTTATTTCAATCAAGAGGATATAAAACAACTATTTTGAAGTTGGATCCATATCTCAATGTAGATCCAGGCACTTTAAATCCTTATGAGCATGGAGAATGTTATGTTACTCAAGATGGCGCAGAAACTGATCTAGACCTTGGCCATTATGAACGCTTTTTAAACATTCCTACTTCTCAACTTAATAATGTTACTACGGGTAGTATTTACAACACCGTAATTGAAAGAGAAAGAAAAGGTGATTTTTTAGGTAAAACGGTTCAAATAATTCCACACATAACTGATGAGATTAAGAATCGTATTCTAAAGTTAGAAAAGAATAAAAAATTTAAAATCATTATTATTGAAATAGGAGGCACTGTAGGAGATATTGAATCGTTACCATATATTGAGGCTTTAAGGCAGTTTAAGTTTGAGCGTAAAAATGATGTTGCAGTTGTACATCTTACGTTATTGCCATTTTTGAGTGCTACTGGAGAATTAAAAACTAAACCTACTCAACACTCTGTTAAAACAATGCTTCAATCTGGAGTTCAGCCTGATGTGATTGTATGTAGATCTGAACAACCTTTGACAGAAAGTGTTAAACGTAAAATTGCTTTATTTTGTAATATTGAGTATGCATCAGTAATAGAGTCTGTAGATGTAGATACTATTTATGAAGTTCCTATAAAAATGTTAGAACAGAAATTAGATTCCGTAGTTTCTAAAATTTTAGGTTTTAAATCATTAAATAAAATTAATAATAGTGTTTGGAAAAAACGATTGCAGAAAATAAAGCACTCAAAAAGTGATTTAGTTATTGGTATTATTGGAAAATATGTTGAATTAAAGGATTCTTATAAGTCTATATTTGAGTCTATAACTCATGCAAGTGCATTTTTAGGTTTAGGTGTTTCAATTAATTGGATACAATCTGATCAAATTACACATAAAAATATTGCTAAAGAAGTTGCAGGATGTCATGGAGTTATTGTTGCTCCTGGATTTGGTGATAGAGGTATCAATGGTAAAATTATTGCTGTTCAACATGCTAGAGAAAACAATGTTCCATTTTTAGGAATTTGCTTGGGGATGCAAATTGCTGTAATTGAATTTTTTCGGAATGTTTGTGGACATAAGACTGCACATTCAAGTGAAATGAATCCAAAAACTAAATACCCGGTAATAGATTTAATGAAGAATCAATTGGATGTTATTAACAAAGGAGGCACCATGAGATTAGGTAGCTACAGATGTAAGCTTTTAAAAAGTTCTAAGTGCTATCAAGCATATAAAAGTGAAGATATAATGGAAAGACACAGACATAGATATGAGTTGAATAACAAGTATCGACAAGAATTAATTAATCATGGTATGTCTTTAGTAGGTACTAATGAGGATTTAGATTTGGTTGAAATTATCGAAATTGATAAGCACCCCTGGTTTGTTGGAGTTCAATTTCATCCGGAATATCAAAGTACATTTATTAATCCACACCCCCTATTTATTTCTTTTATTAATGCTACACTCTTAAATTTAAAATCATGAATAATAAAGGTTTAGACATTAATTTTTTTATAGGCATTTTTTTAATATTTGGTATTTTAACTTGGTTTCGTTCTACACAAGTACCATCAGAAGATGACTCATCGAGTATTATTAATTATACTGAATCTAATATTGATAATACAACTGAATTGAATGATAATGATCAAAATACAACCCATTTCGAGGATTTAGATATAGATTTAGAAAAAGAGTCACAATACGTTCTTTCAAACAATATATTAGATATTAAAATTTCAAATTATGGTGCATCTATTAAAGAAGTGACATTACAGGATTACTACACCTATGATTCTTTAGAATTAAAATTAATTCAGGATTTAAATTTTAATTTTTCTTTTTTCATGGGAGAGAAAAAAATTAACTCTAATAGTATTATTTTTAATAATGTAATAAATGAAGAAAATAAAATTTCATTTTTATATAAAGACCAACAAGACAATTCTTTAATTTTTGTCTATGAGTTATTACCAGATAGTTACATGGTTAGTTTTTCTGTTTTGACAGAGGAGGGGAGTACTTATATAGAACCAAATAAATTAACGTGGTTACAAAACGCTAATCAATTAGAAAAAAATTTAAATAATGAACGGAACTCGACTACGATTAATTATTCTAATAATAATAAATCATCTAAGCAATTATCCTTAGTTAAGGATGTGCAAAAAAATATAGAAGCTCCTGTATGGGTTGCTCACAAACAGCAGTTTTTTTCTACGATTATTTCTTCAGAAAATTTATTCGAATCAGTTAATCTTGGTATTTCATCTCCGGATGATGATTCTTATGTAAAATCATTAAAATCAGAATTTAATCTTTCAAATGATAATACTCGAAAAAAATATGAATTTGATCTATATTTTGTTCCAAATAAGTATTCTTTATTAGCATCTTTTGAAAAAGGCTTTGAATCATTGGTGCCACTTGGTTGGGGAGTGTTTGGATGGGTAAATAAATTTTTAATTATTCCAATGTTTAATTTCTTAGATAATTTTGGATTAAATTATGGCTTAATTATCCTAATTATAGCAGTTGTTATTAAATTAATTTTATTTTGGCCTACAAGAAGTTCATATCTTTCAATGGCTAAAATGAGAGTTTTAAAGCCTGAAATTGATACTATCAATGAAAAAATTGAAGACCCTGTGCAGCGTCAACAGGCACATATGAATCTATACAGAAAAACAGGTGTCAATCCCTTAGGGGGATGTCTTCCTATGTTGTTGCAGATGCCGATTCTTATTGCTTTGTTTAGATTTTTTCCTGCCTCTATAGAGTTGCGACAGCAAAGTTTTTTGTGGGCAGATGACTTGTCAACATATGACTCAATTTTAGATTTAGGATTTAATATACCATTATATGGTGATCATATAAGTTTATTTGCAATACTAATGACCTTAGCAACTGTTTTGCAGATGTTTTATTCCAATCAAATGTCTTCACAAAATGCGCAGATGCCACAAATGAAATACGTTATGTATACTATGCCTGTAATCTTTTTATTTGTAATGAATAACTACTCTTCGGCATTGAGTTATTATTATTTCTTAGCTAACTTAATTACTTTTGCACAGCAAGCAATTATTCGCAATAGTATGGATGATAATAAGTTATATGCAATGCTACAAGAGAATAAAAAGAAACCAATTAAAAAGTCAAAGTTTCAACAGCGCTTGGAAGAATTAGCAAAAAAACAAAAAACAAAATGAGAGGTTTATTAGTTGTCTCATTTTTTTTAGTAGTTCAATGTTCGTGTAGCCATATTTTTAATATCCAACAGAAAAAACCTAATGCAGAAGATTTGATTGTTAAAATGAGAAGAACTGCATGTTATGGAACATGTCCACAATATGAAATTCATATTTATAATAGTGGTTTTATTTATTATAAAGGCATAATGTTTGTTGAAAAAAAAGGTTGTTTTTTTAGTTATATTTCTTTAAACAGTATTGAGCAAATAAAAATGACTTTGGATCAAATAAATTTTTTCCAAATGGAAGATGATTATCTATCACCAATTACAGATGTCCCCTCTGTTATTTTAGAAGTTAGTATTGGTGATAAAAAGCATGTTGTTAAAGATAGACTAAGTGGTCCAAAAGAATTAAAAAATGCCCATAATTTTATTGATTCGATTGCTAACTCGGTAGTTGACTGGCTACTATGTGTAGATTAAGATAAAAAATCAATTAGTTTTCCATATTTATTTACTCTGATTCCTTTACTAGTGTATTTTACAGTGCAGCATTCATATTTATAGTCATGTTCTAAGAAAAGAATATAATTTTCATTTACTGCTTCTTCTAGAAATATTTTTTTTTCTTTTAGAGTAAGTAAAGGTCGCGTATCATAACCCATCACATATGGTAATGGAATGTGACCTATCGAAGGTAATAAATCAGCCATAAAGACAATAGTCTTATTTTTAAATTTAATTATTGGGATCATTTGTGCTTCAGTATGACCAGAAAAGAATTTAACCATTATATTTGGATACAATTCTCCCTCATTTATGAACTTTAATTTCTTTTTTTCTGCAATCAAATTAAAATTTTCTTTTAAGAATGATGCTTTTTCTCTACTGTTTGGATTATTTGCGAGGTCCCAGTGAATTTTATTTGTCAAGTGTTGAGCATTTGGAAATAATAATCTGTATTCATTGTCGTTTTTAATAATTGCACCGCCACAATGATCAAAATGTAGATGAGTGAAAAAAACGTCAGTGATTTGGTTTGGAGAAAGTCCAATTTTGTTTAGTGATTTTATTAAATTATCGTTCCCATGTAAATAAAAGTATTTAAAAAACTTTGCACTTTGTTTATTTCCAATACCAGTATCTATTAAAATTTTTCTTTCACCTTGCTCAATTAATAAACATCTCATACTCCACGAACACATGTTGTTTTCATCAGCTGGATTTGTTTGAGACCAAATACTTTTAGGTACTACGCCAAACATTGCACCTCCGTCAAGTTTAAAATTTCCAGTATTTATTACATGTATATTCATCTTCCTATACTATATTGTAAATATATATGATTTCTTTAATTATAAAATAATATAGGATATGAAAATACATTTTATAGCTATTGGAGGTAGTATTATGCATAGTTTAGCAATTGAATTAAAGAAAAATGGTCATTTTGTAACTGGTTCAGATGATGTTATATATGAGCCGTCGAAATCTAATTTAATTAACCATAAAATTCTACCCCAAAAATACGGCTGGTATACTAATCGTATTCATCCTAATTTAGATTTAGTTATTCTAGGTATGCACGCTAAAAAAAACAACCCTGAACTTTTAGAAGCTCAAAAATTAAATATTCCCATTATGTCTTTTCCTAAGTTTATTTCTAACTATGCAAAAGATAAAAAAAGAATTGTCATTTCTGGAAGTCATGGCAAAACTACTATTACCTCTATGATTATTCATGTTTTAAAGTATAATAAAGTTGCCTGTGATTATTTAGTCGGGGCACAGTTAGATGGTATTACTAACCAAGTAAATTTAAATAATAATAATGCCATTATTATAGAGGGCGATGAATATTGGTCTTCAGCAATTGATTTGACCCCGAAATTTATGCATTATGATGCAAATATCTTAGTTGTTTCTGGAGTTTCTTGGGATCACATTAATGTGTTCCCGACCAAAAAATCATACGAAGATGCATTTAGATTTTTATTAAATAATAGTATCAATAGTTCAGATAAAATATTTTATTGTAAATCAGATAATTTTTTATCAAATTTCGCATCTGATAAGACTAAAAATCTGACTTCATATAATTTGCCAAATTATGAAATAAAAAATGGTCAAACATTTGTGTTATATAAAAATCAACAGTATCCATTAAATATATTTGGAAAACATAATTTATATAATTTAGAGGCTGCTAGATCTGTTTGTTTAGAATTAGGAATTTCAAATAATAAATTTTATAATTCTATGCAAAGTTTTAAAGGAGCTAGTCGTAGACTAAATGTAATTAAAACGTTTAATGATTCCGGAACAATTTATTATGATTTTGCTCATTCTCCTTCCAAAGTTTTAGCTACCGTCAATGCAGTTAAGGATTTAAACCCTGAAAGACATTTAATTGCTTGTTTAGAATTACATACATATAGTAGTTTGAATGTTAATTTTTTACCAAATTATAGTAATGTTGTCATGAATTGTGATGAATTTTGGCTTTACTTAGATGCAGCTGAATTAAAACGTAAAGGTTTACCTGAGATTACATCAGAATTTTTAATTTCATGTTTTAATCATTCTAATATATCTATAATACTTGACAAGAAAATTTTAAGAAGAAAGATATTAGATGTTAATTTGGTTAATACTAATCTATTATTAATGAGTTCGGGTAGTTTTTCAGGATTAAATATCGATGAACTGGTTGCACAAAATTAACCGTTCATTGATATTAAAAATTCTTCATTATTTCTTGTGCCCTCCAATCGGTCTTTAATAAATTCCATAGCTTCAATAGGTTTCATGTCGGCAAGATGTTTTCTGAGAATCCACATTCTTTGCATTTTTTCTTTGCTTATTAATAGATCTTCTCTTCTAGTTCCAGAATTAATTAAATCAATAGCTGGGTAAATTCTTCTATTTGAAATACTTCTATCAAGTTGCATCTCCATGTTACCTGTTCCTTTAAATTCTTCAAAAATAACTTCATCCATTTTTGATCCGGTTTCTACCAAAGCAGTTGCTATGATTGTTAAAGAACCGCCATTTTCAATATTTCTAGCAGAACCAAAAAATCTTTTAGGCTTGTGTAAAGCATTAGCATCAATACCACCAGAAAGGATTTTTCCAGAAGCTGGTGCAACAGTGTTATATGCTCTTGCTAATCTTGTGATGGAATCTAGTAGTATTACCACATCATGTCCGCATTCTACCATTCTTTTGGCTTTTTCTAATACTATATTTGCTACTCTAACATGACGATCAGCTGGCTCATCAAATGTAGATGCAATAACTTCTCCCGAAACTGTTCTAGCCATGTCAGTAACTTCCTCAGGACGTTCATCTATTAATAGTACAATTTGATATACTTCTGGATGATTAGCAGCAATTGCATTTGCAATTTCTTTTAGTAAGACAGTTTTTCCTGTTTTTGGTTGCGCAACAATCAAACCTCTTTGTCCTTTTCCTATTGGAGAAAATAAATCGATTAATCTAGTTGATGTTGTAGCATCTTTTTCAACTATTTTAAATTTTTCATCAGGAAAAAGAGGTGTTTTGTGTTCAAATGCTACTCTATCTCTAACGACAGATGGATCAAGATTATTAATTTTTAATACTTTTACAAGAGGGAAGAATTTTTCACCTTCTTTTGGTGGTCTTATTTCTCCTGAAACAGTGTCGCCAGTTTTTAAGCCAAATAGTTTTATTTGAGATTGAGAGACATAAATGTCATCAGGAGAATTTAAATAATTATAATCGGAAGATCTTAGAAAACCATACCCATCTGGCATTTTTTCTAATACACCTTCTCCAATTACAGGAGATTCAAAATTATAATCAATCTCTTTATGTTTCTTTTCTGTAATCATGTTATTATTTGAATCAGTTTTTTCACTATGAGATTTTTTTTGTTTGTTCCAAGTTTTTGCCTTTCTATTATCTCTTTTATCTTTTAATTCAATTGGATTTTTTTCTGTTTTAATGGTTTTTTCTATTTTAATGGGTGGTTTTTCTGTTTTAATGGGTGGTTTTTCTGTTTTGGTTTTATTATTTTGTTTAATTGATCCTGTATTAGCTGATGATACAGCTTGTTTATCTAGAATTTCATAAATTAAATTTAATTTTTTATAATTTTTAATTTCCAGAATTTCTAATTTATTAGCAATTTCTTGTAGATCTTGTAATTTTTTCTTCTTTAATTCGACGATGTCATACATAAAATAAAATGTTTAGTTTGCCAACAATTCAATTACCAAAAAATAAATTTAATAGGGAGATATCAAACGGGCGTATTAGATATATTGATGCAATTATACAACATTATTTATAATAATAACATATATTTATGAAAAAATTATTCTAGATGATTCAGAGAGTTCAATCATTATATTTGCTGATTCCATTTTTATGTTATTTATTTTATTGGATTTTTGGTTTATCTTGGTATAATCAAGGATATGATTTTATTAAATATATTCCATTCTTTTTAAGCCTTCCCCCATTTTTTATAGACTTTTTTTTATCTGTAACCTCATATGTTCCGATATTAATTTCAGTATTTTGTTTTATTGCTATTATAGCATTTAAAAGAAGGTTATTTCAAATTAAAATTTCTTGTGTATCTTTTTACTTAAGTATATTTATGTCTATCTATACATTAATATATTTCTATTTTTCATTGTCTTATTTAATTGATCAGATGCCCTCTTTTTTTATGCAAGTATTGTTGTTTTTGGCTATGATTAATCCATTTATATGTACGTTTTTTATTTTTTTAGCGATCAGGTTTATTCAAAAAGACCAAAAACTTATCAAATCAATTGATAGGTTGAGATAAATTTTGACGTTTTCCTAATTCAACTACTTCTAAATCAAATATTTTATTTCCATCTATTTTTAGTAAAACCATTGTTCTCACTTGGTGAAAACCCTCCCTGCCAGCTGCTCCGGGATTTATGTGTAACACGTTGTGATTTTTGTCATACATAACTTTCAGAATATGAGAATGTCCACATATGTATATATCTGGTTTATATGATTGGATTTCTAGTTTTATTTCTCGTTTATATTTTTTTGGATATCCTCCAATATGTGTCATGAGTATTTTAGTGTTTTCACATTTAAATTTATTAATTTTAGGATATCTCTTTCGAATTTTAGGGCCATCAATATTCCCATAAACACCATAGACAGTATAGTTGTGAATTAAGAATTCAATTTGATCACTATAGCCAAAGTCGCCGGCATGCCAAACTTCATCGCATATTTTGATAATTTTATTCATCTGTTCATCAAAAAAATTATGAGTATCTGATATGATGGCTATTTTTTTCATTTCCAATTTTTATAAATATGATTCTAATTTATCATTATTTTTGGTAAACTATTCTAAAATAATTTACAATGAATAAGTATGTTATGCATATTTCATATTTAGGGACCAAGTATTCAGGCTGGCAGATTCAAAATAATGCTCAAACAATTCAAGGTTTTATTATGGATGCTTTACATCATGTTATACAAGATAGTATTCCTTTAATAGTTGGAGCTGGCAGAACAGATTCGGGCGTTCATGCAATTAATTTTTTTGCACATTTTCAATCTGATTATATAGAGACAGAACACGTAACATACAAGTTAAATAAGTATTTGCCAGATGATATTGTAATTCATAATATAATACATGCATCTGATGAATTTCATGCAAGGTTTTCAGCTTCTTCCAGAACTTATGAGTATTGGGTTTCTTCTGTTAAAGACCCATTTTTAATTAATAGAGCATATTTTTTTAAAAAAAAAATAAATTTAGATTTAATGAATGCTGGAGCTAAATTACTCGTTGGTGAGCATGATTTTAGTTCTTTTACTAAATCTCAACTTGATAATAATTATTGTTATGTAAATCATGCATATTGGTACAAAAGTAAAAATATGCTTATATTTTCTATCAATTCAAATCGTTTTTTACATAATATGGTTCGGTCAATTGTTGGTACTTTAATTAATATTGGTCTTGAAAAAAATAATTTAGTTGATTTACAAAATATTATTAATAGTAAGACACGTAAAGATGCAGGTTATTCAGTTCCATCCGAAGGTTTGTATTTGGTAGATATTAAGTATCCAAAAAAATTTAAACTTGAAAACATTTAATTATAAATTATTAATTAAGCTTTTAACATATGCTTCTCCGTATAAATATCTTTTTATTGGAACGATATTTATTTCGATTTTTTTTGGTTTATTGTCAACGATTAGGCCTATCTTAATTCAATATGCCTTTGATAATTTTATATTAAATAATGATACTATTGGGTTACTTAATATTATAATTATTATATTTTTTCTATTATTAATAGAATCAATGCTGCATTTTGTATTTGTATATCAATCTAATGCTTTGTCTCAAAAAATTATTAATAATATAAGGAATGAAGTTTTTGAAAAAATACTTTCTTTTAAACTTTCATATTTTGACAATACACCTACTGGTCAACTTATAACAAGAGTAGTGTCTGACATGGAAGCCGTTGCGTCCGTTTTTTCTCAGGGACTTTTAGTTGTTTTTGGAGATTTTTTTAAAATCTCACTTATTATTATTTGCATGATGATAATGAACTTTAAACTAGCTTTAATTAGTTTGTTATTTTTACCTTTTTTAATTTTTTCCACGATTTTATTTCAGAAATATATGCAAAAGGCATTTGTTGATGTACGAAAATATATTTCAAAAATTAATGTTTTTGTTTATGAGCATATTATAGGCATTAGTATTGTGCAAATTTTTGGTAGAGAAAAGGCTATTTTTAATAGATTTAATAAATTAAATACCTTACACAGAGATGCCCATATAAAAACTGTCTTATATTTTTCAATTTTCTTACCAATTGTAGATGTGTGTTCTGCAATTGCAATGGGTTTATTGGTTTGGTATGGATCGATTCAAGCTGTTATAAACTCAACTGTAACAGTAGGTGAAATAATTGCATTTATTTTATTTATAAATATGCTTTTTAGACCTCTTAGGGGAATTGCTGATAGATTTAATATTTTACAGATGGGGATGGTCGCCGCACATAGAGTATTTGAAATTACGAAAAACACACTTAATACTGAGAAGTATCATAATGATAAACTCATAGAAAAATTAGTTAGTGGAAGTATTGTTTTTAATAATGTTAGTTTTTCATATAAAATAGATGAGCCAGTTCTAGAAAATATTGATTTTGAAATCAATAAGGATCAGACTTTGGCAATTATTGGACCAACAGGTTCAGGTAAAACAACAATTATTAATCTATTGATGAAGTGGTACGATTTATCCAATGGCCATATATATGTATCTGGACAAGACATCAAATCCATTCCGATTAATACCCTGAGACATAATATTGGTGTTGTTCTACAGGACACTTTTTTTCTTGCAGATACTTTAATGAATAATATAAAATTTTTCAATAATATTTCTGACAATGACGTTTATAAGGCTGTTCAGGATATAGGGTTACAAGATTTCATTGATAAGTTCCCTAGTAAATATAATTATCGTATTGGCGAAAGAGGTGCTGGACTATCAGAGGGAGAAAAACAATTAATTTCTTTTTTACGTACATATTTATTGAATCCGACATACTTAATTTTAGATGAGGCAACTTCGTCCCTTGATCCACGTACAGAATTTTTAATTCAAAAATCAATTAAAAAGATAACACAAAAAAGAACATCAATTATCATTGCTCATCGTTTATCTACAATTAAATATGCAGATAAAATAATTGTATTAGAGAATGGTAAAATTATTGAGTCAGGTGATCATAATGAATTAATTCATTTGAATGGTAAGTATGCAAATTATTATTATCAACAATTTTTAGCTAATTAAACTCTTTTTTTAACACTTCTCCGGTGTGTGTAGATTGATTAATTAGATCTTTAGGTGTGCCTGAAAAAACTACATGTCCTCCATGATCTCCTGCGTCGGGTCCTAGCTCAATTATCCAATCAGTATTTTTAATAACATCTAAATTATGTTCAATTACAATAACTGTATTTCCAATTTCAACCAGCCTATAAAGTGCATCGACAAGTATTTTTATGTCATAAAAATGAAGTCCTTTAGTAGGTTCATCAAATATTAAGATAGATTTCTTGTTTTTCTTACTTAAGAAAGAGCCTAGTTTTAATCTTTGTATTTCACCAGAGCTTAATGTAGAAACAGGTTGACCTATTTTAAGATAACTTAATCCTACGGTAATTAATGGTTTAATTTGTTGAGCAATTTTTGTCTGATTATTTTTTATAAAAAAGTCATATCCTTCTTCCACAGTTAGATTCAAAATATCATCTATATTTTTATCGTTAAAGTAAACTTGTAGTATTTCTTCCTTATACCTGGACCCATTGCATACTTCACATTTTAATTTAATATCAGACATAAATTGCATTTCTATAGTCACTTCTCCTTGACCTTTACAGTTCTCACATCTTCCTCCCTTCACATTAAATGAGAAATCTTTAGGACGCAAGTTGTTAATTTTTGTTAATTTTTGTGTTCCATATAAGTTTCTTATTGAATCAAAAGCCTGAATGTATGTTATTGGTGTTGATTTCGATGATTTTTTCATTGAATTTTGATCTAAATAATCGATATTTTCAATGTTTGAAAGATCGGCTTGAATATCTTGACATAAAGGTTTCTTAAAATTATAATCTTTTAATTTTCGTTTAATTCCAGGCAGTAATATGTTTTTTAGCAATGTTGTTTTACCCGAACCACTTAATCCTACAACAGCAGTAAAGGCATTAATAGGAATCTCTACATCAATAGTATTTAAATTATGTTCATAAGCTCCTTGAATTTTAATAAAATTAGACAGCGTCCTATTGTTTATTGATGATGGAATTCTAATTTTTTGATTAATATAATCAAGAGTTAAGCTAGATTTGTGTTGTACATTTTTTATAGCCCCCTGATAGATAATCTTGCCACCGTATAGCCCTGCAAGCGGTCCAATGTCAATTAAGTGATCAGCAGATTTGATTACAGATCGGTCGTGTTCTACTATAATAATAGAATTTCCTAACTTTTTTAATTGTTTTAAAATATCAATTAGTTTGTTAGTATCTTTTGGGTGTAGTCCCATGGTAGGTTCATCAAGAATATATAGAGCTCCAATAAGACCACTACCTAGAGAATTAGCTATATTAATTTTTTGTTGTTCTCCGCCAGATAGCGAATTACATTTTCTATTTAAGTACATATAGCCTAAGCCTAATTTAATCAATGATTCAATGCGAGATATGATCTCGTTTTTAATTTTATTAATAATTTTTTCATTGTAATTCAAACTATTGATATTCTCAATAAATAATAATAGATCGTGCATGGATAAATTAATAACATGTTCAATGCTTTTGTCATTGATTTTCACATATTGTGCCTCTTTTCTTAACCTGTTTCCATGACAAATTTTACAAATTGATAAACTGCGATATCTAGAAAGCATAACTCGATATTGAATTTTGTAAGATTTTTTTTTCAAGAAATCAAAAAAAGCGTTAAGACCTTTAAATTCATTTTTTCCTTTCCAAAGAACATCTTTTTCAGATTTATTGAATTGACTATATTTTTTATTGATTGGAAAATTAATTTTTTTCAATTCTTGCTTCCATCTTGACATTTTGCCGTTTCTCCATGGATGAATTACGTCTTCTAAAACACTTAAATTTTTATCAGGTATTATTTTGTCTTCATCTATATCAATTAAATCTCCATGTCCGTTACAATTTTCACAAGCACCGTGTGGGTTGTTAAAATTAAATAAGTCTTTGTGGGGTTCATCAAAATGTATATTATCCAAAGAGAATAAATGTGAAAATTCTTTAATTAATTGACCTTTTTGATTATATGTTAAAATACTATCATTATTTATTTCTTTACAATTTTTATAGGCTTGATATAAATTATATTCAAAATCATTTGATCTGCTTAAGATTAACCTGTCTACTACAATGTGAATAGGATCTTTAATATTATGAATTTCATTAATTTCATCAATCTCATATATTTTTTCTGCTATAACAACTCTATTATAGCCTTCTCTTTTTAAGATATTTAATTGATCTTTTCGTATCAGACAGCATATTAAAAACTTTAAATCTTTTTTAAATTGATAAATTTCCTTTTTAAATTTTTCAAAAGATAATTTGACAACTTCTTCTCCACTAATTGGAGAAATTGTCTTACCAATTTTTGCATATAAAAGAGTTAAATAGTAATATATCTCAGTTGTTGATCCTACAGTTGATTTTGAGTTTGTTGCATTTGTTTTTTGATTAATTGCAATTGCTGGAGATAGTCCTTTTATATCATCAACTTCTGGTTTATGGTGATTATTCAGAAATTGTCTTGCATATGAGGAGAGACTTTCTATATATTTCCTTTGGGCTTCTGCATAAATTGTGTCATAAGCCAACGTTGATTTACCAGATCCAGATACTCCTGAAATAACTACGATTTTATTTTTGGGAATACTAATTGAGATGTTTTTCAAGTTATTTGAACGAGCACCCTTGATTATAATTTCATTTTTACTCATATTATTTAATTATAAAGGAATATATTATGTGTCCTAAATAACTGCCGATAGCTAGTACTATTGGGTATACTAAAAATAACCATATTAGCTGAAATAAGTTGGTTGAAAAGATAGTTTTAATTATTCCTTTTTCTAATAAATTATTTAAAAAATCATACCAAGTATATAATCCTATTGTATTAGCAAAAAAATTCGCCAAAATAGCAATTATTAATATACAATATCCGGTTATAATCAATTTAATCAGCATTACATTTGTCTTGTGTATATATGATTTTCAAGATATGTAAAATATTTTGCTTATATTTACTGTCTAATCAAATTTATTTGCCTATAGACAATTTTCTACTTATTTAAAATTTTTTTAAACTAAATAAGATTAAGATATGTCTATGAAATCAATTAAAGATGAGCAGCTCATAAGCTCATATATAGCTGGAAAACAGCATTCCCTAAATATATTAATACAACGACATCGAGCTAGATTACTTGCATTTATTATATCTAAAGTTAGAAATAAATCTCTAGCAGAAGATATTTTACAAGAGACCCTTATTAAGGTTATGGATACGCTTCAAAATGGCAAGTATAACGAACAGGGTAAGTTTTTACCTTGGGTTATGCGAATTGCGCATAATCTATCTATTGATTATTTTAGGAAAATCAATAAAACTAAATTTGTAAGATCCAATGACGATTTTAATATTTTTGATATAATTAAGGATACCTCAGTAAGCCCTGAAGATAATATGATTCATGGTAAAATACTTAACGATATTAAAAATATAATAAATAAGTTACCTTCTGAACAATCTCAAGTTTTAAGAAAAAGATATTATTCAAATATGAGTTTTAGTGAGATAGCTGAAGAATGTGATATTAGCATAAATACCGCTTTGGGTCGAATGAGATATGCATTGATAAATTTGCGAAAAATTATTAAAAAAGAAGGCATTTTATTGTCTGTTAATTAAACTTATTATTTACGTACAATAAATTCATAATTTTATGCGTTATTTTTTAAATAAACATAATTGCCTATGAATATATTTTTTACCTATTTAAAAGAAAAGGATCAAACTAGTATTATAAATTTCTTAGATAAAGAAATCGACACAATAGATTCCTTGTTAGATTTAAAAAATTCTTCAACTTTAGATATAAAAAAATCAGATACTTTTTAGTAAACTTTTCAACTCGATAAAATATGAAAGTGCTAAATTTAATTTATTAGTTTAGCGGTAAAATGAATAAACAAGATAAAGTATTATTTATTGTTTCAACACTAGATGATTTGTATAGTGATCCTCCAATACCACTAGCACATTCTAGCACATATACTTTATTGATTGCTGTTCTCTTGTCAGCACAATGTACTGATGCAAGAGTTAATCAGGTGACACCTAAGTTATTTGCTTTGGCTGATAATCCAAGTGACATGGTTTTACAAGATATCAATACCATTAGAAACATCATTAAACCTTGTGGACTATCGAACACTAAATCAAAAGCAATTTATAATTTATCTGAAATATTAATTAACCGCCATGATAAAATGGTTCCATCTAATTTAAACGAACTTGAAAAATTGCCTGGTGTTGGACACAAGACTGCTTCTGTAGTTATGGCTCAAGCATTTAATGTGCCTGCTTTTCCAGTCGATACTCATATTCATAGATTGAGTTATAGGTGGTGTATTAGTACTGGTAAAAATGTCACAAAAACAGAATTGGATTGTAAGAAATTTTTCTCAAAGAATATTTGGAACAAATTGCATTTGCAAATGATTTATTTTGGTAGAGAATATTGTCCAGCTAGAGGTCATAATCCCTTAAAGTGTCCTATTTGTAGTGTTGTTGGAAGAAAATCACTTTTTAATTAAAAATTTGGTTTTGATTTATTACATTTGGAACTATAATATATAGATCAATATGACTCATTTAAATATAGGTGATAGAGCCCCTTTTTTTTCCGAACACAACCAAAATAATGTTTTATTATCTTTAGATGACTATACTCATAAAAAACTTATTCTTTATTTTTATCCTAAGGATAATACGCCTGGTTGTACAGCGGAATCATGTAGTTTAAATAATAATTACAAAACATTTCAAAATGAAGGTTTTCATATATTAGGAGTGAGCCCAGATGATCAAAAGTCACATTTAAAATTTATTAATAAGTATAGTTTTGATTTTGATTTAATAGCTGATATTGAAAAGAAAATATGTAAATCTTATGGTGTTTGGGGTTTAAAAAAATTCATGGGCAGAGAATATATGGGAGTACATAGAACAACTTTTATTATTAATCAAGATCAAATTATTGACAAGATTTTTACAAAAGTAAATACAAAAAATCACGCAGAACAAATATTAGAATCATATAAATAAAAAGTTATGAGTAAAGAATTAGACGCAAAACAAAAGGCTTTAGCCCTTACAATGGAAAAAATTGAAAAAACTTATGGTAAAGGAACTATCATGAAGCTAGGGGATGCGCCTATTATTGATGTAGAATCTATCTCTACAGGTTCTATAGGTATCGATTTAGCCTTAGGTGTTGGTGGTTTACCAAAAGGTAGAGTGGTTGAAATATTTGGGCCAGAATCTTCGGGAAAAACAACCTTGACCTTACATGCTATTGCAGAAGCTCAACGTAAAGGCGGTATTGCAGCATTTATTGATGCTGAACATGCATTTGATCGCTTTTATGCACAAAAGTTAGGTGTTGATATAGATAATTTATTAATCTCACAGCCTGATTGCGGTGAACAAGCACTTGAAATAGCTGATAATTTAATTAGATCTGCTGCAATAGATATATTAGTTATAGACTCTGTGGCAGCTTTAACTCCAAAAAGTGAAATCGAGGGTGAAATGGGAGAGTCTAAACTAGGGCTACAAGCTCGATTAATGTCACAGGCATTGAGAAAAATGACTGCTACGATTAGTAAATCAGGTTGTATTTGTGTTTTCATTAATCAATTGAGAGAAAAAATAGGCGTTATGTTTGGTAACCCAGAAACTACGACTGGCGGAAACGCGCTAAAATTTTATTCTTCCGTTAGAATTGATATTAGAAGAAGTACTCAGATTAAAGATGGTGATGTTACTATTGGAAATAGAACCAGAGTTAAAATAGTCAAAAACAAAGTTGCTCCACCTTTTAGAGGTGCACAATTCGACATCATGTATGGAGAGGGCATATCTAAAACAGGAGAAATTATAGATATGGGTGTAGAACATGGTATTATTAATAAGAGTGGTTCTTGGTTTAGTTACGATGGTACTAAGTTAGGGCAAGGAAGAGAGTCAGTTCGAAAAATTTTAAAAGATAATCCAGATTTATCTAACGAGTTGGAGTTGAAAATAAAATCATTATTTGCTTAAAAATGCCTAACTTAAGTTTTTTAAAAAACATAGTATTTATTTTATTATGTTCTTCTTTGTTTAGTTGTCAAAATATTTCAAATAGTAGTCAATTTTCTCCTTTAGACTCCCTTTCAATTTTAATTAAAAATGATCCTGCTAGTATTGATTTTTTAAAACAAAGAGCTTCTCTTTACTTGAAAAACAATAATCTTGAATTAGCAAAAAACGATATAGACCATGCTTATCAAATATTTAAAAATGATCCTGAGTTATTGCTACTTCGTGGTGAGTCTTATTTTCTTTTGAATGAAACAAGAATTTCTAAAGATAGTTGGCAACGTTGTTTAGAAATTGACGCTAATAATATAGATTGTCGAAAAAAATTAACTGAGCTTTTTTGTTTAGTGAAAGATCCACAATGTAATGCAATGATTGATACATTGGCATTATTAAATAACAATTTTATATCTCTTGATTTAATTATTTTTCTTAAAGAAATTAAGAGTTACTCAAGAGCAGTTTTTTTTTTAAATAATTTAATTTCCCGATCTTCGGATGACAGAGAAGCACTTTCTTTATTGGCTATAATACATAGTGATACTTCAAGTTTTAATAATCAGTTTAATGTAGAATTAGCAGATCAGTACTTTTCTAAACTTATTAGATTATATCCTGAAACTAAAATTAGTTATTATAATTTTGGAAAATATAAACAGGATATTTTCAAATACAATGAAGCATTGAAACTATATAGTAGATATTTAGAGTTAGACAAATCTAATAAATATGTTTATTATAACATGGGGTTTTGTTTTCTTCAATTGGAAGATTATAATCAGTCCATTGAGTATTTTACCGAAGCAATTAATTTAGATAATGCTTTTTTGCTAGCTTACCATGCTAGAGCTTACCTATATGAATTACATGATCTTCCTGAAAAGGCAAGGACAGATTGGAAAAATTGTCTCATGCTAAATCCTTCTTATATTCCTGCATTGCAGGGATTAAATAAGTAGTATTAATTTATTTTTTAACTTCTTCAACAATTTGTTTAAAAATATCTTTGTGATTCATTGCTAGGTCTGCAAGAACTTTTCTATTTAAATTGATATTTTTTTCTTTAATTAAACCCATGAATTGAGAGTATGATAAACCGTACTCTCTTACACCTGCATTAATTCGTTGAATCCATAAAGATCTAAAATTACGTTTATTAACTTTTCGGTCTCGGTAAGCATATGTTAACGCTTTTTCAACTGCATTTTTTGCAACTGTATATACGTTTTTTCTTCTTCCGAAATAACCTTTTGCTTGTTTTAATATTTTCTTTCTTCTTGCTTTTGAGGCAACTGCATTGACTGATCTAGGCATTTTTATATATATTTTTTGTAAATAGTGATCTTGTTTTAGATACTTTGTACTATTTACATGGTTATTAACTCAATTTATTTCATTGACAATTGTTGTTTGACATTTTTCATGTCTGATTTATCAACAAGTCCTGTATTTGTTAATCTACGTTTTTGTTTTGTAGTTTTTTTTGTCAAAATATGACTTTTAAAAGCGTGTTTTCTTTTAATTTTCCCTGAGCTTGTTACGGAAAATCTTTTTTTTGCGCTTGAGTTGGTTTTCATTTTTGGCATAACTTCTTTATTTTTTAATTATGGATGATAAAAACATAATCATCCTTTTACCTTCTAATTTAGGCATTTCCTCTACTTTAGCAATATCTTTTAAATCTTGAGCTAATTTTAAAAGTAAAATTTCCCCTCGATCTTTGTGAATTATTGATCTTCCTTTAAAAAAGACATATGCTTTTAATTTTGCTCCATCTTCAATAAACTTTTTAGCATGATTTAGTTTGAAATTATAATCATGTTCTTCTGTGTTTGGTCCAAATCGGATTTCTTTTATTATAACTTTTGCTGTTTTTGATTTAATCTCTTTTTGTTTCTTTTTCTGAGAGTAAAGAAATTTATTATAATCAATTATTTTACAAACTGGAGGATCTGATTTTGCGGAAATTTCAACTAAATCTAATTCTAGTGTTTTCGCAGCATTTAATCCTTCTATTTTAGAGCAAACTTTATTCTCTACGTTATCACCCACTAATCTTATTGTTTCTGCGGTAATAAAGTTATTTATTTTGTGAGGATTTTCTTTTTTGATTCTCCAAGGTCTTCTTCCTCTATGTCTTCTTTTTACTACTATGGCCTATGTTATTTTAGTTTATAATTAATTTTTTTCTATTTCCTTATCAATTTTTTCTTTTATCATCTGCATTAAATCTCCTTCTTTTATAGAACCCAAATTGTTTCCTCCATGTTCTCGAACAGAGATTTGATTTTCTGTTACTTCTTTCTCTCCAATGATTAACATATATGGAATTTTTTTCAACTCTGCATCTCGAATTTTCTTACCAGTTGTTTCATTCCTGTCATCAACGTGTCCGCGAATATCGTAATTTTTTATTGAATTTAAAAGTTTGTAACAGTATTCATTATATTTTTTGCTTATTGGTAAAATGATAAATTGCACAGGTGTAAGCCAAAGAGGGAAGTTGCCACCAGTATGTTCAATTAATAGTGCGATAAATCTTTCCAGGGATCCAAAAGGTGCTCGGTGAATCATAACAGGTCTATGCATTTTGTCATCAGATCCTTTATATTCTAATTGGAATCGTTCTGGTAAGTTATAATCTACTTGAATAGTTCCTAGTTGCCATTTTCTTCCTATCGCATCTTTGATCATAAAATCTAGCTTTGGTCCATAAAAAGCCGCTTCACCATATTCAATGGTAGTTTCTAGATTTTTATTTTTCGCTGATTGTATGATAGCTTCTTCAGCTAATTGCCAATTTTCATCACTTCCGATGTATTTCTCTTTTTTTTTGGGATCTCTTAAAGATATTTGAGCAATATATTTATCAAATCCCATTGCTTTCAAAACATATAATACTATATCAATTACTGATTCGAACTCAGATTGAACTTGGTGAGGCATTGCAAAAATGTGTGCATCATCTTGCGTGAATCCTCTAACTCTAGTCAGACCGTGTAATTCACCGCTTTGTTCATATCGATATACAGTGCCAAATTCAGCGAATCTAATTGGTAAATCTTTATAAGATCTAGGTTCGGATTTGTATATTTCGCAATGATGTGGGCAATTCATGGGTTTTAAAAAAAACTCCTCATTAGCATCAGGAGTTTTAATTGGCTGAAAGGAATCTTCGCCATATTTGTCATAATGTCCAGAACATACATATAGTTCTTTTGATCCAATATGTGGCGTAATAACTGGTTGATATCCAAATTTAAGTTGTGTTTGTTTCATGAAATCAACCAGTTGACTTCTCAAGAATGCTCCTTTTGGAAGCCATAATGGAAGACCTTGACCTACTTTTTTTGAAAACATAAATAAAGACATGTTTTTGCCAATTTTTCTATGATCTCTTTTTTTTGCTTCTTCTAACCTTTCAAGGTGTGAGGTTAATTCTTTTTTCTTAGGAAAAGAGATACCATAAATTCTAGTTAGTTGTTTATTTTTTTCATCACCTTTCCAATATGCTCCTGCTACATTTAATAATTTCACCGCTTTAATATGTCCTGTGTGTGGTATATGAGGTCCTTTACATAAATCAATAAACTGTCCCTGTTGGTAAAAAGTTATTTGCCCATCTTCTAAATCATTGATTAGTTCTAATTTATAGTTGTTATTCTTTTCTGTAAAATATTTTATTGCTTCTTTTTTAGTCACCAATTTCCTTTTGTATTCATTTTTTTCTTTTGCTAGCTCTAATATTTTTTTCTCAATTTTCAAAAAGCTTTCAGAGGAAAAACTTGTTTCTTTAGGAAATTCCATGTCATAATAAAAACCATGCTCAATTGGCGGACCAATAGCAAATTTCACTTTTGGATAATAAAAATGTATTGCTTCAGCCATAAGATGTGCACTAGAATGCCACATAGTTTCTTTTCCTTGGTCATCTTTCCATGTTAATAATTCAAGTTTTAATTGATTATTCTCTTCTAGAGGGATTAAAGTATCAATAACTTTATTATTTACTTTTGCTGCTAATACATTACGAGCAAGCCCTTCACTAATGCTATTTGCAACATCGAGCGCACTTGTTCCGCTTGGAAATTTTTTAATACTATTGTCTGGAAATTGAATTATTACCATAATTAATTCTATCGATTTAGAAGTCTTAAAGATACTTTTTTTTTTAAGATTAAAATTTATGTTTGTATGACACCTGTTTTAAAGTCTTTTTTTTGGTTATTGTTAGCCATTTCTATACCTTTTGAAATGTATGTTCGAGTTTCTAATGGATCTATAATTTCATCTATCCACATCCTTGATGCTGCATAATATGGACTCATTTGTTTTTCGTATCTAGATTGTATGGATTGTAATAAATGATTTTTTTCGTTTTCATTTAAATTTTTACCCAATTTTTTCAACTTATTTTCTTCCAGATTTAAGAGTACTTTGGATGCTTGCTCCCCCCCCATAACTGCCATTTTTGCTGTTGGCCACGCTAAAATAAGTCTGGGGTCATATGCTTTACCACACATAGCATAGTTTCCCGCACCAAACGAGTTACCTATAATCAAAGTAAACTTTGGAACAACACTATTAGACATGGCATTAACCATTTTTGCTCCATCTTTAATAATTCCATTTTGTTCTGATCTTGAACCTACCATAAAGCCATTAACATCTTGTATGAAGAGTAGGGGAATATTTTTTTGGTTACAATTCATAATAAAGCGAGCAGCTTTATCAGCGGCATCAGAGTATATTACACCTCCAAGTTGCATTTCACCCCTGCCTGTTTTAACCATTTTTCTTTCATTTGCTATAATACCTACAGACCACCCATCAATTCTTGCATATGCGCATATTAATGTTTTTCCATAATTAGCTTTATACTCTTGGAATATACTATCATCTACGATTCGCTCTAATATTTCTCGCATTTCATAAGGGCTATCACGTTCTCTAGGGATTATTCCGTAAATATCATTAATATCTTTTTTAGGTGGGTTACTTATTATTCTTGAAAATTTCTCGCCATATTTTTCACCAGTTTTATTTATGATTTCTCTAATTATATTAATGGCTTCAGTGTCATTTTTACATTTATAATCTGTTACACCAGAGATGTTACAATGAGTATCTGCACCACCTAATGTTTCATTGTCAATATTTTCTCCAATTGCAGCCTTTACAAGATGTGATCCTGCTAAGAACACGCTACCTGTTTTTTCTACAATTAATGCCTCGTCACTCATTATTGGAAGGTATGCTCCGCCAGCTACACAACTGCCCATAATTGCTGATATTTGAGAGATACCCATAGAGGATATTTTTGCATTATTTCTAAATTGCCTGCCAAAATGTTCTTTGTCCGGAAAAATTTCGTCTTGAAGAGGTAAAAATACTCCTGCACTATCAACTAAATAAATTATAGGTATATTATTTTCAATACAAATTTCTTGTGCTCTTAAATTTTTTTTCGCTGTCATTGGAAACCATGCACCAGCTTTTACTGTTGCGTCATTTGCAACTACGATACAATTTTTATTATGAATTTCACCAATTGCTATTATCACTCCTGCACTAGGGCATCCACCAAAATCTAGATATAAATCATTTGCAGCAAATATGCCTAATTCGATTGTTTTTGAGTTTTTGTCAAAAATTTTCTTTATTCGTTCTCTTGCTGTTAATTTTCCTTTTTTGTGTTGTTTCGCAATATTTTCTTTACCTCCTCCTAACTCAATAGCATGTTTTTTTTGTTTCATTTCTGAAACTAACAATTTCATACTATCTTCATTTTTATTAAAATTTAAGTCCATTTTTGAGTAATAATTATCTTAAATATAAGAATATTAGTCATTGATTATTGTATACCTTCTGGTGAATTTGGGCCTAAATTAAAAATGAGATCTAGAATACTAAGATTAGGTATGAAATTTTTGGCAAAAACTTGTTGATAATTGTGACTCGAAACAGGGAAATCATTTATTCTGTAATCTAAAGTTTCAGAGGGGTAGGATTTAGTGTATTCTGTAGTTTGTTTTATATTAGAAGTGATCTTAAGTTCATTTAAAAAGTATTCGAGAATTTCGTTATTTAAATCTATTAAAAAAACATAATCTTTATTTATTATTTTTTCAATTTCTTCATAGTAATATATGAAGAAGGGGGAGGATCCATATGCTGACTTAATACTATTTAGATGATTTTTCTTCCAATCATTATTAGCTATTTTAATACTATTAATTGGATTTTTAGAATAATTTTTTCGTTGAATAGGAACAGTCATTAAGATAATCCCGTTTACTCCTAGTATTGATGTTCGATTTCGAATACTATGGCGTTTAAAGTATTCAAAATTTTCAATCAATAAGTTTTGTTGATTTTGTAGAATCTTAAAGTATCCTATGGGAGGAAAATAAGACGAAGGAAGAATAAATTTAGACAGTGTATTAAAATCACGATTTATTTTTTTTTCCAAAACGTGTTATTAGTTTAATTAATAATAGAAAAATTAAAAAATGAATTAAATAAGATTTTTGTTTTCCTGCCTGATTAATTGTTGTAAATAATTTGTGCCAACGAATAATGCCAAGTTTAGATTTAATACTTTCTTTGTTTAGTGCATTATAATTTAAACTTAGCCATGTAAATATTGGCTTTCCTACAACATGATTTTCGGGTACAAACCCCCATACTCTAGAATCTTCAGAATTATGTCTGTTATCACCTACCATCCAATAATAATTCATTTTTATTTCATATGAATTAGTTTTTATATCATTAATATATATACTATTATCAGATATGTTAATTGTATTATGTTCGTATTTTTCAATAATTGTTCTGTAAAAGTGGATGTTTGAAATAGTTAAGTCTAAAATATCTCCTCTTTTGGGAATATATATGGGTCCGTAGTTATCTAGTGTCCATTCATTTTTTACTGATTTTGGGAATAGGTTTTTTGTCATTAATTCTTGTTTAAAAACAAACCATTTTTCTATTCTTTTTTCTATAATATCTTTTTCTTTTTTCGTTATAAAAACGACAAAAAGACCAGTGTTTTTTAAGTTAGATCTTAATTTTTTTTCAGTTTTTTTTCGCTTTGAAGGTTTGATTAAGTTTTCAACTCCTCTATTCGATCTATATTGCGCATATGTTTCAATGTCATTTTCAATTAGTAATTGCTCAACATTTTGCATAATATTATTACTTATGTGAACACTGTCGTTTGGAACGATGATATATTGAAATTGTTTTTCTATGTGAGTGTCACTTTTCGTGTTATTGATGTAAATGTCTTGATTAATAATTTGCAATGAATCTCCAGCGATACCGACGCATCTTTTGACATAATTCATTTTTTTATCAAAAGGCATATCTGTCCTTAAAGAATCTGCGGGAAAATTAAATACGACTATGTCATTGTTTTTAATTGTTTGAAATCCGGGGAGTCGGTTATATCCCAATTGAATTAGTTTAGAATATGAAGGAGTATTAGTTCCAGGTATTTTTTGATGCATAAATGGCATGAACAAAGGTGTGTTAGGAATATTAGCACCATAGTTTACTTTACTAACCAGTAAAAAATCTCCTACCTGCATATTGTTTTCCATAGATGATGTTGGAATTGTAAAAGGTTGAATAAAAAAAACATGAATTAATGTTGCTGCTATTATAGCAAACGTAATTGCTTCTTCCCATTCTTCATTTTTTGATTGTTTTTTATTTTCATTTTTTGACCAAGAAAAAAAATGAAAATAATAAAAGTCTAAAATAAAAAATACTAAAAAATAAAGCCATTTTAACCACGTGGCGTCAGTCATGTTTATAATTAAGAACAATGCTAAAATGTATAAAAAAACATATGAAAAACAAATAGTAAATTTTCGACGATGGTCAATTGACTGTACAATATTTCTTAAGAATTTAAAACTTAATTTTACAAATATTGACCCAATGTAAATGATGATTAAATAAATTAAGTACTGTTTTGTAAAATCAGTACTTAGAAAAATCGATATTGATAGTCCTAATCCCGCTATAATAGAAATGATTTTTTTCACCTGATAGTCTTTAAAGTAAATCAGATAAATAGAAGCGAAATATATAGTAATGGTAAATAAGAACATAATTAGATATTGTTTATTACATCAGCCATTGTAAATATACCTTTTTTATTTTGGATAAATTCGGCTGCCAACAAGGCTCCGCTTGCAAAGCCTTGTCTATTGTTTGCTTTGTGAGATATATATATATCATCGAATTCTGAAATATATTTTACTGTATGTTCGCCCTTTACGTCACCAATTCTTTTTGAAACAATATGAATTTTTTCTTTTGCATTTAGTTGGATTTTCTTTATGTCATTGGATATTTTAATAGCTGTTCCACTAGGGCTGTCTTTTTTCATGTGATGGTGTGTCTCTTCAATCAAGATGTCGTAATTTTTGTTCTTCATTAATTTAGACATATAATTATTAATTTCAAAAAAAAGATTCATTCCAATACTGAAGTTGGGTGCATGTAAAACAGTACCGTTATGTGTTTTACATAGTTTTGCAACATCATTAATTTTATCCAACCATCCTGTTGTTCCACAGACAATTGGGGTTTGATTCTCAATGCAAAATTTTATGTTTTGAAATGCAATTTCTGGATTTGAAAATTCTATTACTACATCACTTTTTTTTAATGTGGATGAGTTAAGGTCTTTTGTGTTTTTAGAATTAATTTTAAATGCCACACTATATCCTTTCTGAAGTATTTTTTTTTCAACTTCTTTACCCATTTTCCCATAACCTAAAAGTCCAATTTTCATAGTTATAAATTTAATTTTAAACTAAGTGTAATTTGTTCATTGTTATTTATAGTTGTTGGTTTTAAATACAATGATAAATCTTCATTTATGTTATAGTTTGTAAAATGTGCATCAACACATGCATCTATGATGTTTAATGAATACATTAATATAAATAATAATGTTGACAAATCTCTTGAATCTCTATAGTAGTCTTGTAATGTAGTTAATTGACTAGCGCTATAAGAGGAATGATTTATTGTATTTTCGTTGTCATCAATTTCAGCTATATAGTCATCTTTATATTTTGAGTATAGTTTATTGTTATTCAAATAATAATAGACAGTAGTACCTAGAGCAGTATATATGACTGGAATTTTCCAGTATTTTTTATTATAATATTGACCTAGTCCTGGGCAGGCAGTAGATAATAATGTTGCTTTTTTTACCTGATTTTCTTTTTTTGTTTGCCCATATAAAAAGTTGCATGAAAAAAGCAATATGAATATGAGAATTATGTTATGATTGTAGTATTTGAATAATTTCATCTAATTTTTTTTCAGATTCAAATGGTATTTCTATAGTTCCTTTTCCGCTGTTTGATATTTTTAATTTTATTTTTTGTTGTAAAAATTCTGAAAGTTCTTTTTCGATTTGTTGAAAATGTGTTGATAGATTAGAAACTTTTTGGGTGTATTTAGATATTGTAATTACTTTGTTTTTTTTAACTATTTTTTCAGTATCTCGAACAGTTAATTTATATTTTACTATATCTTGGTATAAGGCAAGTTGTAAATCTTGGTTTGTAATATTAAGAATTGCTTTCGCATGTCCCATAGTTATTATTTTATCTCTTACTCCAGCTTGTATAATGGGATCTAATTTTAATAGTCTAATATAATTACTAATAGTCGATCTACTTTTTCCTATTCGTTTTCCAAGAGTTTCTTGTTTTATATTAGATTCTTTTATTAGTTTTTCTAAACTTATAGCAATTTCGATAGGATCCAGATCTTGTCTTTGAATATTCTCTACTAGTGCGACTTCAAGCATTTGATTATTACTAATATTTTTAATAAATACAGGAATTTTTTTTAATCCAGTTAGTATAGATGCCTGTAGTCTTCTTTCTCCAGAAATAAGCTCATAATAATTATTTTCTAATGACCTTACTGTAATAGGTTGAATAAGTCCATATTGTTTAATTGAATCACTTAGCTGACTTAGCTCTTTCTTATCAATTTTTGTTCTTGGTTGATATGGATTTGTACTAATTAAATCAATATCAATACTCTTAATTATATTGTTATTTGATTCATGTTCTTTGTCTATATTAAAAATAGAAGACAATCCTCTTCCTAATCGCGATTTCTTATTATGATTCATTGTCTACAATTAATTCATTTTTTTTTATAAATTCTTGTGCTAGGTTTAAATAATTGATTGCTCCTCTACAATTAGCATCGTATTTAATAATACTTTCTCCAAATCCTGTGGCTTCACTTAAACGAACATTGCGTTGAATAATTGTGTCAAAAACCATTTCTCCAAAATGCATTTTAACTTCTTCAATAACATTATTAGATAATCTTAATCTAGAATCATACATAGTTAGCAATAATCCTTCAATAGATAGTTGAGGATTGTGAAAATTTTGAATTTTTCGTATAGTATTCATTAACTTTCCTAATCCTTCTAGAGCAAAGTATTCGCATTGGATAGGTATTAATACGGAATCAGATGCGCATAAACAATTAATTGTGATTAAACCTAGTGATGGAGGGCAGTCAATAATTATAAAATCATACTTTTCTTTAATGCTATCTAGTTGTTTAGTTAGCATTTTTTCTCGTTCAGGTTGATTGACTAATTCTATTTCAGCGCCTACTAAATCAATACTTGATGGAATGATATCCATATTTGGCGACACCTCTTTTAAAATAGCATCTTCTGATTTGATGCTATTGTCTAGTAATTCATATATAGTATTTTGTTGTTGATTTTTTTTTAATTCAATACCTAATGCGGATGTCGCATTTGCTTGAGGATCTGCATCAATAAGTAAAATTTTCTTTTCTAGAGCACCTAAACTAGCGGATAAATTGACTGCTGTTGTTGTTTTACCAACTCCTCCTTTTTGGTTAACTATAGATATAATTTTTGACATTTAGTTATTTTAATAATTAGAACAATACAACTAATATGATAATTTTTTATCTCTACAAATAAAAAAAAAACATTATTTTTTCAACAATTTTTAAAAAAACATATATTTACACTATGACAGATATACTAAATTTTAGCTACAATCACCCTGATACTTTATTAGAGCAACTTTTTTTATTTTTTATATCATTCTTTTTTTGTATTCTTTTTTTACAGTCGGGATTAGATAAGCTTGTTAATTGGAATGATAATTTAAATTTTTTTAAAGATCATTTTAATAAAACTATATTTCAGAATTTCACTTTTATTTCATTAGCATTTTTAATGTTTCTTGAATGTTTAGCTGGTTTGATTTTTTCTATTGTCCTGATAAGTGTTTCTTTTGCAGGTTTTTCAAGCCTTATAATTGCCTTGTTATTAGTTGGTATTATAATGTCTAATTTTATAATTTGTTGTTTATTCTTAGGTCAAAGAATGGCAAATGATTATGCGGGAGCAGCTAATTTGGTGATTTATTTTTTAGTTTCTTTATTGAGTTTGTTTGTTGTAATGTGACCAAACCCAAATAATTTATTTTCTTTAATAATATTATCTACATAAGTAGGAACCATTTTTTCCCAACCCGTTTTATCTTTTTTGATCATTTTTAGTACTTTTCTAGAAAAAATACTTAAATAATCTTCTTTATAATCTTTTAAATCAATTATTCTTTTATTGAATAAAAAGAATTCATATAGTGGTTTTATCCGTGGTTGAATAATGATATTTTTAGATGTTTTTAAACTGCTTTTTGAATCTGGCTTATATGGGTAAACGTATACTTTAATATCACGATTGAACATTTTTCCTATACCTTCTAATATACCACCATCAAGATTACGATAGTATTGAGCGTCAAAAATTTCTTGCAGGTTTGTGAGACCTAAAATAATACCAAGCCGCTCTTTTGTGAATCTCCCAAAATAATCAAGTAATTTATAATATCTTTGGTAATTTGATATCATCACAGTTTGACCAATAGAACATAAAATATTAACACGATCTAAAAAATCTTTTTCGTTTATGTCCCCCTCAGATTTTAGATTATTTAATGTGATTTCAAAAATCACTTGCAAGTTGTTCTCCTGAACTTTATTTTCCTTTATAAATTCATTCAGCCCATTTTTAATCATATCAATATTGACTTTTGTCACTGGACGAAAACTTCCTCTAAGAGCGAGGATATTTTTTTTATACAAGACATCAGAGGGTTGTAGATTATTTCCGTCCGGTCCAAAAATAACTGCTTCAGTCATGCCATTTTTAACTAATAATAGACTTAGAAGTCGATTGTCTATTCCTTCAAACTTGGCTCCATTCATATGAACCATGTCAATTTCCATTTGCTTCCTAGTTAAATTGTCATATAAACTTTTAATAAATTTTTCTGGTGTTTCATTATAATTAAAACAAGCATATAATAAGTTTACACCTAAAATACCAATAGTTTCTTGTTGAAGTTTAGCATCGTTTTCATGTAGTCTAATATGAATAATCACATCATTTGGCATTTCAGACTCATTTAGTTGAAATCTAACACCAACCCAACCGTGTCCAGGCTGCATGTCGTCATATTTTGTAGTTGCTACTGTATTTGCAAATGAGAAAAAAAGTTTTTTAGGATGTTTTTTTCTATCCAGTCGTTCTTCTAATAAGTCATATTCTCGTTCAATAATTTTTTTCAATCTTGATTTGCATACATAGCGTCCATCTTCTTCTTTGCCATATATTGCATCACTCACGTCCATGTCGTAGGCAGACATTGCCTTGGCTATTGTTCCAGATGCGCCTCCAGATCTAAAAAAATGTCGAACAACTTCTTGTCCAGCACCAATTTCAGAAAAGGCACCATAAATATATTTATCTAAATTAACATTTAGAGCTTTTTGAGCAGGACTTAATATAACATCTTTCATCTTGATGAATTATTGTAATTTGTACAAATTTAGATTAGTTTGTTTAAAATGTGCAAAAAAATTACATTTATTATATGAAAAGTCAAGCAGTTTTTTTAGGAACAGGTACTTCTCAAGGAGTTCCTGTAATTGGTTGTAATTGTCTAGTTTGTAATTCTAGTAATTCAAAAGATGCACGTTTAAGAAGTTCATTGCTAGTGTTAACTCATAAATTAAGAATTTTGATTGACATAGGTCCAGACTTTCGTGCACAAATGTTAAAAACAGATAATTCTTATATTAATGCAATTATATTAACTCATCAACATCGAGATCATACAGCAGGATTAGATGATATTCGCCCAATCTTCTATTTGTATAAAAAACCAATTGAAATATATTCAGAGCGTAATGTTTCAGATGCATTAAAATCTGATTTCAGATATTTATTTGATGGTACAGATTATCCAGGAAAACCACAATTTATTATTAATGAAATTAAAAATGCCACTTTTTATATCAAAAAATTACCAATTACACCTATTAGAGTTATGCATTATAAGTTGCCTGTTTTTGGTTATAGAATTGCGGATTTAGCATATGTTACAGATGCTAATTATATTTCAGAATCAGAGAAAAGAAAATTGTTGAATTTAGATATTTTAATCATCAACTCTTTACAGAAGGAAAAACATATTTCTCATTACAGTCTTGAAGAATCACTAGATTTAATTAAAGAATTAAGACCTAAAAAAGCTTACTTAACTCATATAAGTCATTGCATGGGTTTACATGATAAAATTAACAAAGAACTTCCAAAAAATGTTTTTTTAGCATACGATAATTTAAAAATTGCATTTTAACTTATTGCAGATTTAATAGCAAGAAGTTTTTTTAATAGATTTTCTAATCTATTTATTGGCAACATATTTGAGCCATCTGAAAGCGCATGCTGGGGATTAGGATGAGTTTCAATAAAGACTCCATTAGCTCCTGCTGCAATTCCTGCGCATGCTAATTCCTCTATAAATTGTGGTGTTCCACCTGATTTTCCTGTTGTTTGATTTGGTTTTTGATTACTGTGAGTTGCATCTAATATCACAGGTACGTCATAATTGCGAATAATCGGAATATTCCTTATATCTACCACCAAATCTTGATATCCAAAAGAATTACCTCTCTCTGTTATCATAATTTTATTGCTCCCAGAATCCTTAATTTTATTTATTATAAATTGACATGATTCACCAGATAAGAAAGGCCCTTTTTTTACATTAACATATTTTTTCGTTTTCGCTGCAGCAACTAGAATATCTGTTTGTCTACATAAAAATGCAGGAATTTGAATAATATCGATTTTTTCATCTAAAAACCCCATGTCATGGGCATTGTGGACATCAGTTGTTATGTTGATATCTAATTTAGATTTGATGTCAATTAAAGTGTCTATGCCATCTCTAATGCCTGGTCCTTTAAAAGAGCTTAATTTGGTTCGATTTTCTTTTTTATATGACGCTTTAAATATTAAAGGAATCTTTAATTTTCCAGTAATTGATTTGAGTTGTTCAGCAATTTTAAAAGTTAACTCTTTGTCTTCTATGACGCAGGGTCCAGCAATTAAAAAGAGTTTTTTAGATTGGATAATATTTTCTATTGATTCCATTATTATTTTAATAGGTTATTTTTTTAGCAAAAATTAATGCACCTTTGTTAAGGTATAAATTTTTTTATTTAATCCATGAATAAGACATTATATATTATTGTTGTAATCTTTTTTTTTACTTTTTTATCTTGTCAAAAACCTAGCATTGAAATAGATAATTGGTCACCAGAGTGGGCTATGCCAATCATTAATTCAACGATAACAATTGCTGATTTAATCCCTGAAAAAGGAACAACTCAGTATGATGAAGATGGATTTATAAGGCTTAAATTTCGAAATGATTCAATTTATGTTTTAAATCCGGATTTATTATTAGGTATAACCGACTTAACTAGTTTAAATATTGATACTGCTGTGGTATTGGAACAATTACTTATTTCTGCTGGAGAAAGTGATCCATTAGTATCTTTATTAATTGATCAATTTGATATTGAACTCCCGTTTCCAGAGGAAGGACAAGAAATTATAGGTCAACCATTTAGTATAATTAATGAGTCATTAATTGAGCCATTTAATTTTCAGTTTGACGAGTTCTCTCAAGCGTCTTTTGAATCGGGTGTACTGGAAATTGAAATCACAAATAATTTACCAATATCTATAGAAAATGTTCAGATTCAAATATCAACAGGTTATGATAATCCCGGAAATATTGAAATTTCGAATCTTTTACCAGGTGCTAGCACAAGTCAAACAATTGATTTGTCAGGTTTAACAATTAATAATAATATTGATATAGAAGTTATTAATTTAGAAATAGAAAATGTTGGTACAGATATAGTCCAGTTAACACCACAGACTGGTTTTGAAATACTTTTTTCAATTAATGATGTAGCTTTTAGCAATATTCTTTTTTCAATAGGTGGAGGAGTTGTTGATGTTGATCTAGCTTTATTTGAGGATTTCGATAGTGGTTTAATTCTTGGTGACCCAACATTTACAATTAATGTTAATAATCCATTTAATATTACGGGAGCTATTCAGGGAGATTTATTCGCATTTTCACAATATGGCTCATCAGATAGCTTACATGTAGATTTAGATGTTTTTCCTAATGGAACAAGTCAAGTAACTTATTATGAAGATCAAATTGGGGCTATTATTGCTTTGCCTCCCCAATCTCTTGAGTATAATGCTAGTGCTAGTATCGCTTTAAATCCATTAGATTTTTCGCAAATTAATAGTAATACTTCTCTTTTGTTAGGTGTTGATATAGATTTTCCATTGAATGTTAATGCGGCTAATATTAGTTTAAGAGATACTATTATTTTTGATGGCCTTGATTATGACATATCAAAAATAGAAAGATTATTGTTGCATTATAATCTTATTAATGGCTTCCCATTAGGTACGGAGTTTAATTTAGTATTACATGATTCATTGAATCCTACATTTAATTTAGATACTCTTGAGTTTATAAGTTTAAATAATGCTGGAACTAATATTATTGACCCAGCGATTGTTGATGCACAAGGCTACGTAATTGAATCTGTTGTGTCCTCTGGTTTTTTAAATTTAACTGAGAATGAAATTGAAAATTTTCTTAGCACCAATAAAATTATTGTAGATATCACTTTGAGTACTTCGAATTCTCAAAACGAAGAACAATATGTCAAAATATATTCTAACTATGAGTGTTTGTTAAAGATAGGTGTTGAAACAGAAATAAACTTTAATTAATATGCAATTAAATAAAATATTTTTTGTGCTTTATTTTCTCATTTCCTTGAATTTATATTCACAGGTTAATTCAAGTTTATTTAATAATATGCTCTTTGATCAAAATATTGAATTTTTAAAAAAAGATTCATCTTATACACATGTTTTGCAATTACCTGCCTTAGGTTTTTATATTAATGTGTTTTCTAATCCAAGTATTGCACGTTTTACCAGTATTAATGATAATCAAATTATTATTGATTTAAATCAGTATAAAAATAGTATTCGTGATATTTCAAACCATATATTAGATGTTGAAAATAGATTATTTTACTATGCTTATCGACATAAAAACCATGTCTATTCAATGGGAGTTGATCATCGTTTTTTTTTCGAACTTTCATTTTCTAAAGAATTTGCTTCTTTATTTATTGATGGCAATTATCAATTTTTAAATCAAGCAATTCATTTTGGAGATGATCAAAATCTACACTCTATGAATTATTTTTCTATATTTTTAGGGTTTACAAAACAAATCAATAATAATATTTTTATCGGCTCTAAATTAAAAATCCTTAATGGAATTTCTTTGTTGGGTTCGGAGTATTTTTATGTTAATTTTTTAACTTCTGAAAACTATGGAACTTCATCTAATCCATATTCTTCTTTTTTGTATCCGGATGTAAATTTTTTTATTAATACCGACAATAATATTGGATCAAATTTAGGTTTAGCTACAGACATTTATGTTAAATATGATTACTCTGAAAAATTGAGTATTTACACATCAGTATTTGATTTAGGTTTTATTACATGGAATGAATCTCACTATAGGTCTAGAGGTTACTTGCAGTTTGATGGTCTAGATTATGAATTAGATCAAATTTTAACAACCGAATTTAATAATTTAAAAGATTCTGTGTTAAATATTTTTGATTTTGAACAACAAAATAGTATTAAAAGGTCAAGGTTAATACCTTTTAATATTGATGTTGGTTTGAGTTATCAATTAAATTCAACAGGTTTTCTAAAACCATCTTTTCATATGAAAAAACTTGCCAGATCAATTCTTTATAGTGGGTCTCTTGCTTATGAAATGAATTTTGAACAACATCAGATTTCTTTGACACCAAGTTACTCGTTTAATAAATTTAATTATACCAATTTATCGATTAGTCTTAATAAAAAATGGCATTCTAAATTGCATACCAATTTCTACTTTTCTGATCTTATTTCTTTAATAAATACAAAAAATAGTGGGAATGCGATAGGTTTAGGGATAGAAATTTATCTACTTTTTTAATTATTAATTTGAATTTTACTTTTATTAATAATTCCAATTGGCTTACCGATAAATTCATAATTAATAAAAGGAGTATTTTTTGACATGGATGCTATGTCGTTGTTTGAATATGTCCATTTTTGTGCTGGGTTAAATAAAGTCATGTTAGCGTATTCCCCAACTTCAATTTTTGTTACTGGCAGTCCTAAGATTTTTCTAGGATTTAAACAAATTAAATCAATAATTTTAGATAATTCAATCTTTTTATTTAGCATTGTATTTATAATAGGAAAAACTGTTTCCAAACCAATGATACCAAACTTAGCTAATGCAAATTCACATTTTTTTCTCTCGGATTCAATAGGTGTATGATCTGATGATATTGCGTCGATAGTTCCATCTATAATCCCTTTGATTAATGCTTGCCGAGTTTTTTCATCTCTCAGAGGTGGAATTACTTTTAAATTAGTATCAAAATTATTAAAGTTTTCTTCAGATAATATAATTTGGTGTGCTGCTACATTAGTTGATATGTTTAATTTTTCTTTTTTAGCTTTTTTAATCAGCTTCACTGATTCAGTTGTTGATATATTTGATATATGTAATTTTGATTGAGTATATTTTAGAATCTCTAAATCCCGTAAAATGATTAGTGTTTCTGCTAATTCGGGTGACGGAGACAATCCTGTTTGAGTACTAATTATTCCTTCATTGATTTGTCCAAATTTATTTATGTTTTTATCTAGACAAGAACTCATAATAAGTCCATTAAAATTCTTTACATATTCCAATGCGATATTCATTAACATGGCATTTTGAATAGTTTTTTTATCATCAGTAAATGCAACCGCACCATGTTTGTACATTTCAAACATTTCTGTAATTTCTTGTTGTTGGCAACCTTTTGTTATACATCCAGTAGGTAGCACATCTACAATATGATGCATACTTTTTTTGATTAGAAAAATAATATCGGTTTTATTTTCTATTGGAGGTTTTGTATCAGGCATACTTACGATTCCTGTAAATCCACCTTTTGCCGCAGAGTTTAATCCGGTCTCTATAGTTTCTCTATGTTCTCGTCCAGGTTCACCTATTCTTGAATGTAAATCCAGCCATCCTGGAGAGATATGTAGATTCGGAAAGTCGGTTTCAAAAAAAGGATCAGAAAATTGAATATTAGTTCCAATTTCTTTAATAAAACCATCTTTGATTAAAATATCTTTTTTAGTACCATTATACTGAGATTGTGAATCTATAATTGTCACATTTCTAATTAGGATATTCTTTAAATCTTCCATATTTTAAGCAAAAGTAATTCAATTATTAATAATAGTATTGCTATTATTATAAAAATATGTTCTAAAGAATTATTCTTTTTATTTTCTTCGTATTTTTTAGAAATATGATTGCTTTCTAACGTTAGAAAATCAATATCGTTATTTTGAAACATTTTTTTAATTTGATTTTTATGCAAAAAGATCATCTTACTTTCATGTCTATCATAATTAAAAGTAATTAGTTGTTTTTGATTATTAATAGATAATTCATAAGATCCATCTTGTTTAATTTTATTTTCAAAATTAATTAATGTCCTTTGATCAGAAAAAATAGTTATAGGTATCATGTCAAAAGAAATATCTTTTTTTAAATGTATGATATCACTTTTTACAATATTATTTTGCTCTATAATTGTTTCGTTTTTAATAACATGATATATGTTGCGATTTTTAAGATGCATAATTACTGAATTATATATACATGGCACAAATAATGCGTGTTCAGCAAAATTATTGTGTTCCCGATTTAAATCACTAAATAGAAGAAATATATGGCCTTTCCCATATAAGTATTCGGCTAAAAATGGATCATTGTTTATAAATTTTAAAACCTCTCTTTTTTGTGCATTTTTATTTTCTTTTATATTAAAATAATTATTTACTACAGGTAAATTAATACTGTTATGTTTTCTTTTAAAAACATTTTTGAACAAATCATTACTATAATTAATCAATTCTAATTTATTCTCATTTTTTGTCCATTTTGAAATAAAATCAGTATTAATTAATTGAAATAAAGAATTATAAGAATCTAGATTAGCGTTAGGATTTAAAAATATAAATAAATTACCTCCTTTTTTTATGTATTTTTCTAGTTTTTGTATAAGTGCTCGCGATAATTCACTTAATTGATCTAGTATAATTAATTGAGAATGTATTAACTCTTCGTAGTTAATGAAGTCTATATTGTATTGTTTTGATTTAAATAAAGAATCAGAAAAAATATTGTTTAAATAGTGACTTGTTGTATCATCATAAATTGTAGAGATATGTATTTTTTCTTCTGTTGAATATGAAAAATATAATTGGTTATCAAATTCAATTGATGAATCTTCAATTTTTAGTTGACCTTCAACGATACTGGTTTTTATTGGGTTGCTATAGTGAAATTCTTCAGTTATAGTTTTATTTGCAGGAATTTCTATACTATGGAGTGATTTTTGTTGTCCATTAATTAATAAACTTACTTTAAAAACTTGATTATTTTCACTATGGTTAGTAAATTGGGAGATTAACTTTTCAATTGTATTTCTATTCCTAATTGGAGTTTCAAAATAACAAGTATCAATACTAATATTATTACCATTTTTAGACTTTAGCCATCCAATTTGAGTGTTAAAATGGTTATTTATAATTAGCTGCTCGTTATTAGATTTTATTTTCTGAAAGTCGGAAAATATATATAAACTATTTGTTTCTGTACTATCAATTACTTGATTGTATCGATTGACTATGGTTTGTATTTTATGTGTTGATCCAGATATAGGTATTTCATTAATTATATCAATAGCTTGTTTAGGTGAGTACCATTTTTGATATTTTTTATTAAAATCATTTGTTAGGATCAGTACTTTTTGATTGGTTTCTAATTTTTTTAAAATATTTTTAGCATTATTCTTTGCATAGTCAATTAACATTGTGTTATTATCATCCATTCTTTCCATGCTAAATGAATTATCAATATAAAAACCAATTTTCTCAGCTTTTTTTTGATTAGTTTTTTTTTGCAAATAGGGTATAGCAAAAGCAAATATTACACTTGTGATCAGCATGATCCTGGCTAAAAGTATCAGCCATCGTTTTATTTCATATTTTGATTTTGTTTTTTGTTCTACTTCTTTAAGAAACTTGATGCTACTGAAATAAATCTTTTTATGTTTTCGAAAATTAAACAAGTGAATTATGACAGGAATAGCCAGTAATAATAGATAATAGAAAATCGATGGTTTTGAGAATTCCATTATTGTAAAATTAACTCATTTTGCATTACTATCATATATAATTAAATAATTTCACCATCTTCAATTTGAATTATTCTATCACATATTTTTGACAATTTGTTATTGTGTGTTATTATCAAAAAAGTGGTATTAAAACGATTCCTTATTTCATCAAATAATTTAAACATTGATTGAGAGTGTTTTGAATCTAGATTTCCTGATGGCTCGTCAGCAAGTATTAATTTTGGTGAATTGATGAGCGCTCTGGCTATTGCTACTCTTTGTTGCTCGCCTCCAGACATTTGTGCTGGTTTTTTGTTTTTTTGATCAACAATATTTAAATCCTCCATTAATTGTAAAGCAGTGTTTTTGGCGTCCTTAAACGAGTGGCCAGCAATTAGTGATGGCATACAAATATTTTCTAATCCCGAAAATTCAGGTAGTAAATTATGGAATTGAAAGACAAATCCAATTTCTTGATTTCTGAAAAAACATCTTTGTTTTTCATTGAATAAGGTAATATCTTTTGTATTAAATATTATTTTTCCAGAATCTATAGAGTCTAATAATCCAATTGATTTTAGAAGTGTTGTTTTACCTGCTCCTGAAGGACCTTGTAAGGCCACTATTTCATTTTCTTTGATCTCTAAACTAACATTATTTAAAACATTATGATTGCTAAAGGATTTAATAATATTTTTTACTTCAATCATATAGAATAGTTAAAAATTAAATATTTTAAGTTTGTTTCGATTATTATTATGTATTTTTTGATGAATAGTAAAATAATCTAAGTAGGATGTAAATTTAGCAGAAATTATATTAGTTGGTGTATTTTCGAAAAATCTATTTAAGTTATTGAAAAAAATTACCTCTATGCTATCATTACTTTTTGTCAGTTGATTTTGCCATACAATAGATAACGTTGAACCTGCTTTATATTCCCACGATATGTTAAAATCTAAATTCCATGTATTAAAACTTATATCCTCACAATCTGCGCAATTGATTTTATTTAAATATCCATTATCACCTAAAGAATAGTATTCGTGATTATTAATTGTTGACCAATAGTGCCTAGCGATGATTTTTGAATGTAATTTATTGTTAATACTATAATTTAGAATCAATTTATTTGTAA
>NZUK01000016.1 GCA_002701365.1 Flavobacteriales bacterium
AGGACTACAACCATAACTTCCACCTCCTAGCCCAAAGTTTGGAAAATCACTATTGTACTTTACATTTCCACCATTTGTTCCGTTGTCAAATTCAGGAAAATATTCGAGATAATCAGGGCTGTATCTGTTTTCGTCTCGACAATGGCCATAATATGTTGATGATGTTCCTGTGCCACATGTTCCATAATCCATTAAACAAAATCCCATTTTAGCTCCATCACTAACAATGGGCCAATTAAGTGGATTAGGTTCATTTTCATCCATTGTTCGTAAGGTGAATACTCCCCAATCATCACTATGGTTGTGACCATGAGTTGGGTGATATGTCATAGTTCCTGCCATTCTATCATAATAAGACATAGATCCATCAGTATTTCTATGGTATATTCTTTGAAATGTAATTTGCTTAGGCTCTTCACCATTGTCACAATTAAAACCAGATAGATTACTTGATGGATCTGTTTGGATTATTGTATCATCACCGCATATGAAGTACGCCCATCCATTGTCATCAACTCCTCTTACCGTAAGAGGCCCAACACCATCATTAGGAGTTGATACACTAATTCTTAATCTTCCAGCATTTGCACTAGGATCATCTTGTGCATATTCAGTTGGTCCATCAGAGACATTCTCTAATCCATACCAAGATAGAGTGATGTCTGGAAGTAGGTCACAATCATTTTCAGATTGATTAAGACACTGACAATCAGTAGCGTCATTAACTGTACATTGTCCATATAGTGAATTAGACCAAATTATTATTAAGCTTATAAATAATAAGTTTTTGATATTCATTTTATTCATATTCGTTTATATATTTTTTTTCAATACTACCATCATTATAATAATAAAGTAATACTGATTGCTTAGAATCTTGTTTCACTTCTCTTCCAATTAAATCAGTAATTAAAATTAATTTTCTTTCTTCAAATGATTTCGAACTTATACTATTAGCGATACTAATACCATTGATACTATATAAATCTGATCCTTCACTCCAAGAATTAATAATTATTTTTTCTTCAGTAGATTCATTATTTCTAAAAAGAACAAAGTTGAGTTTTTCTCCTATTTCAAGACCATCTTTATCTTTAGTTAACTCATCATCTCCCCATACTGTAATAACAGTTGCTTCATTTCGATATGGAGCATTCCCCACAACTAATCCATCATTGCTATAAACAACTATTTCATCTCCATCTACAGGTTTGACTTGCCACAGATCATCTGGAATTGCAACAATCATATTGTTTCCAGTATTTATTGGTTTATTATATTGTTTAGACATAAATTCTTCATTAAAACCAAGTCTTCCATTGTCAATATCTGGATACATGAAATTCACAGCATTTTCTGTTTTAATATAATATCCCCAGCCTGGATTAATATTGCCAATAGAATTTAATCCAAAGATTGGCCAATAAACATCTCCAGCATAATTTTTTACAATAACTAGGTCATTTACTATTGGATCCATCATGAATTCAATATCTGAAGGTTCTTGATGAAGATATCCTAGGAACGACCAACCTTGTGGAATATCAATTGGATAATTATAAGAAATTAAATTCCCTTCAATAGCAAGTGTGTCATTGGCACTCATTTTTATTTGATAACCTTGACCTTTAGTTAAATTGCCAATTGAGTTTAGACCAAATACTGGCCAATAAACATTACCTGCATAGTCTTTAACAATGATTAAATTGTCTTCTATTGGGTTCATTGTTTGTTCTAATGTAAAACTATCAGTTTCTATAAAGGTTGAAAACATAAACCATCCTTCTGGAAGAGGAATATCTTGTATTACAGTTGAATAAGCATTTATATTATTTAATGTCAATAAATCATTACAATAAAAGTATCCTGATCCCATATTATATTCAACATTAACATTTGTAATAAGTTCATCAGTTTCACTATCCCATATCATCCATGTAAGTTCTTCACCAGATGAAAAACCCTCTTTAACATCATTAGTGCTAACATCATCACCCCAAATTGTAATAGACATGCTTTCACCAGTCCATACACCTGATCCTCCACTGACAAGTTCACCATTTAAATCTGTATAAAACAAACCAATCCAATCACCAATTGTTATAGGGTTGTCATCGACCATTATTGTTTCACCAACGCCTAGTGCTAATGTTGCATTACAATCAGTAATATAATTTAATTCATCCCAAGGACTCTCATTACAAGAAGTATTATTGCCATTGCAAACACCACAAATATCATACTCTCCTATACAATCGTCATCATCATCACATATTCCATCCTCATCACTATCTATAATACATATGCCTTCACAATTATAAAATTCTTCAGGGTAATAACATGAGCCATTATTAATAGTTGCTTCGGGGTTATAGTTACATGACAAGAAGTCTGTACAACCATAAATATCACCATAATAACATGAATTCCATAATGGGTTGATGGTTTCATCATCTAGGCACCAAAAGTTATTTTCACAGTCATTATCTAACCATATATAGTTACATTCAGACTCTTCTACATATGTAGTTTCTAATAAGAAAGGATCAAAACAAAAAGGTAAATGACAAACTCCACAATTATCTATTAATCCGCAAGTTCCGTTATCTACATTTGCATCTGGATTAAAGTTACAGGCATTCTCTTGTGTACAGCCTAAAATAATATTTGGTGGTAAAACTTCAAATGCATTATCAAGAATTAACCACTGATTAATTTCTTCATCAAAAACAAATAGATCATATATACCCGGTTCTTGTTCAAATGGTATGTCAACTTGACCAACTAATTGATCTCCTTGATTTGAGTCAGGTTGACCTATAAACCAATTATCAATAAACATGTTTATAAAATCATTTATGCCACCAAAGTAATTAATTATATCAGTCATAGTAGTCCACTCTCCAAAACTATTATTGGTATTTGTAAATTGATTATATCCATAGCCTGTGTCTGTCCATGCATTGTATCCACCTCCATATCCATAACCTGAATTGTCTTCATTTAAATCACATTCTTCAAGATTAATGCTAATGGAATAATCAAATACTGAATTGTAGCTATCTGTTATGTCAACTGGAATAGGTATCCCATTGAAGTCAGCAGTTGCAGAAACATCTACTACAATTGTTATGTCATAATTACCTGGACTATTATTCGTATTTCCATATATAGATAAACAGCCAAATTGACCACCAGTGAATGATGATGTTTCTTCTAATAAGTCGTTAAATGTCTCCCAATACAATCCCTCAGGAAGCCCTTCTATATTATTAATGGTTACAGAATTGATTTCAACATTATCGAATTCCATTGGTCCAAAACCTACGTCGTAGATCATAGAAGTATCTGTAGGTATATATAATTGCAGGCTTGTGTGATAATAATTATTTAAATATGCTGGTGGTAATGTTATATTATTGTCATTCACTATCCCCTCTTCACTATATATTAAACTCATATTATCTTGATTAAAAGAACATGTTGAAGGTAAATAATCACAAGGACTAGTATTATTATATCCATAGCCTGTATCTGTCCAGCTACTATATCCTCCACCGTATCCATAGCCTGTATCTGTCCATGTATTATAACCAGAATTAATAAATGGAAAGCTTGTGTTAACTTGACTAAAGAAATCACTTACATCACTAAACTGTGAAAAATCAACAAGACTCCACTGTAAGAAATAAAATTCTTCATCAGGAGAATAAGTAACATTATTGCCACTTATTGTTACTTCTAGTTCCTCATCAGCTTCTGAAATATTAGGTGAAATAGATATTAGTTCTGGCGGACAGTCAGCATTCCAAAATGGGTTAGTCTCACCAGACACACAAAATATGCTTTCGGAACAATCATTAGAGAACCATAGTCCTGAAATTTCACTGTCACATATCTCTTCTGTTGTAAAGACGACGCTATTGGATTGAAATTCAAAACAGAAAGGAATCCTACATTCTCCACAATCGTCTTCTATTCCACAAGTGCCATTATCAACATTACTATAAAAATCATAATTGCATGCCCCTTCATCTGTACATCCATAAATTTCAAATACCCCGCATTCTATAAATTCACATGATCCATCTTCATATAAAACATCTGGATCATAGTTGCATGCTTGGTCATTCATGCAACCATATAAACAAGAATAGTCACATTCGTCAGGTATCCCAGCCTCCGAATTGTAGTCACAGGCTTGCGGATCCATGCATCCACTTGTAAATAGTGTGCAGTCTACAATATTCACGTCAAAACCAGTTGTACTAAAATAACCACCGAACTCTTGATTAACTGTAAAGTATAAGTAGTGCTCATTGCCGTATGACAAATCTAATGACATCTTAAATGATGTGTGAACTGGTTGAATATTATTAGAATTAATCGAACCATAATAATAATTCATCGTTGCATAAAGGTAAAATTCTTCGTCGCTTAAATCTGAATAAACCTCAAACGAATTATCTAAACTTGAATCATATCCGAATGAATTTATTCCATTGTTAGATATATCCACTCCTCCAAATTCAAAATCTGGTCCAATATAGTTAAACTCTGTAGGGATATCATAAAAGTTAATTTCTGTATTATTAAGAATTAGGTTTTGTACATTTATTGAAGAGTAACCTTCTGAGCTACTATTTTCATCAAAAATGTTATTAGGATTAATATAAGTTGAAAACTCAAGAGTTATGTTTGATCCTGCATAATCTGTTAAATCTATACTATAATTATTTTCTTCCATAACATCATTGTAATCTTGGCTCCAACCTATCTCATTAGACAATAATTCTTGGTTTTCACAACCAGTACACTCGTTTGGATAGTCACAAGAATCATCATTAAAGTTTGCATTCTCATTATAATTACATGCTTCGTAATCTATGCATCCTGCTATACAATCTTCTCCTGATTCTAAATATTCACACGATCCATCATCCATGCCTGCTGATGAATCATAATTACATGCAGCTGGATCAGTGCATCCTTCTGTAGGAGCTTGAGATCCCATAACTAATCTAATAGCAAAAGCATTACCATTATTATAGACTTGATCACCAGGAATGTAAATCATTGATGAGTTATCTGCTTGCATATATGTCTCGTCATCAAGTAGATAAATAGGTGTTTCATCTCCATTGCTATACATCTCTACTGATGCGTAGAATTGTCCTGAACCATACCATGGCTCATTAAATGGAATAAATACTTTACCATTATTAATATCTTCTTCGGTAATTAAGTAGAAATCACTTTGAACATAATCTGACCACACATCATTATACTCAAAAACACTATAAAAATCTTTAAGTGATACAATAACTTCGCCACCAGATTCAGATAAATAATTTTCATAATGATATGAATCAAGTAAAAATTCAATACCATATACTGGGTCATCACTTGTCAAGTGATAATAGGACATAAATATTAATCCATCTGTAGCATCAGCAAATGATCCTGTTCCCATTCTACTTATTGTTGGGTTATCGTATACACCAATTCCATCTAATGAGTATAAGCCACCATTATTCTCAGTAACTTCAAATTTTCTTTCTTCAATATTATTGCTTTGGATATTGTCGTTATCAGTATTTATCATGAAATTATACTCATAAATACCCGGTTCAGAGTTAAAGTCAATATTATCAGTTATTGTAGTGGTTTCTCCTGAATTAATATCAAATGAAGGCAATGAAGATGCAGAGATAATCTCATTATTGTATTTTACTTGATATAGCATGTTTGCATTATAGATATCATTAGCACCAATATTGGATACTGTAGCGCCTATATACGGATCATATTCATTATAATCTCCTTCAATATGACCTTGAGGAATTCTTGCATACTGTTCATCAGTTCCAAATTGAGTTATTATAGTTGACTCAAGAGCTAATTCATAGTCAAATGGTTCTGAAATACATACATTGTCAATAAACCAAGCGTAACTCCATGTTCCAGTCCAATTAAATCTTACCCAAACCTGACTTTGTCCAGCTGCATATTCACTAATGTTAATTTGCTTGGTGAAAGGGTTGCCAGTATTTGCCTGCACATCACCTGATATATCAGGAAATATTTCATAAATACCATTAGCAGGATCTTCTTCTGAATCAGGAGATAAATTTGTTGGAAATGTACCGTCAGTACTAACAACTAAGAAACATTTTTCATAATTATAACTTTGGTACCATGTGTCAATTTCGACTATTACATTCTCATTTTGTGAGCAATCGATTGGATTAGATGTTGTTAGCCATGAATCTTCTACTTCAGTCCCACCTTGTTCCCCACCATATTCGTCAGAATCTACCATGGCATAATAGCCGTCGTTAGAGATAATTGGATCAATTGGGTAAAATCCACCACATTCTAAATTTTGTCCAATTTCCCAATCTAGGGAACAATCATTAACGTCATGATCTATAACCCAGTCGGAAGGATCAGAAAAATCACTTTCCCAAATACATTCAAGTTCAGGATCTTGATAAATGCACATAAATGGATCTGAAATTGAAGCTAAAGAATTAAAATTCTCCGCATTGACATCCATGCAGCCTATGCATTCGTATTCACATGAGCCATCATCAATAGTAGCATTTGGATTATAGTTGCAAGCATTTTCATCTGTACAACCATTATATGCACAGTTTTCTGTATTGATTGCGGCGTTTTCATCAAAATTAGAGGCCTCAGAATCTGTACATCCATAAATTGAGTTTTCATATCCATTTAGGCCAATAGCAATTGATGATGAATTTGGATTAGAGTACCATGTTTGGTCATTTGGATAAAAAATTAATGATGAATACCAAGGTTGAAGAACAGAAGTGTCATCATAAATTAATATTGGACTAGTAAGACCGTTACTATACATTTCAATAACGATGTAATAAGCATTAGGTTCTAGTTCTAAGTCTTCAACGTTGATGACAATACTATTGTTATTGATATCCTCTTGAGTAACTAAGTGAAAATCACTTTCCCATATAGTACCACCAAAATCAGGGTCTAAGTATGAAACATTGGGATCAAAAATTCCTGTTGTATCACATACGTATGCAATGATCTCTCCCCCAGGAATAGTTTGAAAAGTTCCAAGACTAGTTGGATGTTCATCCGTGTCTAACATTATAGAGATAGAACTGAGAGATGCTGATTCTTTAATGTCAAAATAATTTGCAAATCTTACTCCATCTGCATTTTCATCACCTCCTGGCCACCCTGTTCCTTGCCACTCATAAGAGTTGTACCATCCATCTAGTGAATAGACATTTTCAGATATGATAAAATTTCGTGATGATGAATTATTGTTAAGTAAGGTGTCTTCTCCAGAAGAAACGACAGAAGCTGTAAAATTATATTCATCTGGACCAGGTATCATATGAGTAAAGAATTCTGTTAAGATATTCATTGTATCTAGTGAAGATATTTCAAAAGACACAGAAGGAATTAAATTATTATAACCATTTTCTGATGATATTGCACCCATTAATGTTCCGTAATCATTAGAGTAACCTGCATTATAGATTTCTGCTCCTAACTGCATTTGATCATCTAGTTGATCAAAAGGAATTGAATAATATTCAACATTTAACGGATTAGGCATTGTTAACCACGAAGTATTTATTTGTAAATCATATTCTTGTTGTTCAACAACAGAAATGTCATCAATCATCCAAAAATAGTGAGTTCCGATCCATTCAAACTTAAAGTATACACCATCTGTGTTTGGTGAAAAACTTCCTAATGGAATTTGACTTAATGTTTCTTTCTCAACATTTACTTCAAATGTTTCTCCTTCAATGTAATTTAAGTCATCGAATGTGACCCCGCCATCGGTACTAATGTATACATTCAAATCATTGTTAGGACTAGGAGAGTAATAACAACAGATTCTATAATTAGAGTAGAATTGAAGTGCCAATTCTTCAGTTTCTGATGCTGATAAGTCTATAGGTCCAATTGTGAATGAAGCACTTATAGGATTTTCTCCAACTTCTCCTGGATTAATACCATTTTGAGGACTTGTATTATAAAAATCAGCCTCCATGATCATAAAGCCATTTTCTGGTGTCTCTGATTCAATTACTCCAGCAGTTTCACTCCATTGACCGCCTGGTGGTTGATCGCTCCATTTCCAATCACCATAACCGGCAATATCTTCAGTTATTAAATATGGTGTTGTTTCATCTGAAAAATCTTCATACCATAAAAAGTTATTGACTGATTCTTCATTATCATTTTCATCTATTGTTTCAGGAAGTAATAAGGCATCTATTACATGTAATACTCCGTTATCAGCAACAATATCAGCAACTGTGATCATAGCATTATTTACAAATACAGTTCCATCTTCATTAATTGTTATTTGTAATTGACTTCCTAAAGATGTGGGAATGAACATTCCGTCATATAAATCTGGAGACATTATATAATAAGGGTGAATATGATAAAGTAAAATGCTTGCCAGAGTTCCGGGATCTTCTAATAACGCCTCTATAGTGCCTTCTGGCAGTGCATTGAAAGCTGCATCAGTTGGGGCGAATATTGTAATATCCTCAGAACTATTTAATTCATCACTTAACTCAGCTGCAATAACGGCTGCTTCTAATGTGTTATGATCATTTGAATTTGCGATTATGTCCATCACTGTATATGATTCAGTTTGATCCCCACACTCTTCTAAATTATTTAGATCTAGATAATCTTCAGGATTATCAAATGGTACAGGTAAGAGATTTCCAAATAGACTTTCATAAAAAGAGGTATTCATCATTGCAATAGAGCTGCTCTCACCAGCATAATAATCGTTAGTTATGTCTAGAAAATCTTCAAAAGCAGTCAATTGTTCAGCATTATTTGATAAATTAAAAAATATTGCTTCTGTTTCTTCAATTTGAAAAGTCTCATTATCTATTGTAATGTCACCCTCAGTAACAATACTAGCAAATTCAAATTCTATTCCAAATACATTTTGTGAAATCATATATGTTCCAGTTGTATTTGAAGGAGCACAACTAAAATTAAACTCGGAATTGCCTATAGGAGAAATACATGCATTATTGTTATCTAATGATATAGTATATATATTAGCTTCTGAATCATTGATTTGCATTATAAAGCCTCCCATAGATTCTGCTACAGCTATCCATGTTCCAGAAAAATCGCTGCAATCCGTAGTGTTTGATGATTCTTCACTTGTAACCTGAAAAGGTATAGATATCCCATCTTGATAATCAGCTCCACTCCAAATAGTTTCTTCTGGCCCGACATTAACTATCACTAAACTACCATCATTATAATCACCATATTGAGATGCGTTTAATCCATCTCCGTAGGAATCATAAACATTAAAAACATAACACCCTGGATTTAGGGTCCAACATTCTGTTATGTCTTGATAACTTCCGTAATTACCACCTGATGCAATGATATTGTCATTTGAATCTAGTAAATCCCAAGAGGTTTCTTCACCCCAGTTATCAGTTGTGAGATAGATGCAAATATTTTCCTCTTCACTTTCTGAGATAGAATAAGCTGGTGTAATTTGAGGATATATTGTATTGTTAGACAAATTCTCATCTATCACCTCACCATCATTAGTAAGCCATAATGTGAAATCAAGCATAGCCCAGTCATAATCATCAGGAATTATAATTGTTCCTAAATCTAAATCAAGGACTTGATAGCTTTGTAAGGAATACCACTCAACTAAGTCATTCACTAGCCATTCATTCACTATATCTTCCATCGAACTCAATCTAATAAGTATTTGATGATCTGAGTTTTCTATGTCAAGTGTGTTTAGTCCATAGTTTTGAATAGTAATTGAAGCGTTTAATTCTCCCTCACATGCATAAGAATCTCCTGTGTATGATAATAATTTAAGATCATAACCTTCTAGTTCATTCATAGAACTACATTGATTGATTTCTTCCATAAAGGCTTCAGCGCTTGTTAATTGTCCAACCTCTGTGACCATTCTGTCAGGACATATTTTATAAATAGTAGGATAATAAGTTAGTGCATATGCTTCAGCTACACTGCCAGACGGATCGTCAATTACAATATCGCCTAAAATATTTGTCCAGTCGCCTAATTCGCTCTCAAAAATTTCTGACTCAGGAGTTGATGGGTCAGATTCTAGTGAGACAATAACAACTTGATCAGGGTTCTCCTCTTGGAGTGATTCTAACACACCTGATTCTGCAAAATTCCAACATGGCCCACACCATGTGGCAAACATGTCAAGAATGACTGTTTTTCCTTCATCAAGGGTTGAGTGTAAATTAAATTCATTACCATATATGTCAGTTAGCGTAAAGTCTTCAGCGTAACTATTTGGTGGGAGTTGAGCATATGTAAATTGTGTCAATAGACATACTGCTAGAATTAAGATTTTTTTCATATTTTTTCAGGGGTTAGAATAACCACTAAATTTAGTAAAATAAACTAATATCAGAAAATATTACCTTGCTATAGTTAAAGAACTACAGATTGACCGTCTGTATTAAAGTTGTATTCTTGACTAGATATGCCTAAAAAATTTAAAACAGTAGAAGCTATGTCAGCTTGATTTGACACATAACAACAGCTTGCTTGAAATTCAATATCTGAATGTTCCGCAAAAAATATTGTTTGGTTAACATTAGGGTCGTTTCCATCACTATGACTAGTGCCTTCACCACCATGGTCAGAAACAATGAGGACTAACCAATCCTCACCTAATGATCTTTTATTGTCAATAATTTCTAAAAGATTTTCAACGTGTGAATCAATTAAGTTAGCCATATTTGCATACTCATTTACATTTGAATTAAAACCATGGGCATGTCCAACTACATCTAGCTCATCAAATTGTAAAAAAAGTACATCTGCATTTGAATCAGATAAGATATTTTGAGCCTCTGAAAGAACGGTAGCGTCATTAATGGGTTGAACTGGAGAATAGTCAATATTTTGATTTAAAACATATGTGTTTATAGGTATCCAGTTTACAATTGAAGCGGTTTTGATATTGCTTTGTGCAGTTTCTATATATTTAAAAAAATGTGGGTATGTACTGTAATTGTCATTTTCAAATTCATTATTTAACACATTGTGTTTGTATTGATTCACACCTGTTAATATAGATGACCAATTAGGTCCACTGTATGTGATGTCTTCGACGATATGAGATGTGTTGTAGTATCCATTTCTAGCAAGAGTCATATTGTGCATAAATGGTGTTATTTGACTTGTCAAGACATCACTTCTAAATCCGTCAATGCCAATTACAAGTACTTTTCTATTGATTTTTACTGGATCTACAGTAATTACATCAGGTCCAATAAATAAATCATATTCACAACTACCATCATCTTCAACAGCATCTATATTATAATTTATTGCATTTTCATCCATGCAGCCTGCTTCATCAGGTCCACAACTATAAAATAGTATAGTTATTAGCATTATGTTTAGATAATTTAATTTTCTCATCTCTAATTTCTTTTTAATTGACCTGATAATTGATAGATTATATACTCTTGCATCTTAGTAGTGGAGAGTTTAACACTGTAATTGATTCTTATTTGCTCAAGTTGAAGTTGCGCTTCTCTGTATTCTAAATTACTTAATTGACCTACCTCGTAAAGTTCTTTGTTAATATTATAATTCTTTTCTGCAGTATCTAAATTCTTTTCCATTAATTGCAAACTGCTTAAGCCATCTTGGTATGAGTAATAGGCATTTAAAAGTGATGTTTTGATAGTTGATTTCATTTCGTCTAACGCATGCGACCTGGAGTCTAAATTAATTTTTGCATTTTGAAGGTTTTTTCTGCGCATATTTGATGAAAAAAGTGGTATCTCAATATTCACTCCTCCCCTAAAACCAAAATCTTGTTGACTGTCATATAGGCCACTTCCAAAATTTATATTATTGTAGCCATATGAAGAAACAAGATTGACCGTAGGTAAAAAGCTTGATTTTGCTAATTTAATTTCATTTTGTGCAATTTGATAATTTAAATCAGCTATTAGAATACTTGAATTATTAGTGTTCATTTTACTTAATAAATCCTCTATATTCATATTGTTATTAAAATTAAATTCTTGATTAATAGAAAACGATTTTTCAGATTTACCTATAGTCAATGCAAGATTTAATTTACTTGAATTCATGTTTATAAATGATTCATCTAGTCTTATTTTATCTTCATTTAATAATACCTCAATATTTAGCATGTCTTTTGTTGATAAGGAACCAAGTTCATACTGACTTTGGGCCTGGTTATATCTGTCTAATGATATATCATATGATTTTTTGAATATATCGTGAATATTTTTTTTATTTAACAAGTCATAATACTGATTTACAATTTCAATTATTTTTAATTCAACTTGATATCTTATGTTTTCATCAGCAATAATATTCTGTTGTTTAAACTTACTTAAAGTATACATTCCTCTAAATCCGCTGAAAAGCCTGTAAGTGAGACCAATAGAAGCGGACATATTAATTGTCTTACTGTTAGCACTATTTAAAATATCTTCAGAAATGAAACTAGAAAAACCATCTGGAATACTATCATTTAATTCAGACTTGTCCGATGTTATTGAGGTATTATATCCTGATGTTATTGCAATATTTGGCAATAATCCTGCATTACCAATGTGATTGTTGTTTTTAATAATACTTGCATCGTTTTTAACGATAGCAATGTCATTACTATTCATTATTCCGTATTCTATAGCTTTCTCCAAAGAAAGAATTTCTTGAGAATAAGAGTAGCATGTAATTAAACAAATTAATAGTAGATTTATTTTCATAATTTATTTTGTATTTCTTTAACTGCAGGTTCTACCGCTTCTCTATTGTCAGTTTGTGAAACATATAGTCTAATATTGTTTATGGTTAGTAAAATGACAGGCAGTAACAATAATGTAAGTAAAGTTGCCATTATAATACCATAACTTAATGATATTGCCATAGGAATTAAGAATTGTGCTTGCATACTTTTTTCAAAAATTAGTGGCAGTAATCCAAAAACTGTGGTAATTGTAGTTAACATTATAGGCCTAAATCTAGTTATAGCTGTTTCTTCTAATGCGCTAAGAAATTTTTCACCATTTCTCATTCTTAGGTTAAATGCAGTAATAAATACAAGAGCATCGTTTACTAAAACACCAATTAATGCAACAACGCCAAAGCCTGATAAAACACTGATGGGCAAGCCGTGAAGTAGGTGTCCAAAGAACACACCAACTAGAGTGAAAGGCATCAGAACAAATACGACCAAGGTTTGAGCTTTTGACCGAAAAGTTATTAATACAATACATAGAATTAGTAATGTGAAAACAGGCATAATTTTTTTCATTGAATTTGCAGTAACAGTCCCCTCATCTGACGAGCCCGATAATTCTAGTTTTACTGAAGGAAATTTACTTTGAATCAAAGGAAACATATTGTTCTCAACTTCAGATATTATATCAGAACTATATGAACTTGCACTGGCTAACTCACCTTCAATTTCAATAATCTTACTTCCGTTTTTTCTATTTATGCTAATTATTTTATTATCAACATCAAAATGGACTAATTCTTTTAACGGGAAGGTGCCTTTAGAGGTTTTTATTTTCATATTTTCCAGACTAGAAAACGAATTTTTCTTATTTTCATCGTATCTGATCCATAGCTTCATTTCATCTTTATTACTTTGTAGATCTTGAACTTGTGTACCAAAAAAAGCTTGGCGCACTTGATATACAATTTCGTAATTATTTAAACCAAGACCTTTTGCCTTCTCTTTTAGAGTAAAATTTATTTCGTTAGGTCCATATTCGTAATCTGAAGATGCGGCAGCAACTCCTTTAATCTCTTTTAATTCTTGCATAAACAATTCACTTGCTGCCTCTAAATCTTGTGTATTGTTGCTTAGTAGAGCAAAAGCAAGGGGTTTACCAAATGGATCCCCTACCCCCATAATTAAGTTTTCAATCCCCTCCATATCACCTATTTCAGATCGAATCTTTTCGACAATATCATAAGCTTTAACCCCTCTTTGTTCTGGTGGGGCTAAAAACATATCTATCGTGCCTTTATGTGACCCCGGGCCTATCTTTATTTCTGTGGCATTAATAATGGAAGTACTTAAGGAGTCTTCCATTTCTTTATTCACTCTATTTATTACATGAAGAATATCGTCTGCATACATTTTAGTCTTATCCATTGTTGTTCCAGGCTTGGTTTTAAACTGAACATATAAATCATCTAATTCTACAGAAGGAAAAAAAGTAAAACTAACACCACTCCCAAAAACAAAAAGGACAAATATTCCAATAAAAAACAAATATGCAATACGTGTATTTTTCATAAAATAACGCAATAATGGTTTATAGTAATTATCTCTAATATTATTTATGACTTTATTAAAGTAATTAGAGATTTTATTTTTCTTTTGGTTTTTGTCTAGGGCTTTAGAATATGCAATATGGGCAGGAAGAATAAAAGCTCCTTCTACAAGAGAAAATGCTAATGTTGCAATTACAACAAATCCCATTTGCCATCCAAATTCACCCATCATTCCTTCAAAAAAGAAAAATGACAAAAAGGCAACGGCCGTTGTTGAAACACCTGCAAACACAGCAGGAAAAACTTCCATTGTTCCCTCAACAGCTGCCTGATATCTATTTAATCCCCCTTCAAATTTTCTAATTATATTTTCACCAATAATGATTCCATCATCTACTAATATTCCAATAACTAAGATCATAGCATACATAGTCATCATATTGATGGTTATAGGAGCAGATGGAGCTAAAAAAAACATTCCTAGAAATGATATAGGAATACTTAAAGCGACCCAAAAAGAGACCCTAGGGTGTAGAAACATAGTTAAAAATAACAGTACTAGGAAAAATCCAATTATACCATTTTTAGAAAGCAGTTCAATTCTTTGTTTTAATGGATTAGAGGCGTCAAAAAGAATTTTAGCATTAATATTCTGATTAGTTTTATTTAATTCTTTAACATATTCTTTAATATAATTTGCAATAAAAATAATGTCTTGAGTTTCTGTATTACTAACTACAATATTAATTGATCGTTTATTATTACGATATCTTTCAATTGAAGCCTCTGACCAACTATCATAAACTTGTGCAACTTCTTTTAGATATAATGGGCTTCCATTTTCGTTAACTCTTATTATAATATTTTTAATTTCATCACTCGAGTTAAATTTATTATTTGATCTTAATAAATACTGAGTATCATTAACTTCAATTTTTCCTCCAGTTAAATTAATATTCTTACTAAGAATAGCTCGGTTAATGTCTTCGATTGATAAATTATATCCAAGTAATTTATCTTCACTTATTGCGATTTCAATTTCTTTTTCTGGTAATCCTGTAATTGATATTTCAGAAATGCCGTCAACTGATTTTAATTCATCTTCGATTCTGTCAGTTTCTTCTTTCAGATAACTTAGATCATAGTCAGAAGATATTGAGAAACTTATAGTAGGCATTACAAATTCTCTTTTTCTAATAAATAATTCATCAATATCAACACCGAAATTTACTTGATCAACAGCATTATTTATGTTTTGTAAACCAACATACATGTTGGCACCTCTTTCCATCTCAACATAAATTGTGGATATATTCTCAACAGAGCTTGAATTAATGTCTTTAACACCTGATACAGACTCTAATTTGTACTCTATTTTTTTAGTGATAGACTCTTCGATTTCTATTGGAGACAAACCAGCTGAAACAGCTTGTATTGAAATCAATCTACTTGTCATTTCAGGAAAAAAAGTGGATCTTAAACTGTTGAGGCCAACAATACCAAATGCAAAGATTAAGAACATTAATAAATTTGCAGTTATCGGATACTTAATAAAATAAGATATAATATTTTTCATGTTCTTAGTTTATTGTCATGCCATCATAAAAATAATTACGATTTTTTTCAACTATACAATCATTGTTGTTTAGACCTTTAACTAGAGCCATGTCATTTTGATTAATTAAAACATCTAAGTTGGTAAGTTTTAAAGAATTATCTTTTAAAATAAATATTTGATTATTGTTTAAAATACTAGCTCTAGGAATTTGATAAACATTATTAAGTGTGTCACATATTATTTTTCCAGTAGCATACATTCCATCCTTTACTTCACCGTCAAGAATATCAATAAAAAGATCTATGCTTTGCGTGAGTTCATTTATGTGAACACCTTTTCTGTTGATCATGCCTGAAATTACATCTCCCGAGTCTTCTATGTCAATTTGCACTTTATCACCACTATTAATTAATAGAGATTCATTAATGCTAACGGATGTGCTAATCTCATATTTGGTAGGGTCAATAAATTCCCCTAGAGGTTGTCCAACAATTACATTTGCTCCTGGATCAATTAATGCCTTTGTAATTACGCCATCAAAAGGTGCTTTAATTTTATATTTATTTAGTTTATTTTCTAAAGATTGGATTCTGTAAAAATTCTCAAGAATTTGTCTTGATGACAAAAAGTTTCGTTCTTTGGAGTTATTAGTAGTGGGTAAAACATCTATTCTACCACTTAATTTAAAATTATTAATATATGATTGAAATGCATTGCCAAGTGATGGAAAATCCATTTTAATTTCAGGAAGAACTCTTACTAATAAGGATAAAAATTGACTTTTAATGGATTTTAATTCCAAATCTATATCACTATCCTCAATATAAATTAACACTTCTCCAGATTTAAATTTTTTACCTACTTCAAAATTTGAATAATTAACTTTTGAAATTCCATTTACTTCAGAAACTATATTAATTTTTCTTGATGATTTGATCCTGCCAGAAAAATCAATTTTTGGAGAAATGTTTTTAGACTGTTTCTGTACACAATTAATAATAGATTTTTCTTTTAATTGATCTTTAGATTCAACTGATTCTTTGTTTTTAAAATTTTGAAAAAAAACAGATGATCCAACTAATAAAATAAATCCAGAAATAAGTAGTTTTTGTTTATTAAACATTTTTAATAATTTAGCGTGTAAATATATAAAAAACGAATTGGTAAATAAACTTTTGTATAATTTAATTTTAAAAAAATTATACATTTCTTTTGTTTAACCATTTAAAATAACTAATCTTTTAAACTATAATTATGGCAAATCATTTAACCCTACGATCAGGAAACCCTGCACTTTCATCAGAAACTTTTAAAGGAATATCAATGGCTAGCTCAGGGAATGTAATGACAATTAACGGAACTGTTAATAAAACAGCATTTAGTCTTCTCTTGTTAATCATAGCAGGATCGTTTACTTTTTCTGGTGATTATAATTGGTTGATTTGGCCAGGATTCATAGGTGGTTTTATAGTAGCTATCATTACAATTTTTAAGAAGGAATGGTCCCCTATTACAGTTCCAATATATGCTATTTTAGAAGGATTAGCTTTGGGTGCTCTTTCACAAATGTATGAGAATCTCGGTGTTGATGAAAGTTTTAAAGGTATAGCTTCACAAGCTATTTTATTGACATTGGGTATATTATTTTCTCTATTATTTGCATATAAAAGTAAACTAATTGCAGCAACAGAGAATTTTAAGCTAGGTGTATTTGCAGCAACTGCAGGTATTGGAGTTTTTTATCTAGTGAGTATTATACTTAGTTTGTTTGGTATCGACAATCAATTATTAAACCCTTTGAATGGAGGTCTTATGAGTATTGGCATTAGTCTTTTTATTGTTGTAATAGCATCTTTAAATCTTGTTTTAGATTTTGACTTTATAGAAGAAGGTTCAGAGAAAGGAATGCCAAAATACATGGAATGGTATGGCGCATTTGGTTTACTGGTAACTTTAATATGGCTATATCTAGAAATTCTTAGATTATTGTCAAAATTGAGATCTCGATAACCATGAAACACTTTATATTAACATTATTTCTGATGACTTTTATCAGTTGTTCTAACTTTGAATCTATGAATATACAATCTCCACCAATTGCACATAAAGAAGAAAAAAAGCTTTCTATTCATAATGATGAAAGAATCGATAATTATTTTTG